>NZ_JAAVWA010000003.1:0-350007 GCF_017355725.1 Anabaena sp. 54
TGGGGGATGTGGGGGATGTGGGGGATGTGGGGGATGTGGGGGATGTGGGGGATGTGGGGGATGTGGGGGATGTGGGGGATGTGGGGAGAAAGAATTTTTCCAATGACAACTGACAACTGACAACTGACAACTAACAACTAACAACTGACAACTGACAAATGACTAATAAACAAACTCATCGGATAGCTTCAGTTCACCGCACTACTGGTGAAACAGATGTTCACGTTACTATCAATCTGGATGGTACAGGGATATGTAAAGTTTCTACAGGTATTCCTTTTTTAGATCATATGCTCCATCAAATCGCTTCTCATGGGCTTTTTGATTTGGACATTCAAGCTAAAGGTGATTGGGAAATTGATGATCACCATACTAACGAAGATGTGGGGATTACCTTGGGACAAGCTTTATTCCAAGCTTTGGGTAATAAAAAGGGAATTGTCCGGTTTGGGAATTTTCTTGCGCCTTTAGATGAAGCTTTGGTACAAGTTGCTTTAGACTTTTCTGGTAGACCTCATCTCAGTTATGGTTTAGAAATTCCTACTCAACGGGTGGGAACTTATGATACCCAGTTAGTGCGGGAGTTTTTTGTGGCGTTGGTGAATCATAGCCAAATGACGTTACATATTCGCCAATTGGATGGAATTAATTCCCATCATATTATTGAAGCCACATTCAAAGCTTTTGCTAGAGCCATGCGAATAGCGGTGGAAATTGATCCCCGGCGGGCAGAAACAATTCCTAGTTCTAAAGGTGTGTTATGAAAATCCTCAGCATCGGTTAATCTGTAGTTAGCTCTAAATAGTCAGTAGTTGGTAGTTTCATCGCTATGAATTCTGTTGTAGACAACCCCGATTCTCAGCAAAATCCCCTAGATAAACAACCTGTAGTCCTGACTTCTGAATTGCGAAAAGTCTATCGCACGGGGTTTTGGCTCAATCAAAAGGTTGTATCGCTCAAAAACTGTTCTTTACAAGTGTACCCAGGAGAAACCTTTGGTCTGTTGGGTCCTAATGGTGCGGGTAAAACCACGTTGTTAAAATTATTGTTGGGAATTATCCGCCCTACATCTGGAAGGGGATTATTGTTAGGTAAACCCATAGGCAACGCTAAAGTCAAGCAGCATATTGGCTACCTCCCAGAAAATTCCTATTTATACGAATATCTGAGCGGTTGGGAATTTTTGCAATTAACAGCGGGTTTATTTCAAATTCCCCAAAAGTTACAACGTCAACGCATTCCCCAATTGTTGGAATTAGTGGGATTATCCCAAGCCGATGCTCGTAAAAAGCAAATGCGGCGCTATTCTAAGGGAATGCTTCAGCGCGTGTGTATGGCTCAGGCGTTAATCAATGATCCAGATTTAGTTTTTTTGGATGAACCTATGTCTGGACTTGATCCTCTGGGGCGTTACCAAATGCGAGAAATTATTCTTGCTTTGAAAGCATCTGGTAAAACCATATTTTTTAATAGTCATGTATTGAGTGAAGTGGAACAAATTTGCGATCGCGTGGCTATTCTTGATCAAGGAGAATTAATCTGTTGCGGTTCTCTCAATGAACTTTTAGGTAATCAAAACACCTATCATGTTAAAGGTCAAGGCGGAGACGGGGAAATCTTGAGAAAATGGATAGGTAATTTAGAATTTAGGTCTGATGGTTCTTGGCAGGGTATACTCCAAGAAGATTATTATGATTTTCTGTCTAGTTTGAGGTTAATGGGGGGAAAAGTTATCACTATGAATCTGTCACGTCAATCTCTAGAAGAGTTTTTTATCCATCAAATTCAAATCCGAAATCATCCGCTTAATTAGTACAAACAGGTAGAAAATAAGAGAGATAAATCACCCATAAGTAGTAATTTTTGCGAATTATTTGATGATTCTAAAAGTCAGTTACTTATGTGTTAATAATTCCTGATAAATTTAGTGTTATGACTGTACCATCAGCGGATGAATTAGTTGTTGACATAGGACGAAAATTGTTATCAGCGAGGAACCGTAACTTGCAAAAAGCACTGAAAATATTTCCTAACATTCAGAGAAGATTTAAAATCAAATTCCTTACGCAACAAATTATTTATGTCCGGAAAACTAAAGATTTATTAGAAAATAAAATTGTTGAGTCACTAGGATTCTTCAGTATACTCGATGTTAAAATGTTTCCGAATAACTCTAAATATCGTCATTTTCAATTCTCAGGTAAATATGCTTAATAAAGATTTGTGTAAATTTCTCACCCACTCAACTATGGGTTTAGCATTGTTAACAACAGTGAATATCACTTTGCCATCGGTGAGTTTAGCGCAAAAACAGCCAGTAAAATCAACACCCAGTATCGCTACAGATTATTTATTAGGCGGCGGCGATCGCATCCGTGTCAATGTATTTGAAGTACCAGAATATACGGGTGAATATCAAGTTCCTCCTGGTGGTTCAATTAATATGCCTTTAATTGGTAGTATCCCCGTTTCGGGCTTAACCACAGAACAAGCTGCTGATACAATCGCCAGAAGATATGCTCGCTTTCTCAAACGTCCGCTCATTTCCGTCAACTTATTATCACCCCGTCCCATTAATGTGTTTGTTGCTGGGGAAGTAACAAGACCGGGTGCTTATACCCTCAGCTTGGAAGGGGGAGCAGGAAATAACCCCGGTGTCCAATATCCAACAGTATTAGCTGCCCTGACCAGCGCTCAAGGTGTGACACTAGCAGCAGATGTAACTCAAGTACAATTACGCCGCAAGGTAGGACGTTCTGGAGAGCAGACAGTTTCCCTAAATTTAAAGGAATTGACGCAAACAGGTAGAATATCTCAGGAGATTACCTTACGAGATGGAGACACCATAATTGTCCCCACTGCTGCCAGTTTGAATGTGGCTGAAGCCCGGAATTTATTTGCAGCTAACTTTGCCGCTAGTCAAAGTTCACCCCGCACAGTGGTGGTAATTGGTCAAGTTTACCGTCCTGGTTCTTATCTTGTTACTGCTGGAAATGCCGGTGGGGCAGAGGGTGGTGGTGCTGGTGGTGGTTTACCCACTGTCATGCGGAGCTTACAACTAGCAGGGGGAATTACGTCCATTGCGGATGTTCGGAAGATTAAATTACGCCGTCCTACCCGAACTGGTACGGAACAAACTATAGATATTAACCTATGGGAATTACTACAAAGCGGTGATATCAATCAAGACATAGTGGTGCAAGATGGCGATACTATCATCATTCCTACAGCTACGGATATTAGTGCCGCTGAATCTACCCAATTAGCAACAACAACTTTGTCCCCAAATACTATTGAAGTGGGTGTAGTGGGTGAAGTCAAAAGAGCAGGGGCGGTAAGATTACAACCAAATAGCTCTTTAAATCAGGCATTATTAGCCGCTGGTGGTTTTAATGATAGTAGAGCCAGTAAAGGAACTGTAGAATTAATTCGCCTCAATACCAATGGTACAGTTACTAAACGTCCAATTAAAGTGGATTTATCTAAGGGAATTAATGAGGAAACCAATCCGATCCTTCGCAACAATGATGTTGTCGTAGTTGATCGCAACGGGTTAGCTAAAACTGGTGATAGAGTTAATACTGTAGCCGGTCCTTTAGGTACTATCTTGGGGATTATCAGACTATTTACTACTGGATTTTAGTTTAAGTCGAAAGGTTGGTTTTCTAGGTTTCCACTCAAAAAATCTAGACCCAAAACATAATTATTATACATCTTAGGTTATTTTTTTCGGCAACTCATGATTAGAGGTGTAGCGATCGCCTATAATGCGATCGCAGGTTTATCATTTTTATAGTTAACAATCGGGAAATTACGCAATTAACCCATTTTAATTTACAGTTAATGCCAGCCATCACCCTAACAATCAATTCTGCCCGAAGCCGAAAGAGGAGAATAACTGAATGGACCCAATAATTTTTATCATATTTTTAGCTCTAGTAGGTTATGCCTTCGCATCTGCAAAGATGGTAAATCAAGGAGATGTCGCCTTAGTTGAACGCTTGGGGCGGTATCATCGCAAACTAAATCCTGGACTAAGTTTCATAGTTCCCATTCTCGATCAAGTTGTGATGGAGAATACAACCAGAGAGCAGTTATTAGATATAAAACCGCAAAATGTAATTACTAAAGACGGAGTTTACTTAGAAGTTGATGCAATTCTTTACTGGCGGATCAAAGACATTGAAAAAAGCTTTTATGCTATTGATGACTTAGAAACAGCTTTAGCTAACTTAGCCACAACCACCCTTCGGGAAAATATCGCTCAAAATTCCTTAGAGGATACTAATATGTCCAGAGACGAGATGGACGGAAGCATATTAGGTGTATTAAATCCAATTACATCCGCATGGGGAATTGAAATTATCCGTTTAGATATTCAAAGTATCACCCCACCAGAAGCTGTACGCAAGTCAATGCAAGAACAACAAACAGCACAAATTAAAAAAAAGGCAGCAATAGAAGCAGCAGAAGGAGAACGACAAGCAGCAGTTAAACGAGCGGAAGGAACTAGAACATCAATAGAAATAATTGCTGAAGCCTTGCGTTCTCACCCCGAAAGTAAAGATATTTTAAGGTATCTTGTTGCCCAAGATTATGTAGATGCTAGTCAAAAACTGGGTGAAAGCAATAATGCCAAAATTGTCTTTGTAGATCCTGCTAACTCAACAGAAATGTTTCAGGAATTGATTTCTGATTCAGTACAAGAAAATCATGGTAAAAATCCCACTAATGGAAAGGGTAATGGCAATGGTAAAGGTAATGGGAATGGATCTAATTAGAGCTTGACACCATTAACTGGGCGCGAGCCCCGCGCCCCTACCTCCTAACCTATGGCTAACGCCACGCTGCGCTATCACGAAAAATAGCATCTGCTACCAGAGTAACTTCTTGCATTTCTCGAACATCGTGGACTCGGAGAATATCTGCACCATTAAAAATAGCCGCACAACAAGCTGCGGCTGTTCCCCAAACCCGTAATGTTGGATCTGGTTGATTAAGAATATTACCAATAAAACTTTTACGAGATGCTCCCACCAAAATTGGAGAATTAAGTGTTTTTAGTGATTCTAAACAGCGAAAAATTTCTAAATTCTGGTCATGGTTTTTAGCGAAACCAATACCAGGATCAATAATTATTTTATTTGGGTCAATTCCCAAAAGTGTAGCCTTTGTAATTTGCTCAGATAAAAATTTATAAATATCAGCAATTAAATCTTCATAATCAGTACATTTTTGCATAGTTTGGGGTTTTCCTCGGATGTGCATTAACACAATCGGCACATTTAAACTAGCAACAGTTGGCAACATTTGGGGGTCAAATGTACCAGCAGAAATATCATTAACTATATCTGCTCCAGCGGTAATTGCGGCTTTGGCTACTTCTGCTCTAGTTGTATCTATAGAAATAGGAATATCAATAACTGGACGTAGCAACTCCAAGACAGATAGCACCCGCTCAAGTTCTGCTTCTAGGGATATTTGTTCTGCCCCTGGACGGGTTGATTGTCCACCAATATCAATAATATCAGCACCAGCCGAAACCATTGCTTCTGCCTGGGTTAAAGCCGCTGAGGTGGTGTTAAATTTACCACCATCACTAAAACTATCCGGGGTGACATTCAAAATTCCCATGAGATAAGTCCGCTTTCCCCAGGTAAAACAGTGATCTCGGATAGTTAAGTTGTTAGACATGAAATTTTTTAACTTTTAATTGATGTATCCCCAATCCCCAATCCCCATTATTGATAGTTGACAATTCTGGCAAAACTATCAGCTTTTAGACTAGCGCCACCAACGAGAGCGCCGTCAATTTCTGGTTGTGCCATAATTTCATCAATATTATTCGGGTTGACTGAACCGCCATATTGGATAGGAACTAGGGGATTAGTTAATTGACTGCGAATTAAGCCAATTACCCGATTTGCTTCCTTGGATTCACAGGTATCACCAGTACCAATTGCCCAAATTGGTTCATAAGCAATAATTAGGTGAGTTTGATCAATATCTACCAAGTCTTTTTTTAATTGGTTGCTAATTATTGATTCTGTTTCCCCTGCGTCTCGTTGTTGTTTAGTTTCCCCAACGCAGAGAATGGGTGTGAGTCCATGCTTTTGGGCGGCTTTAAGACGGAGATTGACAGTTACGTCAGTTTCTCCAAAGAATTGCCGTCTTTCACTGTGTCCAACAATGACAAAACGCACACCGATTTCAGTGAGCATGGGGGCGGAAATTTCGCCTGTATATGCTCCATGTTCTTCCCAGTGGACGTTTTGTGCGCCCAAATTTACACGGCTACCATGCAAAGATTTAGACACCAGGCTTAGGTCTGTGAAGGGAGGAAATAATACCACTTCTCGTTCTGAGGGGGTTTCCTCCAGGTGAGGCAAAAATCCGCTTAAAAATTCTGCGGATTCTGCCTGGGTTTTGAACATTTTCCAGTTACCAGCAATAACGATTTTCCGCACAGGTGATTTAATCAAAATTTTAATGTTACTAGATGCACTTTTTAATGTACTACTTTTTTAGGACTATTCACGAAGCAGAATTTATCGGGCTACAGAAACGGTAGTCAGTAGGAATATAGGCAAAAGTGTTGGTCTTTATAATAAATGAGATGCTTTATAAGTTATTTGTTTATATGCTATCAATCAAGAGGAGGATGCCAACCACTAATTACCCAACGCTTTCGAGCAATCAGAATTACTGGATTATTGATTCGTAGCTTAACTATTGTAGTCCGACCAATAGCATTTATACCTTCTAATCTTGTACCATCAGCGCTCCATCCAAAATGGTCAGTCCATTTCTGTTGACGAGGGTTAAAAAGTTGTATAGTTTCACCACTCAAAGGATCTATAGATTCAACTGCATCACTTTTGAATTCGTTGCATGAACGACAAGCTAAACAAAGATTTTCAAAAGTTGTTTCTCCACCCTTAGAAACTGGGTGAATATGATCATAAGTCATAGGAATACCGCTATTTGCTTCAGATGTCAAGCAATAACAGCAACGTGATTTATCCCTTTCTATGATTTTTTGTCTTAAACTTTCAGAAATATATGTAGACACAACAATTTAAGAATTTGATAAACGATACCCTCGCCAACTGAGTAATACTGCTGCTTGGGCTTTACATAACATAAATAAATCAGCCTCATGTCGAAGTGACATCAACTCTAATTTTTCTACTTCTGTAAGTATACCCCTAGAGTTATGATCAAGCAGGATGTTATATCTGTCCATATCATCTGCTGTTTTTCGACTATTGGCAATTTGCCAAAGAGTATTGTCATCTAGCTTATCTAATGCGGCAATTTCAGCTTGAAATTCTTCCGGGACATCATCCCAAGCTGGTGGACTACCAACTTGCAAAGCATGAAGCATTACTTCTTCTAAGGGACGTTGAATAGCATTAGCAGTATTAACTAATCGCTGATAGATAATTTCTGGGATTTGGAGAGTTACTGTTTCAGTGGGCATAGGGTGAAGGTTAGGGTTTATTTTATATTGATTATTTTACTTCATTTCAATTATTAATCTCTTGAAATCTGAATCCTAGATTTCCATGTGATAGTATACAATATCATAAATAATACATTTATTTATCTACAATGAACGTATTAAAACTTTCATTAGATCCTGTTTTTTTAACTTTTAGCACTGCATTATATTTACTTTTAAATGATTTTGCTTTAACTTGAATTTGTGCTGAGTTTATAGGGCATCTAGTTGTGATTATATAGCAATATTTGAGGACTGTTTTATAATTTTTTGAGACAATTTTAATAGTATTTTCAATTTGGTCAAAAGCGTGTTCTACGTCAGAACCTTTTAATTCTATATAAATTTCGATATAAGGTTCATTAATAATTAGTAACCAATCACATTTAACTCCTTGAATATCTAAACAGTCATCTACTTGAACTTTAGTGACTTCTATTAAATTTTCATTAGCAAAAATTATTTTACTACTTTTCTTTTCTTCTATTAATATATTTTTATAGTTGATTTTTTCGGAACATTTATCTAAATCCACAGATGTTATTCTCCAAATTCAAGTTCTATTAATTTTTCAAACACTTGACTAAATTCGTTGGATACGTCATCAATGATATTTGTATCAATCAAGTTATTTTCTTCATTTATCAAACTTTCAATCATACCATTTTTGATGGTGTAAGCAGCAACATCATTAATATCTAGTGTTTGATTTTCTGGAACTATTTTAAATAAATCTTTTAGTAAATCATTTTGTTCAGGTTTCTCTCTTAATGCTTTCAGAGTGTTACCTGCTTGAATTAAGTTATTAAAAGCAGTTAATATGTAAGGACTGTGAGTAGTAATGAAGAATTTATGCTTTTTTTCAGTTGTATTAAAAACCTGGCTTATTAAACTTACAATATGTTTTTGTGATGTAGGAAATAAATGTGCTTCTGGTTCTTCTATAATGAAAAGGCGTGTTGTTGAGCTAATAAAAGGCAAAATAGCTAATATAAGTGTCATAGGTAGAGCCTCTTGCTGTCCAGAGGATGAATGTGATAAATTAGTCCTTCTATTTTTGTTTGTTTCGTTAGTGTATAATATCCAGTCCTGATCTTTTTCATAGGAATAATTACCAACTATTATCTGATTAATTAATTCATCAATTGAATCACTTGGCTTTAATTGATGAATAAATTTTCTAACATGATACAAATTTTTTACTCTTTCATAAGCTGAACCAAATTCTTTTAGAAAATAATCTATGAGTATATTTTCTGATAAAAAGGAAAAAATATTATTTTGTAAGTTAGCAAAAAACGATCTTCCAGCAGGGATGAAAGTTATCAAGTCAAGACTATTAACATCTCTCAGAACATATTTACTAAAAATTGTGTTGTAGTATTCTTCAATTATTTTCTCAGGGTTATTTTCTGCATATTCAATGGTTTTTTTGTTATATTCGCTTAAGATTTTTCTGCGAACTTTAACTAAATGTTCAGAATATATCAAAGATAATTTAGACTTCTTATCATCTGATTTTTGGTTATTTAAAGCTACGGAATAACTATTAAATTCATATAAAATTTGAAACTCCTGATTTTTCCAAGAATATTCAGGGAATATAATTTTAAACGTTGTAATTATACTTTTATCAAATTCTGCTTTTTTTTGCTTATTCTGGATTGAAGAACGATATTTAATGAAAAAATCTTTAAAGAAATAAACTAATTTAGCAAGTATGCTTTTACCACTAGCCTGTTGCCCAATAATAATATTTATCTTGGATAAATTAAATTCAATATCTTTGATATTTAAAAAGTTTTTTACTGTCAGTTTTTCCATAAGTGCAATATAATATCAGTAATACAAATGTATGACTAGAAAAATAAGTCATCAGTACATTGTACACGATATTTGAGAAATTTGAAATCAGAATCAATAGGAGTTTTTAATGTATTTTAAAAATTGGTGCGTTAGCGCAGCGTAACGCACCCTACATCTGTATTCTCTAATTCATCCCAAATACAGAACCAACTGTAGACTTAATCGAGTTTCCAGCATCTTTTAAAGCTTGAGTGAAGGGTTGCTTATTTTGCAAAAAGATCCTCGCACAATTGCGTCCTGGCATCCCGGAAATTGAACCGCCGGGATGTGTTCCTGCGCCTGTTAAAAAGAGATTATCAATGGGAGTTTTATAATTAGCTAATTCGGGTAAAGGTCGGAAAAATATCATTTGATCCATTGTCATATCAATATGATAATAATTTCCTTTATATGCTCCTAATCTTTCTCCTAATTCCGCTGGACTTTCTACTCTTCTAGCGATAGTTGCTTTTTTCACATTGGGGGCATAAGTTGCTAATTTGTCAATTACTCTATCTGCAACTTGATTTTTCAATTCATCAGTCCAACCTGTTCCTTTTAAACCTGTACCTTTTGCATTAGCAATTTGATAAGGTGCAAAAAATTCAATCCATAAAGTATGTTTTCCAGGTGGTGCTAAACTGGGGTCAAGGGCGCTAGGCATGACGAGATACATGGAGGGATCAGAATCGGGAATTTCGCCTAATGTACATTTACTATGAGCCTGTTCTACATGATTCATAGAATCAGCAATGAGAATTGAACCAATGAGATATTCATCTTTATGATCATGATGAGAAAAATGCAAGGGTTCATCTAATGCTAAATCTATTTTGAGGATAGTTTCATTATTGTTGATAATGCGGCGTTCTAACCTTTCCCATAAATCAGGATCAACGGCATCAATATCACTTTTTTCTGTCATTTGTAAGAATAATCTTTGAGCATCAATATTAGAAATTACTCCCTGTTTAGCTCGATATTCTTTACCACCTGCCACCCGCACACCCTCGGCTTTAGCATCATTAATTAAAATCTTTTCTACGTGCTGGTCTGTGAGAATTACCCCACCTTTACTCTTAACTAATTTCACCAAGGCTTGCACCAATGCACCTGTACCGCCGCGAGGTCTAGCCATTCCAGGATTATGACGCATAGCCATCATCATCACCCCAATTGCCAGGTTTTTTTGAGAAGGTGGCGCACCTAATTCTGATGCTAATCTAGATAGGGGAGCTTTGAGAAATTCTTCATCAAACCATTCATTAAGAATATCTTCGGCGCTGTTTAACATTGTTCGCACAAAATCAAAACTTTTGGCGGGAGAACCAACTACAGAAAATAAATCTTTAACTTGTTGCAGATTGTAGTTACCGAAAATATCTATAATTGATTTGGGTGGGGCATTAAACATGGGAATCATGGCGTTAATTGCCCGTTGCCAATAATTTGTAAACTCGGCATATTTTTTAGCATCTCTTTCATTGTAACGAGCGATTTCTGCACAGGTTTTTTCTAATGATTTATGTGCTAAGAAATATTTACCGTCGGGGTGAGGACAAAATACAACTGGGTCACATTCTAGATATTCTAAGCCATATTTTGTCAGTTCTAATTCTTCTACTACTGGACCCAAATGAATAAATTCATGGTCAATGGCACACAAGTTAAATTTAAAACCTGGTGCTTTGTCTGGGATACATTCTTCTGTTGTGGCTGCACCACCGGGAACAGGACGTTTTTCTAGTAGTAAGACGCTATAACCTGCTTTGAGTAAATAAGCTGCACAAACTAAACCGTTGTGTCCAGCACCGATGATGATAACGTCGTATTCTTGCATATCTCTTATGACATAGAAACCTGGCTTTTTTATATTATTAATATTTACGGCAAATTGCAAGTAAATTAGGTAAAATTTTAGTGGAGATTAGTTACAATAATATAGCAATCCTATTTGAGTGGTTGTCGGAGAACGAACCACAGAGGCACAGAGAGCGCAGAGGTAGAGAAGGAAGAGATGTATGTTTACGGCAGGTTATACAAATACGTCTTATTTAGGATTACTATAGATCCCCAATTTATTCAATAAATCAGGGATCTTGTTTGAGAAATTATTGCTGTTAAACTGTGACTGTTTCTAAGTTTACAGATTTTGGTTGACGAAGATTCTGAATTTCTAAATTTATCGGACCATTTGGGCCTGTAACTAAACCCCGTCTTTGTGGTTTAATTTCATCGGTATTAACTAATTTCATTGACCATGTTTTCAGAACTTTAGCTAATATTAATTTCATTTCCATTTGGGCAAATGCTAAACCGATACAACGTCTTGCCCCACCACCAAAAGGTAGAAATTCATAGGGAGAAAATTGTTTTTCTAAAAAGCGTTCTGGGTTGAATTTTTCGGGTTGAGGATAAATATCTTCCCGTTGATGAGTTAAATAAATTGAACCCATAATAATTGTACCTGCTTCAAGTTGATAACCACAAAGAGAAATAGGTGTTTTTACTTTTCTAGGAAAAGTTAGCATTCCTACAGGATAAATCCTTAATGTTTCATTACAGACAGCAGTTAAATATGGTAATTTAAAGATGGTGCTATAATCAGGATTTTCTCCTAAACTATCCAATTCGACTAATAGCTTTTCTCGAACTTCCGGGAGTTTATGAATCCAGTAAAAAGCCCAAGAAATAGCTGTGGCTGTAGTTTCATGACCTGCGACTAATAAAGTCATCAATTCATCTCTTAATTCTGCATCAGTCATAGGTTGACCGTTTTCATCTTGAGCAGACATAAGTAAATTAAGAATATCTGTGCGATTAGGATCAAAATTTTCTCTTCTTTCTTGAATTTCCTGATAAATGAGTTGATCAGCTTTTTCCTGTTTCTTCATTTGTCTTTTCCAAATTTCAGAAATTCCTATGATTTCTTTCAATTTGGGAAGATAGAGAAAAGCAACTCTCCAAGGACTGCTACCCTGTTCTAAAATTTCACAAAGTAAATGTTTAAGTTTTTCTGCTCGTTCTCCTTCATAAATGCCAAAAACAGCTTCCATCATTACCTGAAGAGTGATATCTTGGGTAATGTTCCTAATATTAAAAGATTGATTTTTTGGTTGTTGATTAAAAACTTTTGTGGTAATATTCTCAATTAATTCTGCATAAGTTCGCATTCTTTCCCCGTGAAAAGGAGGCATAATTAATTGACGTTGACGTTGATGTGCTTTACCACTAAGACTAATGACAGAATTTTTGCCCAGTAAATATTGAAAAATACTGTTTAAATCTCCTGGTGCTTCCAAGTCTTTTTGATCATTACTTAACACCTGCTGCATTGCTTCAGGAGAATGAACAAATAACATTGGTGGTAAATTACTTTGCAATTTTAAAGTGAATAAATCACCATAAGTCTTGGCGCATTCTGTCAAATAACTCATGGGTCTGAATATCCAGTTTAAAACTTGAATAGTGGCTGGTGCTTTTGGTCCTGGTAGTAGTTGCATAATTTTCTCCTATTTTGATTACACAATTAATTACACAATAACTCAACTTCAACTATAAACCCTTGAGATTTGAATTTTCACAAGATTATCAAAAAAACTAGATGTGTAGGGGTTTAGCACTGCTAAACCCCTACGTATACTGATTTAATGACATGAAAGGAAAAACAAGTAATCATGTGAGATGAGTATTTAAGCTACTTATGGTGATATTGCGAAAAAGCAATTAACTATTAGATCCTCAAAGATGTAAAATCTTGGTTACATTAAACCAGAAACTCAAGTTTTTCCGATTTTATTCAGGTACTCAACATGACAGTAATTACGACAAAGGCAGCTTCCGCAGTTCCAAATTTTTGTGAAGGGATACAATATTTTGGGGAAGCATTGCCAGATTTTGAAACTTATGGGGCAACTCCCGTGATAGAATCGGGCAAGAGGGCGATCGCATCCCCAACAGATACAACAGCAGTATATCAAACCTTACTCGCCGCTGATGCCCTGCGCTACCTCACCCTACACATCAGTGCTAGTAAGGCTTCTGGCCATCCCGGCGGTTTTGCCAGCCAAGCGGAGGCTTATGCAGCTTTGGTCATGCTGGGACATAAAAACATTATCACCGAAGTAGGACATCACGCCCCTGGTTTCTATAGCGCCATGTTCTTAGACCGTTCCTTAGAAGACATGGGCATTTCTACAGTACAACAATTGGGCGATCGCTTTCGAGAAAAGCATGGATTATTAGGACACCTATCCGGCTACATTCCCGGCATTCTCGCACCGGCTGGCCCCCTGGGACAAGGACAACATTTCGCCATGGCCGCAGCCCTGTTGCACCGTGATAAACTCTTCCCCTTCACCCTGGGAGACGGGGGACTGGGTGAACCCTATATCATGAGTGCAATGGCACATTTTAACACCGCTTACCCCACCGCTACCAACTTCTTGCCCATATTAGTGTGGAACGGTTACAGCCAAGAACACCACAGCATGGTATCTCTGAAAACCAACGCAGAGATGATTGCCTATTGGCAAGGTAACGGTTTTGCCGAAGTCGTATTAGTCAACGCCAAAGATTTTGACGACCAAAACCAAGCAGGTGAATATGTTGATAGTACGGTATTTTCCTTTGCCAAGCGCCTAGAATTTACCAAAGCGGTATTAGTAGGTATGGATAAAGCCGCCCGTTCAGCACTTGGCGGAAAATTAACAGTATTTATTATCAAACAACTCAAAGGGGCTGGGGTTCACGCTTTAGGGGCAAAATCACACAACCTCTATCCTCAAGATACTTTAACCGCGCCCCATATCGTCAGCGCCTTACAAAAACGGGCATTATCAGCCCCAGCATGGCAAATTGTGCGGACAAATGCCGAACGGGCTGGAGGTGGTCCGGCTGCGAAAACAGTAGTCACAGAATTTGAATTACCTTTAGCAGAAATTGGCGAATTACCATTAGTAGAATATCAAGTTGGCGCAGTTCCCCAAGTTTCTACAACTGTCATGGGTAAGCTGGTGGGAGTAGTAGGAAATAAAGATAAAAACTTCCTTGTGACTAACGCTGATGGTAACGCCGCTTCAGGAATTGGTAATATTAATGAGGCATTAAAAATCATTCACCCCACCACCGATGACACCTATCATCAAGCCCCATCTGGGCAAGTTTACGAACCTTTGAGCGAAGATGCTTGTGCTGGTTTAGCGGCTGGATTATCCTTAATGGGGGCGAGAACTTTGTGGTGTTCCTATGAATCTTTTGCTATCAATGGTTTACCAATTTGGCAAACTGTCACCCAAGCAATGGCAGAATTACGCCGCAAAACACCTTCAACAATTACATTATTTACTGCGGGGGCTTTAGAACAAGGACGC
Source organism: Anabaena sp. 54 (assembly GCF_017355725.1). Lineage (NCBI taxonomy): Bacteria > Bacillati > Cyanobacteriota > Cyanophyceae > Nostocales > Nostocaceae > Anabaena > Anabaena sp. 54. The sequence goes on from NZ_JAAVWA010000003.1 coordinate 14,722, forward strand.
AACGGTTGGACTCACCAAAGACCAGAAATTGAAGCTTATTTTGCTTCTTTGATGAGAACGGGAAATGTCTTCCCATTATTTCCCCCAGATGCTAACAGTATTCAAGTCTGTTATGACTGGGCTTTGCAAACAAAAAATAAGGGCATTGTGATTACTGCTAGTAAGTCTCCTTTGCCAATTCGTAGCACCTTTGCCCAAACTGAAAAAGGCTTAATTGATGGTGCGGTGTTATTACATGAAGTGGCTGGTGGGAAGACTGTTGTATTTGCTGTAATTGGCGATTTGACTTTAATTCCTGTGTTTGAAGCGGCGGCTTTTTTAGAAACTGAAGGTATTGGTGTGAAGATTGTTTCTATTATCAATCCTCGTCGTTTATATCGTCCTCATGATACTGCTTGGGATACTTGTTCTGAACCTGATAACGGTTTTTTAAGTGATGCCGATTTTGAGCAATTGTTTGGTGGAGATGCCTTAATTGGTGTGACAGGTGGCGCTGGGGCGATGTTAGAACCTATCATGTTACGCAGTAATTCTCAGCGTGATTCTTTTGCCTGGAAGCGTGGGGAAACTACGGCTAGTGCGGGTGAGTTGATGGCTTTTAATGGCTTGACTGCGGAGGCGTTGACTAAGCGGGCTATTGAGTTGGTGCATTAATTAGAACGCAGATGTACGCAGATTAACGCGGATGTTTTGGCGTTGGGTTGCGTACATTTGCTGATTTTTTTATTGGAGGGAACACAGATGAACGCTGATGAACGCAGATTGGAGTTGAATGGGATTACGGAGCAGATTATTGGATGTGCTTTTAAGGTTGGTAATACTTTGGGGGTTGGTTTTTTGGAGCAGGTTTATGAAAATGCGCTGGTGCATGAGTTACGGAAAACTGGTTTGTTGGTTGAGCAGCAAAAAATACTGGAAGTCTTGTATGACGGTATAGTTGTGGGTAATTATAGGGCTGATTTGTTGGTAGAAAATGCTATTATTGTGGAGTTAAAGGCAGTAACAGCACTAGATAGTAAGAATTTTGCCCAATGTATGAATTATCTTAAAGCCTCTGGACTTACTCTATGTCTATTAATTAATTTTGGGAATCCCAAAGTAGAGATAAAGCGTGTTGTTCGTAATTTCTAAACCCATCTGCGTTTATCCGCGTTCATCCGCGTTTCTCATAATTAGGGGAGTTCCATAAATTTGTGTCTGCTCAAACCTCAGATAAAAGCTTTAATTTTTCTTCTCCAGAGAAATATCAACAAAGTCAAAATACACCAAATTTAACAGATGTTGATCCTATAGGTAAAACTTGGGAAAAGCATCGAATTAATGCTGATAAAGTTGCTGAATTTTACGCTCAAGCAGGTGAAGATCATTTCAATGAATATGCTTGGCGTTTGAAAAGCTGTTCTGAGTGGCTAGAGTTTCGCTTAATTCCAGAAGAATCAGCAGATATTCTCAAGTTAAAATTAACAAATGCGCGATTTTGTCGAGTGCGTCACTGTCCAGTTTGTCAGTGGCGACGTTCTATGATGTGGAAAGCAAAAGCTTATCAGATTCTCCCTCAAGTTGTCACAGATTACCCTAAATACCGTTGGTTGTTTATCACTCTGACGGTAAGAAATTGCAACATTGAAGAACTCAGAGAAACCTTAGATGAAATAAACAAAGCTTTTAAACGTTTGTCAGAGTTAAAAGCATGGCCAGCTAAAGGTTGGGTAAAGTCTATAGAAGTCACCAAAGGTAAAGATGGAATATCAGCACACCCACATATACACCTTTTAGCGATGGTACAACCTTCATATTTCAGTCATGGTTATATTTCTCAAGCTAAATGGGTATCATTATGGCAGCAGTGTTTAAGGGTGAATTATCAGCCAGTAGTTGATATAAGAGCGATTAAAAAACACCATGATCCAAAAGTGTTAATTCCTGAAATTCTGAAATATCAGGTGAAAGAAGCTGATTTAGTGGCTGATAGGGAATGGTTTTTAGAGTTAACCCGTCAACTACACAAAACTAGAGCGATCGCAGTTGGGGGAGTTCTCAGACATTATATGCGAGAATTAGAAGAGAAAAATCAAGACCTCATTGGTGAAAGTGAAGAGATAGATGAGGTTAAGGAGAATAGTTTATTGTTCCGATGGGATAAAAAGTTACATAAATATATATTATAGTAACATCAAAGACAAGAGAAAAGTAGTAAAAGTTAATCAGCAAGAGAATTATAGCAAATTTTAAATGTAGCTATCCCAGTCTGATAAAATAAAAAACCATCTGTGTAAATCTGTGTTAATCAGCGTTTAATTATACTCTATATACTTACCTAAAGACTTACTAATGATGTTTCTTAGAATTGCTTAATAAGATAAGAGAAACTTTAATTATGACCTCCTGCATAGAAATAGAGTGATATTTATTATTCATAACAGGAGTAGAAAGACAAACAAGAATTATTAGTAAACTCAATAAAGAAGTTATTTTGTGGAACATAAGAGAAGAATAGTTATTTGCTATGTAGTGTGTGAGAAAGAAGAATAATACTAAACTCCAGGTAAAAGGTAGGTAAAGTATATCTATTATATGTATGTACTCAAGCCACCTAAAAATTAGAAGAACTTAGTATCACCTTCAATTTAAACCAGGAAATAACTACTATAAAGATTAATAAAATTGAAATAAGTCGCTAGTTTGATAGAAATAGGTTAGGCTCAGACAAGGAAACCCAACAATATTAATAACGCACTTATTACAACCCAAAAACCCTGTATCTATTCACATTATCTCACTCAACTATTACTAGGGATGTTTAGGGCGATAGCGAAGCGCTGCTGCAAGCAGTTCGCACCTGAAAAGCTTACCCTGTATCTGTTTACATTATCTCACTCAACCATTACTAGGGATTAGTAGAGCGATCGTACCTGAAAAGCTTACCCTGTATCTATTTACGTTATCTCACTCAAGCATTACTAGGGATTAGTGGAGCGATAGCGAAGCGCTACTGCAAGCAGTTCGCACCTGAAAACCTTACTCTGTATCTGTTTACATTATCTCACTCAAGCATTACTAGGGATTAATGGGGCGATAGCGAAGCGCTGCTGCAAGCAGTTCGCACCTGAAAACCTTACTCTGTATCTGTTTACATTATCTCACTCAACCATTACTAGGGATTACTAGAGCGATCGCACCTGAAAACCTTACCCTGTATCTGTTTACATTATCTCACTCAAGCATTACTAGGGATTGCTGGGGCGATCGCACCTGAAAAGCTTACCCTGTATCTGTTTACGTTATCTCACTCAACCATTACTAGGGATTAATGGGCGATCGCATCTGAAAACCTTACTCTGCATCTGTTTACATTATCTCACTCAAGCATTACTAGGATGTTTAGAGCGATCGCTGTGATCGTGTTGGTGCATTAAGATTTTAACCGCAGATGTACGCAATATCTTATATTTTTAGAGTGTACATTTGCGGTTGAGCGTATGGTAAAGAATTTTACTTTATTTTTCTTTACATTTAGTTTTGTCTTGATCCATTAATTTAAGACTATTATAAGACTATAAAATTTATTGCTGTTAATTTTCATGAAAATACTTTCTCAAATCTTCGATAACAGAATAAAAGCATACAATATTCTGACAGAAATTTCTATTTCTGAATATTTAGAAATAGCTAAAATTATTCTTCAAAATAATCCTTTTCAAAGAAAAAGATTAAGATCATATTCGTCAATATATAACCTACTCAAGAAAGATTTAAAAGTAGGATGTACTATACCTCCCCTAGTTTTAGCACTCGGTAATGAAAATATAGAAATTAATTATGAAGATGATAATGAATCTCTCAATTATATAAATAACCATAAAAATAAATTAATCATTCTTGATGGATTACAAAGAACATACACTTTACTCGATGTAGAAAAAGAGTTAGATTTTGAAAATGATGAAAATAAAAGAAATTTTTATGATCATAAGTTAAGATTTGAAATTTATTTAGGTCTTAACAAAATAGGTATATTGTACAGAATGCTGACACTTAATACGGGTCAATCACCTATGTCGGTGAGGCATCAAATAGAAATACTTTATTCAAATTATCTCGATGAAAATATTCCTGGAGGAATAAGATTACTTAGAGAAGTTGAGGAAGAAACTCCGCATCAAATTGGCGAATACAGATTTAATGATGTAATAGATGGTTTCACTTCTTATATTCTTAGGGATGAGTCTAGTTTGGATAGAAGAGACTTGCTTGAAAGTATAAAAAGTTTAGAAAAGCTTGCTCTAGAAAATCAAGATAATGATCTATTTCAAAATTACCTCATAACATATAATAATTTGGTTAAAAAAATACATGAATTAGCAGGTGATTGGAATTGTAATAATGAAGAAATCATATTATCGGGTAAGCCGTTTGGTTCTAGCGTAGATAAAATATTTTCTAAATCACAAGTAATGACAGGTTTTGGTGCTGCCGTAGGTTTTTTGAAAGATAAAAATCTCATTAATTCATTTGATGATATAAATAGAGGTATTGCAGATATTAAACCTAGCAAAGATGACTACAACTTTCTTGACGAGTTAATTAGAAAATTAGATGAAATCAGTAAAACTGCCAAAAAAATAGGCAACTCTCAAAGAATGTATTTTTATTACTTGTTTAGAGAATTATTTAGCTCTGCAAGTGACTCATTTTTATTAATAGATGAATCAATAGAATCTAGTTATAAAAGATACAAATTAAATGAGTAAAGTTTTTATATGTCTCTCAAAATTATAGATGAAGTTTCAAATACAACATATTTGTTAACAGAAGTTACATCAACTTTTAATGATGATGAATATCATTTTGAGCTTTCTGATTCAAGTGGCACTAAGGTCTATATTGATTATGTTTTAACTCCCTACAATGATTATAAACCTGAAGATTACTCATTGTTCATATTTAAGTCATGGATTTTAAATAGTGAAAATAACATTTTTCAGGCTTATGAAAAAGACATTAATGAGAGAATTGGTTGGATGTTTCCTATTCAATCTCTTGTATCTAATGAACATAAATATGTAGGTAATTCTCATTTTTTAAAATATGCCTATGTTGCATTTCTCAAATTACTAATAAATCGAGAACAGTATGAAACTTTTACTCCATATCTCCAGACTACAGACAGTTATAGATTAACAGAATTTTACGGAGATGATATAATAATATTAGTTTTATCTAATACTCAAATTCAAAAACTTGATAATTTTCATATTGATAATTACCTTACTTCTTTATATTCATATAGTTATTACTACTGTCAACCTATTGATAATTTTAAAGAAATTAATAGTAGAGCTAATTTTCAATCTCCTGGTGATACTAGATTAATACTTCAGAGAAATTCATCCTATTTACAAGGAGAAGTTTATCTACATAGACTTTTCAAAAGTTTGTTAAAAACAGAGGAACATCCTTTGGTTCGGTTTTATCTTCTTTACCAAGTAATTGAACTAATTATAGAGATAATTTTTGAAAAAAGTTTTTCAGATACAATCACTAATTTCCATAACAATACAGATAAAAATATATATGAACTTAAGGAATCAATAGCATCTATTTCTAGTGAAAAAGAAAGAATATCTAAATTAATAGCTACTTTAGAAAAACATTTTGATGGAAATACTAAAACCAATCTACTTCTTTATTGTAATGACTTACTTGTAGCATTTAATAGTGAGAAAAAAGATAGCTTGGCTTTAGCTTTGTACGCTGTTAGAAGTTTAATAGTTCATAAGTTTAGAAAATTGCCAGAGAAGGATTTACCAAAAATCGCAGAAATTAATAAAGAATTTGAAAATATTGTCATTAAAATAATTTTAAATTACGAAGAAATAAGTATTTAGATTTTGTAGGTTTAAATTAGTAAGTACAGTATCTGTTCACATTATCTCACTCAACCATCACCAGGGATTAGTAGAGCGATCGCACCTGAAAACCTTACCCTGTATCTGTTTACGTTATCTCACTCAACCATTACTGGGGATTAGTGGAGCGATCGCAGAAGCATGACAGATACACCTGGAAAGATTCACCTCACCTGAGAATTATCACCCGACCATGAGTTATAATCAAGATTAAAGTCATAACCATAAAATTACTATGACTCTCCAAATCCTAGACAAAACTACCACAATTTCCGAACAGCGATTTCTTCTACCTGGTTATTACACTTGGGAGGAATTTGAAACAATAGAAACCTTAACCGCAGATGCAGCAGGTTTGCGGATAACTTATCTTGATGGGTGCATTGAATTTATGACACTTGGTGAACAACACGAAACTATTAAAAGTGTAATTGCTATATTCTTAGCATTATACTTTTTTGAAAAAGGTATAAACTTTATTCCAGTAGGCAGTGCTACTCGTCGCGCAAAAGAAAAAAGTGCTTCATTTGAACCTGATGAATCTTATTATATCGGAGAAAAAAAAGCAAATCCAGATTTAGCAATTGAGGTTAATATTACCAGTGGCAGTATTGACAAACTAGAAAAATATAAAAGGTTTAATATTACCGAAGTCTGGTTTTGGGAAAATAATCAATTCTCTCTATATCATCTCAAAAATGATAACTATGAGCAAATTAACCAAAGTGAATTATTGCCAGATTTAGATATAGATTTATTGGCAAGTTGTGTTTTAATGCCTTACATTATTGATGCAAGAACAGCATTTATTAAAGGTATTAAGAAGTAGTAGTTTTTAGTTTGGGTTGACACAAGGAAACCCAACAATACCCACCATTAATAACCCTAAATTACAACCCAAAAACCTCACATCATCTCACCGAACTATCACCAGCGATTATTGGGGCGATCCGCAGTTGAAAAACCCTGTATCTGTTCACATTATCTCACTTAACCATTACTAGGGATTAATGGGGCGATAGCGAAGCGCTGCTGCAAGCAGATCATGTAAATAAGAGAAGACAATAGAACCATGACAGATACACCTGGAAATATTCATTTATATTAAATTCACTAAACCCAAACTAATCTGAATTGCTCTATCTACCTGTTCCATTGTGACTGATTCTAGAATACCCAACCGTTTAATTAATCGTTGTTTATCAATAGAACGAATTTGATTAAGAAGTGCAACAGAATCAACCTGTAAACCTCCTTCTGGTACTTTAATTAGCACTTCAGTAGGATACAAAGGTTCTGTAAACTGAGAAGTAATAGCAGCTACAATAGTTATAGGACTATATTGATTAGAAACGTCATTCTGCAAAATTAAAGCTGGGCGTGTTTTTTTGATTTCTGAACCTATAGTTGGATCAAAATTAACCAAGTAGATTTCACCACGCTGGGGATAGATTATTTTTCCCTTACTTAACACGCTTCCTCTTCCAAATTAAACCACTCTTCAACTAATCCTAAATCACGTTCTGCTCTTTTAATAGCTCCTTGTTTTAACTGTTCTTTGATATTAAATTTACTATAACTACCATTCGCATATTCATCACGGACTAATTGAATTTCTTTTTTAGTTTCTTCATCTTCTTGCCAATTTTCCTCCTCATTATCAGCGATCGCTTCATTAAGAAGTTGTGAAATCTTTCGTTTTTCTGATAAACTTAGCGCATTTAAGGAATCAATCAGTAACTCTATCGGAATGAATAGATTTAATCCAGTTTGTGACATGGCTTTTATCATGATGTGATTGTCGTTCTACATTATATCAAACGATGGCGAATTAGTCTATAAAAACCCTGTATCTGTTTACATTATCTCACTCAAGTATTACTAGGGATTAGTAGAGCGATAGCGAACGCGAGTGCGTCCCGGAGGGAACTAGTGCTGCTGCAAGCAGTTCGCACCTGAAAACCTTACCCTGTAATGTTTACGTTATCTCACTCAAGCATTACTAGGGATTAGTGGAGCGATAGCGTTCGCGAGTGCGTCCCGGAGGGAACTAGCGCTGCTGCAAGCAGTTCGCAGTCCGAAAACCTTACCCTGTATCTGTTTACGTTATCTCACTCAAGCGTTACTAGGGATTACTGGGGCGATAGCGTTCGCGAGTGCGTCCCGGAGGGAACTAGCGCTGCTGCAAGCAGTTCGCAGCCCAAAAAGCCTGTATCTGTTCACATTATCTCATCTAATCATCACTAGGGATTACTGGGGCGATTGTGTAAATATTCACCTCATCTGAGAATTATCACCCAAACTAAATCAAATCCTATATTTACAAACTACTAGACTAAAAATATCAAATTAAGCTATACTACTTATAGTATGACTGTGGGTAGGATATGGCTAAAATCTCAATTTCATTGCCAGAGGAACTACTAAATTACATTGACCAAAAAGTTGAAAACCGTAGTGCGTTGATTGAAAATCTCTTGAAACAATGGCAAGAAAAACAACAAGATGAAGCACTAGCCGCAGCTTGTGCTTTGGTTGATGAATTAGAATTAGGTTGGGAAAGTGAATGGCAAAACATAGCGATTACCGAATGGGAAGCATCTGGATAGTAACATTTGATCCATCTGTAGGTACAGAAATTCAAAAAACTCGTCCAGCACTGATAATTTCTGGGACTTTGTTTAACAACCAACGCAGCAAAGTCACTAGAATATTTGGTTTTACGTGCATTTGAACTTGATGGTGCTGATATAGCTTGGCCTTATACTGTGACAATTCAAGGTAAAATAGTAGAACAAATTGATGGAGTAGTATATACAAACAGCCTAGCCTGCCTGATAGAATGTAAAGATACAACTGAAGAGGTTAATATTGGACCCATAGCTAAATTACGAAATCAATTACTACGAAGACCGGCAACAGCGATTGGTAGCGTATTTAGTCGAACTGGATTTACAGAAGCCACAGTAACTTTAACTGGGTTTGTCGCTCCTCAAACTATTCTATTATGGGGAGGAGAAGAAATTGAATATTCACTAGAAAATAAATGTGTATGTGAATTTCTAGTCAAAAAATATCGTGTTTGTGTTCAAAAATGTATCCCCAATTACGACGTTACAACGGAGAGTTTCTAATGACACTAGCATACATTCTTACAGAAAGAGATAGAGATATAGTAATTTTACAGAAATTACTACCAAAAAATTTGATTCAAGACATCAAATTTATAGCTGGTGCAAGTTCTTATAGAGCGCGTTCTTTAGCTAGTTCACTGCTTGCTACTCGAAAAACACCAGTTGCTCTTGTCATAGATGCAGATACAAATAACGAATCTCAAGTATTTGAAAAGCAAGATTTAATTAATTATGTATTAAATCAAGCATCATCTGGTATTCCTTTTCAAGTTTCTCTAGCAGTTCCAGAAATAGAATCCATATTTTTACAGGATAAATCATTAATTGAAAAAATAGCAAAAAGAAAAGATCCATTTAATGATTTAGAATGGCAATTTGCTCAAAGTAACCCTAAAGAATTTTTAGAGGCAATCTTAGGTAAAAAACACTCACTCAATGACACAATACTTAGAAATCTAAATGATGATGAAATTAAGATATTGCAACAACATCCATTAATACAAAAAATCAAGGGTTTCTTGTCATCAGTTATTGAGCCTTCTGTTGCTATTAATTAATCTAACTGGATCTAGAATTTCTATTCATCTAATAACGCACTTATTACAACCCGAAAACTCTGTATCTGTTCACACACATCATCTCACCCAACCATCACCAGCGATCGCAGTCCGAAAACCTTACCCTGTATATGTTTACGTTATCTCACTCAAGCATTACTAGGGATTAGTAGAGCGATAGCGAAGCGCTGCTGCAAGCAGTTCGCACCTGAAAACCTTACTCTGTATCTGTTTACATTATTTCACCCAACTATTACTAGGGATTAGCGAAGCGCTGCTGCAAGCAGTTCGCACCTGAAAACCTTACCCTGTATCTGTTTACATTATCTCACTCAAGCATCACCAAATATCATGTAAATAAGAGAAGACAATAGAACCATCACAGATACACCTGGAAATATTCACCTCACCTGATTTAGATCCCCGACTTCTAAGATTAATTATGGATATGATAGAAAAATCTTGAAAAGAAGTCGGGGATCTTTGGCTACTATAACTACTAAATATAAATACTTATCTTGATTATAATGGCAGAAAATGACAAAAACTGCCATGATATAAAAAAGTAGATTTAGGAAGTCAGATTATGAAAAGTATGAATATTTCCTTACCTGACACTATGCGCGATTATATAGAAGAACAGGTAGCGCAAGGAGGTTACAGCAGCGTTAGTGAATATTTTCGGGAATTAGTGCGACAAGACCAAAAACTCAGAGCCAACGAACGATTACAAACCATGCTTTTAGAAGGATTAAACTCAGGAAATGCAACAGAAATGACTGCACAAGATTGGGAAGATATTCGTCAAGCAGTTCGTGAAAAAACTAACAAACGTCAAAGTGCAATTTAGCCATGATGTATGATGTATTAAATTAAAAAAACACCTCCCAAAAAAATGCTATGAAATTTCAAGTAATATTCACTTATGATTCAGAATATCTAGGTTACGTTGCTGAAGTACCAGAACTTCCTGGTTGTGTCAGTCAAGGTAAAAGCTTAGATGAAGCAATTGAAAATATCAAAGATGCTATCAAAGGCTATCTTCACGTATTAGAAAAACATGGGAAACCCTATGTAACCAAAGAATCTCAATCTTTTGTAGGGGAAGTAGTAGTATAAATGGGACGCTTATCAAATATTTCCGGTAAACAAACAGTCAAAATCTTTGAAAAATTTGGCTATGCTGTAGATCATCAAACCGGAAGTCATATCATACTGTGGCACGAATCAAAACCTATTTTATCAGTTCCCAATCATAAAGAACTAGCACCAGGGTTACTCAGAAGTTTAATTAGACAAGCAGGAATTACCGTAGATGAATTTTTAGGAAATAAGTAATATTTTCAGTGGGTTAACAACAAAATAACCCACTATTAATAACGCACTTATTACAGCCCAAAAACCCTACCCTGTATCTGTTTACATTATCTTACTCAACCATTACTAGGGATTACTGGGGCGATAGCGAACGCGAGTGCGTCCCGGAGGGAACTAGCACTGCTGCAAGCAGATCGTGTAAATATTCACCTCACCTGATAATTATCACCCGAACTAAATCAAATCCTATTTTGTGCTTCTTCTAGTTTAAAATGTAAAGAATAGCTTAATACTCCCTTAACTATCAATCAATAGTAATCAGGGTAGAAATATTAAAATTTGACAACGGGAGTGATTTTGAATAAAGAGGATATCATCTATCAACAAATTATAGCAATTGCCAGTAGTTACGGAATATTTGATTGTATACCCTGTGCTAGAGCAATCAAAGAATTTTTAATCAGACAAAGTATTCATGGTAAGCATATTAAAATAAATACAAATTCTCAAGATCCAATTTATGGCAGAATTTATGATGATAGTATTGGAGAATTGATTGCTACCACTGGTCATCATGAAGGTGTTATAATAGAGATAAATGACGGAGAACTTGTTTTTGACAATATTCACCATCAAGGCATTACCCGATTAAACTGGATACAGAATCTCTATTCACCTATATTAGATGCAGGATTAGAGTTTCAAATCACAGAAACTTACTTTTAACCTAGAAATTTAGTGAGTTAAATATGGATAATCTTTACAAATTGCTGCAAAAGATCAAAAAAAGACCTGCAATGTATTTAGGTAAAAACTCTATTTTTAGCCTCCAAGCATTTTTAGATGGATACTATTTTGCCCGTCGAGAAATTGGTATTCCCTTAACAGCAGAAGAAACAGAATTTCAAACTTTTTTACAATGGATAAGACACAAATTCAATGTAGAAACAGGTCAATTATGGTCAAGTATTCTTCTTTTCCATTCAGCCGATGAAAAAAGCGCAGTAGATAGATTTTTTACTTTGTTTGAAGAATTTTATCAAAATCAGAAAAATCACGAAACAGCAAAAATTGATGAACTAGTTTCATGAAAATAAAAATTAATGCGTAGGTTGGGTTGACACAAGGAAACCCAGCAATACCCATCATTAATAACAGTAAATTATAACCTAAAAACCCTGTATCTGTTCACATTATCTCACCCAACCATTGCCAACTATCATGTAAATAAGAAAAGACAATAGAACCATCACAGATACACCACCGAAACATTTACCTCACCTGATTTACATCTTTACATCCCCGACTTCTAAGATTGATTATTGATATGATAGAAAAATCTTGAAAAGAAGATTCAGCGAAATCACATTATGAAAGTTATCGGACTATATTGATTAGAAACGTCATTCTGCAAAATTAAAGCTGGTCGTGTTTTTTTTGATTTGGGGAACCTATAGTTGGATCAAAATTAACCAAGTAGATTTCACCACGCTGAGGATAGATAATTTTTCCCTTACTTAACACGCTTCTTCTTCCAAATTAAACCACTCTTTAACTAATCCTAAATCACGTTCTGCTCTTTTAATAGCTCCTTGTTTCAACTGTTCTTTGATATTAGCCTGGAAATTCAGTTCCAGGCGGGTCTGCCAGCCAAACAAATAAGCTATCTGTAGCTTAAGTTCACACCAATCAGCATTGCTAAATCCTAAATTAATCAAGTCTTTGAATTTGTTTTAAGACTGAATTGGATTATCTCTAGGATTTACCAATTTCAATAGTTTCTGTTTAATTTGTGCGTCGAAAACTTCCCATTTGATTTTGGCATAAGCTGAATTTTCATTACCACCAGATAAGAAACCCATCGGAATTTCAAAGCCTCCAGCACCCGTCCTCCCACCACCAAAAAATCGCCCAGCACTATCTTGTCCAAAGGCTTCTTTAATAAATTCATCAGGATCTAACGTCAGTTTGGTGGTTCTCAGAGATCCTATCACTACTTCTAATTCGTCATCTTCATCATGAACAATTCCATAAACTACTGCTGTATGCACATTTTCCTCAGTAACGAGAAAATCAGCCGCTTGGGGAATTGCATCCCGGTCATCATAGCGCAAATAACCAACACCAGCTATAGAAAAGTTATTTTGAACGATGCGGTTTTTAAGCGATCGCTCGATCACATCCATTACCCGCTTAGAACGATTTGCTTGCAAAATAGCATTTAGTAACTGAGCATCATAAAACCTGCTCAAATACCCAGCAGCCATAAAATCTTCTTCCTGTGCCTGCATCAACCGATTTGTATCTGAGCGTAACCCGTGCATTAAAGCTGTAGCACATTTAACGTGCTGGCTAATGCTATTATCTAAAGTTAATAATCCTGCTTGTAAGTATTGAGTAAAAATTGTCGCTGTAGCTCGCACATAAGGACGAACATCAACAAATTCTGACTTGAGTTCTCCTTGTAAACTATGATGATCCACCAGCACTATCAGGGGAATTCCAGCTTGTTGGATGGCTGGTAATAATTGAGACGTAGTTCCCTGGTTGTCAATTAACACAAACCCTTGATAGCATGACAAATTTTTATTTTTTAAAGTTTGTATTGTCCAACGTTGAGCAGGTAAATTAGTGAGCTTAACTAAAGCAATATTTTCCTGATGACTTAAAGTTCCCGCGTAAACAATATCACACTTGATATCATACTGTTGGGCAATTAATTGGTAAGACCAAGCACAAGAAAGAGCATCAGGATCAGGAAAATCTTGTAAAATCACCAACTGACGTTCATGACGATGTGCAAGCAGCGTCTTCTGTAACTCCTCTGATTTTTGAGATGCTAGAGAATTGCCACGCTGGACTAAATAGATACCTCCATCACCATTAGAGGATGGTAAGGAAGTCCGGTTTAACGGTGGAAGTTCAATTACCTCTTTCTCTATTTCTAATTCCTCTGGATGGGGATCTGTGGTCAATGATAAACTTTCAAATTGAGAAGGTGGATAATTCACGTACATAAGTAACTAACTGTATTTCTAAGCGGGGAAGATAGGGTTATCCATTCAGATACAATCCAAGTAGTAGTGCGCTGATAAAGCTACATGAAACTTGGCAAAATCTAAGATTAATTCCTTTGGCACTGTGTAAAGCGGTTTATTTCTGTCAATAGCATGAGATGAGGATCTATTGCATCCAACTAAGTAGGTGAACATAATAAAACCAATCTGTGTAAAGAAAAGTAAAATCGCCCAAACCCTCTTCACTCTTGCCTCTTGCATGAGTGCCTCTTGCCTTGCCATAACGACGATTTTCAATGCTAACCTACTTAAAGTGCTACAAAAATGTTGAAAGTCAAGTATGCTGTACCTCTTGTGTTATATACAATTTCATAATTTGTGACTTTGTCTAAACAAATATGCAGATTTTTATGAAAAAATTTGATAATTATCTTGAATATTTATTTGACTTGTGCTACTATTGATGTCCTGTGTCTAAATTGATATCTCAATTTCCTGGTGGCAAATCATCTACTCATAATTGTAACAAATTATCAGTTAAGAACAAAATCTATCTATATATCGTTTTTTTAGAAGATAACGCGCCACCTCTGGAAATTAAGGTAATCGGATACTGCGGTCATGAAAATATCAGCTTAGTGGAAACTTGCCACAAGCTGTAGTAAGTGCTGGACAAAACCAAGTGAAACACCTGCTTGTAGTCACTATCATTGACCCAGTTTGGTCAATCAGATATATCTACAGGTGAATTTTGTCCTGAGTTTTTGTAGTTAATTATGTGGGATGTCAAAGACCTATGACATACTTTTGCCACTCCTGGTGCATTCCACTTTTAAGATGCTTTGTCACCTCAAAGTAGAGACTACTGTAAGGTTGACGGGGTAAATGACGCAAGGGCATTCGCGCCTCTTGCGGTGTACGACAGCCTTTTTTGATATTGCAGCGGACACAAGCCGTGACAATATTTTCCCAAGTGTCTTCACCCCCTCGTGATCTTGGCATGACATGATCGAGAGTTAAGCCGTCTCCTGTGTGACCACAGTATTGACAAGTATGGCTATCACGATGCAAGATATTTCTCCGAGTCAGCGGAATTTCCATATAAGGAACACGGACATAATGACGCAACCGAATTACGGTTGGCATCGGAAAATCCGAGTAAAGGAATTTACCGTTGTATTCTAAGCGTTCAGCCTTGCCTTTAATCAACAACACGGTGGCACGTCGCCAACTGGTGATGTTGAGCGGTTCGTAAGAGGCGTTCAGGACTAAAACCTTCCTCATGAATCTGCGCTCAAGGTATTAGTTTTACATATATTAACACAAATACACCCCGCTGGGGATATGAGAATAATTTATACTTTTGTCCTGAACTAAGAAAGATCCCCGACTTCTTGAAGAAGTCGGGGATCTGAATTTGCCAAAAAAATCGCCATAAAGGAGTATTTAGGGGTTGACATTTGATTTTATATCTGTTATCGTAGACTTGATAAGGAAGAACTATTTTCTAATAATCAAAAGATTTTTGAGTGTGCGGATACACTAATTATTGCTCATACTACTATCTTGTATAAATCGCCGGATCAAAGTTAAACTTCCTGATTAAAGTGATATGGCTTCTAGTACACTGCGGCGTAAATAACCCAACCATTCTAAATCGTTCAAAAGCCTATACTGTCTTCGTTTTGACTTTTAACTTTTGGCTCTTGACGAACGCCCTACGGTACTAGGGGATGTGAGCAGCTTTTCGGTGGTGTGATAGGAGTAAAGTGTAATGTTAAGTCGCAAGCAAACCCCGATTTTTGCCGACAATCAGGAATGTGATGCTTATGCTTGGTTTTCTCAGCGGGCTTGGGTAGAAATTGATTTAGGGGCTTTGTCTCATAACGTCAAGCAGTTGGTCAAGTTTTTATCACCATGTACCCAATTAATGGCAGTTGTCAAAGCTGATGCCTATGGACATGGGGCGGTGACAGTTGCGAGGACTGCTTTGGAGGCGGGTGCTAGTTGGTTAGGTGTGGCAACAGTTCCCGAAGGTATTCAATTACGAGAAGATGGTATTCAAGCCCCAATTCTGATTTTAGGGGCAACCAACACACCAGAACAAATTCAGGCGATCGCCCATTGGCAACTTCAGCCCACACTATGTAGCCCTAAACAAGCTTTAGAATTTTCTAACACCTTAGAAACTATTAACCATAATTCCTCTTTACCCGTACATATTAAGTTGGATACAGGAATGTCTAGATTAGGTACTAATTGGCAACAAGCCGCAGATTTTGTCCAGTTAGTACAGGGATTACCCCATTTAGATATTGCCAGTATCTATTCTCATCTAGCAACTGCCGATAGTCTTGATGCCACAGTGATGAAAGAACAGCATAGAAGATTTGAAGAAGCAACTGCACACATCAAAGCTAAAGGGATAAAAATTCCCAGCTTGCATTTAGCAAATTCCGCCGCTACCTTGACAAATCCAGAACTGCACTATGACATGGTGCGGGTGGGTTTAGCTATTTATGGTCTTTATCCTGCCACTCATTTACAAAATCAAATCAAACTGCAACCGGTTTTACAACTCAAAGCCAGAGTTACCCAAGTTAAAACCATAGCCGCAGGGACTGGAGTTAGTTATGGACATCATTTTATTGCTTCTAAAGAAATGCGTCTGGCTGTAGTTGGTATTGGTTATGCCGACGGAGTTCCCCGTAGTCTTTCTAACCAAATGCAGGTGTTAATCCGTGGGCAGCGCATACCGCAAATTGGCGCAATTACAATGGACCAAATTATGTTAGATGTGAGTTCCATTCCCGATTTGCAAGAAGGGGAAATAGTCACTTTGCTAGGAGAACAGGGAAAAGAGCAAATATCCGCTGATGATTGGGCAAACTGCCTCAATACCATTTCTTGGGAAATTCTCTGTGGTTTCAAACATCGTCTACCTCGTGTAGCTGTGATGTAGATAATTAGGGACATGGGAAAATATCACCAATCCCCCATACCCTAATTTAAAATTTTGACTCTTTTGCCTATTGCCATAAATAATTTGTTGTGCTAACATAAGTTATTAATGCGGATATGGCGAAATTGGCAGACGCGCTAGATTTAGGTTCTAGTTCCGAAAGGAGTGAAGGTTCAAGTCCTTTTATCCGCACTTTTAAACAGATAGTTCAGTTAATGGTGATTTTGTGCAGCGATTAATTATATGTCGTCATTGACAAACTGTGATTCCTTTCTGGGGCGATCACGAAGCACTGCTGCAAGCAGTTCGCATTTATGAACAATTTAGGGATAATATCAGTAATTTTAGCTACTAACCCATCATTTAATCTTTCATCTTCAGCCTAGCGAAAAACGGGAGTTTGTGGTTAAAGCATTATCATCTCACCCTCGTAATTTGGCTAAGGTATTGTTAATGATATATTTTAGGTTAGGTTTTGAAAACTTGTGCCTATTATACAGCAATTTGTAGTAAACAATGCAAGATTCATTTTCTAATTCAGCAGGTAGGCATCTACAGGATGCCCAAATTCTTTTGGGAGAGCAACGATGGGACAATGCCGTTTACCTAGCAGGTTATGTTGTGGAATGTTGTTTCAAGGTACTTGTTGAGCAAAACTTTAAGCATGATCAAGATGCGGCAAAAAAATATAACCATAACCTCGCTGAACTTGATGGAAGGTTAATGGAACGCTTACGGGTTATCTACCCCGTTTTGGATAAACAACTACCGGCTTCACGAATAGTTGGTACTGTTCTCGCTAAAGATCATCCAATGAGGAGATATTTCAAATCTGGACATTGGACTGAAGCTGACGCAACAACTGCTGTTCAACGTGCGGAAGAAATTTACCGAGAAATAATCTCCAAATTAGTGTTAGACGGCTCAATTCTCAGCAAAGATATTTAAGAAATGATGATCAGTTTTAGTGAAACCTTTGATAAAGTACGCGAATGCTTTAATGACGAAAGCATTGTAAATACACTTGGACGTAAACTTGATTCCGTAACTATTATTCGTGACGTTAACGGAAAGATTAGAATTTTTCTTGAATCATTAGAAAATAATACCCCATTAGAAAATAATACCATTGAAGAATTAGAAACCACTGACCTTAAGACCCTTTTATCTACAAAACTTGGAAAGTATTATGGGAATGATATTTGGCTACCACGAAGAAATAACGATGCTTACCAATCTTTAATTAAAACTATCAAGGATGAAAGAGTTTTTGCATCTTGGGATAATGGATTGAAACCTCGCTGGTATATTCTTGAGCGCCACATTGCTAAACAGGCATGGACAGATAATAACGTAGGTACACCACCTTGGCCAGAGACAGTAGTTTATCAAGATCATAGGAAACCTGCGATAATATCCTTTTTCTCCTTTAAAGGAGGTGTGGGACGAACCAGTAGTCTAGTTGCAACTGCCTTGACTTTAGCCCGTAATGGTCATAGAGTTGCTATTGTTGATCTTGATTTAGAAGCGCCAGGATTGGCTACAATTTTTTCACCAGACAACTCAAATAATCCAGGTGTAATTGATTATTTATTGGAAAAGAAAATTCAAGAACAAGATTGGAAACTGCGTACTCATTTGATCAGCATTAATGAACGGATTTTGCTAGATGATAATGGTGAGAGTATACAATTACTTCCGGCTGGAACAGTAGATAAAAATTATTTGGAAAAATTAGCTAGATTAGATTTTCAGAACCTTGTAAATGGTGAACTGGAAAGTACAATGGTAAGTATGTTAAAAGAATTGGAAAGTGCAGTCAGACCTTTAGATTTTATTCTAATGGATGCGCGGGCTGGGTTTCATGATATTGGTGGATTAGCGATCGCTAAACTCTCCCATGCAGCAGTGATATTTGGCACTCAATCACGCCAAAGTTGGGCTGGACTAACTCATGTTATTCGACATTTAGCAAGTCCTGGAGTTGATGAACGTTTACCGTTGATTCTTGTACATTCGATGGCTCCAGCAATAGGAATCTCAGGAAGAGAAACAGAATTGCAAGAATTTCGGGAACAAGCCTACAGCGTTTTTCAAGAAAACTATTACTCTGAAGATGAAACTGTCCCTGACACTAATAATAGAGATGAACCATTTTTTCCTCTAGTTGTACCTTATCAGGAGAGTCTACGGGGGGACATAGCTCTATTTTCTCGCAACTCAACTCCAGAAGAATCCACTCGACTATCACAGCTTTCAGAAATCATGACTAATTCTCCTTATAAGGAGATTGCAGAAAAGTTATGTAATCTTTTTGGGCGTGAATTTCAAAAAAATAATTAGATTAAAACCTATGTCTGAAATTAATAAACACAAATTACTAGAATTAATAGCGAATATCGCCCCTGGTAAGGGAATTGCTGAACATGAAAGTAATGATCATGAAACATTCTTAAAAAACTTTTTACCCATAGCAGATTATCGTCATGCTTTAGAACCGAATATATTATTAATATTAGGAGGAAGAGGAGTAGGAAAAACTGAATTATTCCGTTTACTAGCAATTCCTTCAGGACGAGCAGCTTTAGTTGAAAGCTTGGGAATTAGATCCTTACCCACCTTGAGTAAAACAACATGGGTAGCTGGCTTTTGCAAGGACAAAAAGCAATTTCCAGCACCAGAAAGTGTAGAAAAGCAAATGGATAAAGCTACAAATATTGAATGGCGTAGCTTCTGGATTGGTTTAATTTTAGGCGTGTTATTACAGCAAGAAGATTTTAAGTTCAAAGATTTTCTAATTGAACGAATAGAGCCAGAAATAGTTAATCTTCTGAGAGATGATTTATCTCTTTTATCAACTTGGCAACCTATTGTCAATCAAAATCTTGAAAAATTAAATTCTGTCTTAGATAAATTAGATCAAAAACTTATTGAAACAGATGATTGGTTATTCGTTACTTATGATGAATTAGATAGATTAGTGGTTTCCTATACTGCCTTAGCAAGTCCAATACGTCAACTTTTAGCTTTGTGGCTTGATCGATGGCGACGTTGGGATAGAATACGACCTAAAATCTTTTTGCGTACTGATCTATTTCGAGAGGATTTTTTGAATTTTCCTGATGCTTCTAAACTGCAAGGCCATCAAGTTCGATTGGAATGGAAAACTTCATGGCTTTACCAACTTTTGGTCAAACGACTTGCAAACGCTGGATCTGAAATGACAGAATATTTGCAAAATATCCCAGAGTTAATTACTGAAAATAAAACTGGTTTGGGCTGGAGTGTAACATCAAATGAAAAATTATTTGAAGAACTAATCGAAAGAATGATTGGTAAGTATATGGGTGCTAATGCTAAAAAAGGAATTACCTATCGCTGGATTCCCAATCACCTTCAGGATGCTGATGGTCGAATTGCACCGCGTTCTTTTCTCAAGTTATTTGTTTTAGCCGCAGAACTGAGAATACAACAGCACTCGACTGTTGAACAAAATATGGTACTTTTGCAACCCTCTGATTTACAGGGGGCTTTAATAGATACTTCAAAAGCGCGAATTATAGAATTAACTCAAGAGGAGTATCCTTGGTTAGAATCCCTTAAAACAAGTTTAGCTGAACTTGTAGTTCCAGTAGAGAAAGACAGGTTTTTAGAAGCAGTAGAATCTACTAACTGGAGCGAAAAACCCGAAAAGCAACCACCTGTGATTAACCCTGAAGAAATTTTGAAATATTTACTTCAACTGGGAATTGTAGAAAGTCGTTCTGATGGAAGAATTAATATGCCTGAAATATATATGTATGGATTTAAAGTTAAACGGAAAGGTGGGCTTCAACGTCCCAAGTAGCATAACATTGAAACTCATGTAGAGAGCAACTGCCAAAAAAATAACCCCCCCTACCTGTAGTAGAGGGGGTTAGCAAAACTTAATATCCGCCTTCTTCTTCGTATTCCACTTGTCGTTCCTTGACCTTTTTGGGAATATTTACAGGCTTTGGTGCATCATCCCAGGCATCACCGTCTAGATCATCATCATAGTCATCATACTGGTCAGCGTAAGTCTTTTTGGCAGGTTTGGCTTCGGCTCTGGGGGCTTCCTGATAACTATCTCTTACCGTTGCATCACTCCAGTTATCTTCTTCGTCTTCTTCATACTGAATTGACTCGTAGGAACGGGCTTTCATCACCTGACGCTGGGGTCTTTCTTCTTCTATATAGTCTTCCGTCCATTCCTCTTCTTGGGCTATGGGTTCAGGAATGCGGACTTTAGGACGAGGTGGTTGGAGAGGAACACCACTAGGTAATTGATTACTGGGTGCAACTGTCCGAGGGGCGCTATAGCCAAATTCTTCTTCTGCATCTCTTTCCCAAGGGGCTTTACCAATTCCCAGCCGTTCTAAAACGCCCACGGTTAACTGGTTTACTCTTTCTTCAGCACCTTCAAACACAATTAACCGACTAGGTCCGGTGCTGACTACTTCATCAATGGATAGTTCATAGGTACTCAAAAATTGGTCGGGAATTTGCGGTAATCCCAAGGAGGCAATGACGATAGAGTATATTTTACCCGTTTCGCCATTAAATTTAAAGCCTCTTACTTTGCCTAAAACTTCACCTGTTTCGGTGATTACTTCCCAGTTCATCAGGTTACTGAGAATCTCCACTTCTACATCTTCGATGACATCCTCGTTATCAACTAAGATGACATCACCGATTTGGTTGATGCTGTTGAGATACATATTGCGGGGCAAACTAGAAATAGATATCAGGCTGTCTCGCAAACTTATTGCCACAACCTCTCTTTGATCAACATCAACCCAAATCTGACTCACGATACCTAACCGCTTACCGTTGTCGCGGGTGATTACCTGAGTGTTTAATATATCTGAACGTCTAACTATTTGTTCTGAAGTCATTCTATAGGTCGTCCTGTTCGCGTAGCGTGCCGTAGGCAATCTCGAATCTGGTTTATGTATATGTCTATTTTTAACAGAAATTTGTCAGTTGTCAGTTGTCAGTTGTCATTGGTAAACTTTTTTCCTGTTCCCTGTTCCCTGTTACCTAACTTAATACTCAAAACTTGAGTATCCGCGCCTCTGGCTTGAGTTACGCCAATTGTGCGTTGGGCTGATTGATTCTATCATCGGACGGCGCAAACTCACAATTATAAAGCTTGTTCCGCCTGTTGTCTGATCATTCTAGCTAATCATTCCCCGTTTGGCCCATTTAAAAACATATCAACTTCGTAATTGTGGCTGGATATCCTGATAATACATTTCCACCAGAACAGCAAGATTTATTGATATTAATATCCTTCTTTAGAAAGAAGAAGTAAAAAATTTTATTTTTAAAATTATAAGTATAGCTGTTTGGAGCTAAATGAATATGGCTTTATACAAAATTGAAGACTTTACTGCTGACTCTAACTATGATAGTCCAGGGTTGGATGGCAGTGAAGTTGAAAAGATTAAGCATTTTGATGTCTATTCAGACATAGATGATGATAAAGTTGGCACTATTAAATACATATTGGTAGATGATTCAGGGCGTTTGCGTTATTTAGTTGTGGACACAGGGTTTTGGTTTTTTGGTAGACAAGTATTGTTACCAATTGGACGTTCCCGAATTGACTATGATAAACGTCGGGTATACGCGAATAAGCTGACAAAGCAGCAGGTAGAAAATTTACCAGATTTTAAAGATTTGCAAGAAATTGATTACGACTATGAGGAACGGGTGCGGGGAGTTTATCGTAGACCAAGAGGACAAGCGCCTTTAGAGTCATCAACACCGCTAGAGTCGCCGATAGCTGTAGATTCTCCACTAGTTTCTCATGAGCGCACAATAGTTACTCCTGCTGTTCCTGTTGAACGGAATACATATAGGTATGAGGAAGAACCAAATCTTTACAATGTGAATGAGCAGGATCACCAAAACCTGAAACTATATGAAGAACGTTTAGTAGCTAATAAATCTCGTGTGAAGACAGGAGAAGTAACTGTTAGTAAGCAATCATATACTGAAATGGTAACAGTTTCTGTACCTGTGCAAAGAGAACGTATAGTCATTGAACACACTGATGCAGAAACGGGTGTTAAAACTGTATCACTAACTGAAGCTGATTTAGGTGAAGGAGGAGTAAAAATCAAGAAAATAGTTGAACAGGATACAGTTGAAGCGGAAGATACTATTCGTCGTGAAGAATTAGACGTGACTCGGAATGATCAACGAGTAACTGAGAGAAGAAACTAAGAAACCTCGAAACAGCACTTCCACAATCTCATCATGAAACATAATCAACCTCCTAGAAGTTCATAGGGTGTACAAAGAATCGGCAATTCGTATCCAAAATCAATGCTGATCTGCTTGGGATGAGTACAGTTGAAAGTCACTGCGCCGTGTATTCCACCACTCCCTCGTTATCTCAATATTAGCCGCCACAATAATGTCTCTGCTTGGTCGAGCAGTAAGGTAGCCTAAAATACTGGTTTCAATATAGACAGATTCACTCATACACGGTAGATTGTAAGCTACTTCATTTTAGCTTATATTTTAGGTGTGTTACACTGCATTAACGCACCCTACAAGATTGGCGATTCCTAGGTCGCGCTTCGCTATCGCATTGATAGCTGTAATGCTTATAGTTAAAAGATTACAAAATATCTATTTCCCAGTCTTCCAATTGTAGTTGGGGAATGCGTGAAAATTCTTTAGTATTATGGGTAACTAATATCAAATTATTCGCTAAAGCAATAGCCGCAATTTGTAAATCGTAAGCTCCAATAGGTGTTCCGTTAGCAGCAAGTTGGGCGCGAATCTCTCCGAAAATTAGAGCAGACTGGTCATCAAATGGCAAAGACACAAATTGACTCAAAAATCCTTGCTGTAACGTCAGATTACGCTCTGGGTTAGCACTACGAATTGATCCGTAAAATAATTCACCCTTCACAACTGAACAAACAGCAATTTCTGAAAGTGGGATATTATCCAGCTTTTGTTTTAAATGAAAGTTTTTGCCCTTGAGATAAATAATACAGGCATTAGTGTCTAGCAGATAAATCATCAAAATAGCTCTCTTTCTGCTTGTTCTGGCTGTGGATGTCTGATAAATGTTTCATCTTGAATACAACCATAAAAATCACTCAATTTTGTTGTTGTTTTTGTTGGTGATGCTGATTCATAAACAAGAATAATATCTAATTCCGTTCCTTCTGTTGTTTCGGGTAATTGAATTTGTAAAAGTCCATTTTTACCAATTAGCGATCGCACTCTCATACTTTGCATAACTATTTACCTCTTTTGAATATCTGTTCTTTAAGTTCTTGTAACAACATAGATAGCTCCTATGCTGGAATGGTTGTCTAATGTTGTCTATTCAGTATATTATAAACGATCTTGCTTTATAAGTCTAATTTGAGCGATTCCTAGGTCGCGCTTCGCTATCGCACCTTATCAATCCACCTACAAGCGATTCCTAGGTCGCGCTTCGCTATCGCACTTCCTAACACCACCCAACAAGCAATCGCACTTTATCAATCTAACCTATGAGCGATTCCTAGGTCGCGCTTCGCTATCGCACAAGAGGAGCAATTACTAGGTTATGATTCATCCTGTAAATATTCAATTCTTGATTTTAGAGTATTAAATAAGCGATCGCAATAAGGAGAAGCTTGACGAACCTGAGTTACATCTAATGATTCTAATAGTTCAGAGGCGTGTTTTATTTTGTGATATTCTCCCTTAGTAGTTCTACCAGTCGCAGTTTTGAGAGTAGGTTCTAAATTATCTTTTGCAATAGTTTCCACATTAGCATTTTTGGGAATAGCATTTTCTTTAAAACCTTGGCCATAAAATTTTTTCAGCGTTGCAAAATCAGCAATAAACCAAGCTTCCATTGTTTGTACCATTAAATGACAATTATCATCATCAACTTCTGTTGGTTTATCCCAATTATCTCTAAATTTTAAATGTTCCCAAGGAGATTTTTTATTTACAGGTGCTTCAGCATCAACTAATAATACATTAAAAGCATCAGGATGAGATTTTAAAGCATTTTTGAAATCACGGAAAGCATTATTCCGAGTACCACACATAATGATATTCCATTTAATGTTTTTGGTTGTTGCTTCCTTTACTAATTTTAAAAAAAACTTACTAAATCCTTTTCTAAGTGAAGATCTCTGATTTTTGGAATCTCCACCACCTTTTATATAAATTCTAATCTCTTTTACCATCTGTTTCCACCTATTTCACCCATCCGCCACAAATCACCTAAAGTATAATTTTCTAACCAGTCTTTGAGTTTATCTGGTTTAAGTCTCCTTAAATGAGTTCCTGTATTATCTCTTTCACAAACTACGACAGATTCAGGATATTCACTCAACGCAGAAACCAAAGCATCAGAATGAGTTGTGACAATTAATTGAGTTCTCTGAGATGCTTCTATTAATAATTCTGCAATAGTCGGTAAAATATCTGGATGTAAACCTAACTCCGGTTCTTCAATACAAATTAGTGGTGGTGGAGTAGGATCTAAAAGTAACGCCATTAAAAACAAATATCGCAATGTTCCATCAGATAAACGAGTTGCAGAAATTGGTTGAATTACATCTTCTTCCCGAATAAATAGTTGTACTGTACCACCATATATTCTTACATCTAAGTCTTCTGCTGTTTCATAAAATTTTTTGAGATATTCAATAAGTTTTCTACTTAATCCTTTGTATTGTAAATCTTTTATAAATAAACCAAAATTACTGCCATCTTCTAATAAAGGATGTTGGGGTAAATCAGCTTTTTGAGCTTTTCTTAGTTCTGAATCTCGTCCCATTTGCCAGGAACGATATAAACTAATTTTAGAAAACTCCGTACTTAGATAGGAAATTTCTGGATATCTACTTGGATCTTTTATTTCAGATAAAACTGATTGATCTGATTTAATTGAATGTAGTTCCAAAAGTTGTTCACTTCGTCTTTCCTGTCCTGACAATGGATCTTTATCTCTTACTGTAAAAGAACGAAATCCATTATAATTGTTAAGATAATAAAATTGAAAACCTTCTTTTGCCGTTTCTGGTTCGATAAATTCATCTACTAAATCAAATTTTTGATCATATGTGGTAAAACTAAGCGTATAATCAAGTAAAAGTGACTCTGATTTTTGAGGATAATCAACAGTAATTTTAATTTCTGCTATCGGAGTATCTTTGTTACCTTTCCATAAAAACTCATTAATACCTCCACTTTTACGAAAAGGCACAGGTAAATCTGTCGGTGTTGCTTTTAAAATTCCAATAGCTTCAATTAAATTAGATTTCCCAGATGTATTAGCACCAATTAACACATTTAGCGGTTGTAATTCAATTTCTTCACCTTCACTTCCATAAGAAAGAAAGTTTTGTAATTTGATTTTATGAATAAATCTTTTACCTTCCATTTACTTCTCCTAATATTAAATAAAACTATATTGTTGCTAATATTTTGGGTAAGGAATACACAATTATTTATGTTTTGCGATCGCGCAATCGCTGACTTGTCAGTTCGCTGATTAAACTTAAAATCAATTGGCGATCGCACTTTATCAATCTAACCTACAAACGATCGCACTAACACCACCCAACAAGCGATTCCTACGGAGCGCTTCGCTATCGCACTTTATCAATTTAACCTGTGAGCGATTCCTACGGAGCGCTTCGCTATCACACTTAGTCAAGGTGTAAATGGCAAACTGACAAAAGCCTTTTGGGAATCTAAGAAACAGTCTTTGCGGTTCGTACCAAAACAGTGTTAGCCATTACCATCTATTTAGATTAGACGCGGAGATTAAAATTAAGTATTCATAGTTCCGTCACTGTCCACTTTAACCCTTGCATCTGGTTAGACTCAACGACTTTTGGATGCGGATCAATTGGTTTGATTAGACTTCTCAATTTAAGCTGTACCTTTGAAGGGTCAATAGCACGTGGAAATAACTTTGAAGTTTTTACTGGTTGCTCAAGATGCAAAACAACACGCAACTGTTGCCCTTTCAAAATTTCCCCAGCAAAATTACTTTCGGATATGTCTGATGCGTGAATCTTGGCAGGTAACATAGCCGCAAGGGTATACAAGACTTTTTGCACTACTTCATCTGCTAAATCTATGGTTTTAGTCCGAGGATGCTGTCTATAGTCCTTGGCTTCAATTAACCATATCACCTGACTCTCAATTGCGAGAAGATCAACTGCTTTAATTCCAGGCGACATCTTAGAGAACTGGTGACGATAAAAAGCCCATTCATCGTACTTGCAAACTTTCCATGAATCGGGAAAGGTAAATATCAAGCTATCAACCTGGATGTTTATCACACTCAAACCCCACTACTGATAAAGCGATCAGATTGAGCAAGCTCTTCGTCCAGTGTTGTAATATCGCCAATTTCGTCAATCGTATCTCCTTGGTTGACTACAACACCGTCATCTGAAAAGTGCAAACCAAAGAATCGTGAGTTGAGTTCAATATTTTGCTGATCAGTCATTAATATTTCAAGCTCACGCAACAGGAATAAACTATGAGTGGCAATAAATACTTGAATCCCTATTTTACTTAGGCTCACAATGCTTTGAGCTACTTGTTTTATCAGAAGTGGATTGAGATTTGCTTCAGGCTCATCCCAAAATAGAAAACCTTTGTCCATTAATACCCCAGTTGCAATTAAACGCGCCAGCATTGCTAATTTACGCTGGCCTTCTGCAATAAGTGGCATCTCAAAGCGACCGCGCTCATTCTTCAAATAAAAGCGTCCATTCTTATCTAGCTCGATTGAGCCACCCATTGATGTTTCAAGCGGAGCTAACAATTCTTGAATTCTTTTCTCCTTAGTCCCTCTCTGCAAAGGATAGCCTAGAAGTATACAAGTGTCTCGCCAAGTCTCTTCAAATTCAAGGTAATGGCCTTCGTAAACGGAAATAAAGTTTGGAAAAATACTCAGCAATTCACGAGTTGGGATATAAGCTGGTGAAGTGTCAAGCCAACCCTTTGGAACTTGCTCTATAAGCACTTCTGTTTTACTATTCGTAGAAAAGCTAAATTCAAAATTGAACTTTTTATCTTCAAACAAGAGTTTAATGTCACATCTCTCACGTCCTTGCTTTCTTCTAGCGAGTCGCCCAAGAGATTCTGGACGAAAAACATTGATAAGCTTGTCTGCTAGACGAGTTTGCATTAAAGCTTTTGTTGGTGTACTACTTGTTGGTTTGCGGCTTTCTTCCCAACTGGTTGCAAGCGCTGAATAAGCAACTTTAAGAAGATGTGTCTTACCCGATCCGTTTTCTCCAACTATTACATTCAGATGTTTAGAGAATTGGAGATTTGCACTAGGAAAAACTGTGAAGTTTTTAATATTTAGATTATTTAGCATAGATTATTTTAAATGTTTACACTAATATTCTGTACTAATCGCACAGATTATATCAACCAACAAGCAATCGCACTTGGTCAACCTAACCTACAAGCGATTCCTAGGTCGCGCTTCGCTATCGCACTTGGTCAATCTAACCTACAAGCGATTCCTAGGTCGCGCTTCGCTATCGCACTTTATCAATCTAACCTACAAGCGATTCCTAGGTCGCGCTTCGCTATCGCACTTTATCAATCTAACCTACGAGCGATTCCTGCGGAGTGCTTCGCTATCGCTTGACATTCAAAACAGTCGCTACAAACTTTTGGGGACTCATTGGTGATTTAAAAGTGTTAGTATAAATAATTCCCAAAAGTTCACAAACTTGATATAATGGACATAAAGACTATTTAGTGAGGTAATAATTATGTTATCAACTGATATGAAACAAGAATCAATAATTAAGAGAATTGAGAATGTTGTTGCTATTTTAATGGAAGAACGTCCTTTATTTAAAGAGGATCTAAATTATACGAAAATGGTTCAAGATTTAGTAAAAGTATTTAAAGAAAACTTTTCTTTAGAAGAATTTAGTCAGATATCAGAAGAAAGTCTTAAAAAGCGTTGTAGTGGTATCATGGCTCTACACCTTTTGGCTAAAATAGGAGAGGATTTTACTCCTGAACAAATGGCAATTTTTGATGATGCAGTTAAAAGAAAATAGAAAATTTATGAATTATTTATTAGATACTAATATTGTTTCTTTAGCACTCAAACAAAATTCCCAAATTCTTCACAAGATTACAATTAGTGAGTCTAAGGAAGAAAAGATTTTTATTAGTTGTATCACCTATTTTGAAATTAGGCGAGGTTTTTTAGCGGTTGATGCACCAAAACAAAGAGCAAGATTTGAGGAATTTTGTCAAGAATATCCGATTATTTTCTTAGATGATTTAGCAATTTTAGAAAAAGCTGCTCAAATTCATGCTAATTTGAGATTAAGGGGTGTACCAATTCAAACTGAAGATGTTTTAATCGCTGCTACTGCTATTCTTAAAGATTTAATTGTGGTTTCTAATGATAGTGATTTGGCCAGAGTTGAGGGTTTAAGTTTAGAGAATTGGGTAGAATTATGATGATTAAATTATTTTTTGGCTGATGTATTTAAAACTGTAGGTTTGGTTAAGCTGTTATTGGGTTTTTCGCATTTGGTCAGGGTGTAAGAGACTTCCAAATAAAAAAATGTCCCAAAACTGATGCAGAAATTCTCTCTCTGTGTACTCTGTGCCTCTGTGGTTCGTTTCTTAGGATAATTTATTTCTTGGAAGTCTCTAAGTGGCGAACTCGCACTTTATCAATCTAACCTGTGAGCGATTCCTACGGAGCGCTTCGCTATCGCACTTTATCAATCCAAACTAAAAGCGATCGCACTTTATCAATTCAACCTACGAGCGATTCCTACGGAGCGCTTCGCTATCGCACTTTATCAATCCAACCGACAAGCGATTCCTGCGGAGCGCAACGCTTACGCACTTTATCAATCTAACCTACAAGCGATTCCTGCGGAGCGCAACGCTTACGCACTTTATCAATCCAATCTACAAACGATTCCTGCGGAGCGCTTCGCTATCGCACTTTATCAATCTAACCTACGAGCGATTCCTGCGGAGCGCTTCGCTATCGCAATTTATCAATCCAACCTACAAGCGATTCCTGCGGAGCGCAACGCTTACGCACTTTATCAATCCAACCTACAAGCGATCGCTGATTACGCTTCCCCAACAGGCGAACTCGCACTAATGAATAATCAAACTATCTCTAGTCATTTCTAAAAAATCATAGGTCAAAAACAATTCGATTATTTGAGTAATATTTTGTAGAAAAAGTTGTTCAATTTGTTTGTGACTAATATTACCTGTGGTTATTAGTAGTAGTTTGTAAGGCTCTTGTTTGATTAAAAAAGAATCTAAAAAATCTTTATCTTTGGTAATAACAATTCTCTGTTCCAGGATTGATAGTTTGTTGATTTCCGAATCTGGAGTTGCATTTTTTAAAGGAAGATTTTTGGTATGTATAACATCACAACCTAAGTTCTCTAATAAATTGACAATTCGCATTGGTAATTGAGCATCAATCAAAAATTTCATGAAACTAATTGGAGAATACTTTTAACTTGAGTGAGTCGAGTAGCAAAGCTGAGAACTGCTAAAATGTCTTCGTATTCTAAATCATCATAATCTTCTAAAATATCATCAATATTCATGCCTGAACTCAAAAGTTCTAAGATCATTTCCACCGGATAGCGCAATCCGCGAATACAGGGTTTACCATGACAAATATCATGGTTAATTGTTATTCTATTTAATAGAAGGTTATTCATAAAAATACCCGGTAAGTGGGAAACTCAGACACTTCAGTGCTGAGAGGGAAACGACTCGTGCAGTTCGACAAGCTCACTGACCACGGTTTTAACCGCCTTGAATATTTTTTCATTACCGCCTTGGAGTTGGTAAATTCGGTGTACTTTTGTAATGTACTTTCAACGGGACAATTACCGATTCAAAATTCCCAACTCTGTACGCATAATGTGTTGCTCCGAAGAGCCTCCCATTTCTGGGGTAATGTTAGCTTCGTCAATGTTTTAAGAGCTTTTTAGACTTGCAACACTGTTTCAGTGACTTTAAAACTGTTTAATTGCAAATGACAGAGCAGGGAACTAGCTACGCATTCGGTGGGTGTCGTGACTCAAAAAACGTAGTCAGTGAAGACTTAGACTGGTCAGTACAACTTGCAATTTCTTACAAGCTCAGTCCCTTTAGGGCTGAGTTACTGACGATATTAGATGTTATGTTGGCGCTAAATTAATTGTACTTGATTTTTCGAGTTCTATGACAATAGAAAAAAGCGAACTGAAAGTCAGCGTTGCGCGATTCCTAGGTCGCGCTTCGCTATCGCACTTTATCAATCCAACCTACAAGCGATTCCTAGGTCGCGCTTCGCTATCGCACTTTATCAATCTAACCTATGAGCGATCGCACTTGGTCAATTCAACCTACAAGCGATTCCTGCGGAGCGCTTCGCTATCGCACTTTATCAATCCAAACTACAAGCGATTCCTAGGTCGCGCTTCGCTATCGCACTTTATCAATTATTAGATCTCTTTATGCAGAAATAGCCATAGGTCTTACTGCGGGTCTATCAGCGTTATTAGGCAAACGAAGTGAGCTTGCTGACAATGTTGCTATTGCTACAGTATTACCAAGCATATTAAAAAACTCGACACTGTAGCCTGTTTCTAGCCCAATTACATGATGTTGCTCAACTATAGTTCCAACATCACCAGCGTATAAACCTTCTCCAGGAAGATCATGCAGTAAAATTATGTCTGAATAAAGGGGAAAATTCATCGCAGCCTCCAATGTTGTTAATCGGGAACTAAGGTGATCAAACGAGGAAAGTCTGTGCCAGTATCTATTTGCCAGACTGTCTTAATAAGAAGCAATCTGTTGATAGGAGTTAGTAAATTGGTGCTGATTTCATATCTGATACCATACGGAGTTTCTTTGACTACATTAACCTCTACGGTTAAATGAAACTTGCGGATATCTTCTTCTAATTGTTGCCAGTTATCAGGAGAATAGCCAAATTGGATTAATAACTTTGCTTTTGAACCACCACGCCTATGCTCAGTATTCAGTAAATACTCAGTTAGTTTGGATGGCTCAATTACTGCAATATCACTATTTGGAATTTTCATGTATCTGATTACAGTAACTTTAGAAACTTATCCCACACTAAATTCACCACAATAAACAATTGTTCCGATCCAACAACTTGATTATAGCAAACTGTTGTCATAAGAAGCTTTACTTTACTTAATTACAACCCAACAAGCGATTATTAGGTCGCGCTTCGCTATCGCCATTTATCAATCCAACCTACAAACGATTCCTAGGTCGCGCTTCGCTATCGCATTTTATCAATCTAACCTACGGGTAAACTAACAAGTAAAGGTTCTTGAGAAAGAGATAAGATCCGCTGATATAGCCGGGGACTGATGCGAAAACCAGCCCGGTTGATCAAAGCATCCATGACAGGTTGAACTTGAGGGATAAGACTTCTTTGTTTAGCAACAAGCAGAATACCCAGAATGCCAATAATAGGTATCCCAAGCCGGAGAGCTTCTTGCCGTCCCAAGCGTTCATCAATGAGCAAATCATCGGCTTGTAGCTCAAGTGCCAAGGCTATAGCATTTGCTTCTCCAGCATCAAGTCCGCGTTCCTGTTGAAGCTGGTTAGCAAGTTGGGAGTTGTTAAGGAATTGGGTTTGAATCCAGTCCAGTTGGAGAATAGCTGAAATAGTAGGATTGCTGGCGGCTACCAATTCGCTGGCAACCACGTCAGGAATGATAACCTTATGGTAAATAGCTTCTAGCAACCCAAGATGATCAACAAGGGCAAGATTCGAGAGAGCAGAAGTATCACTGACAACAATCATAGCCAGCCTCGACTCCGCAGGTGTTGAACATCTTGCTCAAAGTCTTCCACATCGTAATGGACACAAATATTCCGATCTGCCAGCAGCTTTTGAAAGTTCATTATCTCTATTCCAGCAATTTTGCTGGCGCGGCTGAGGGAAATCCGCTGCTGCTGGAATAGGGCAATGGCTATTTCCTGAAGCCATTCACTCTGGTTAAAAGTTTCAGTTTTACTGAGGCTATCAGGTAGGTTCAGGGTAATTTGCATCAAGTTGTCCTCACACAGTCACTTCTAATTTTAATTGCGATTCCTGCGGAGCGCTTCGCTATCGCACTTTATCAATCTAACCTACAAGCGATTCCTACGGAGCGCTTCGCTATCGCACTTCATCAACCGAACCAGATAAGCGATCGCACTTTATCAATCCAAACTACGAGCGATCGCACTTGATCAATCTAACCTATGAGCGATCGCACTGAGAGCTATAATGCTTTCAGATAAAAGATTACAAGAGATAGATTAGTAAAACCTATGAACTAAATGTTAAGAAGTGTAGAATGTGAGTCTAACTTTATCTGCGTAAGTTTTGATTAAGTTAATTTAATTGATTTTTTGAGATAAATTACTCTATTTCCCAGTCTTCTAATTGTAGTTGGGGAATGCGTGA
Organism: Anabaena sp. 54; assembly: GCF_017355725.1. Classification (NCBI taxonomy): domain Bacteria; kingdom Bacillati; phylum Cyanobacteriota; class Cyanophyceae; order Nostocales; family Nostocaceae; genus Anabaena; species Anabaena sp. 54. The sequence goes on from NZ_JAAVWA010000003.1 coordinate 48,140, forward strand.
AAATTCTTTAGTATTATGTGTAACTAAGATCAAATTATTCGCTAAAGCAATAGCAGCAATTTGTAAATCGTAAGCCCCGATAGGTGTTCCGTTAGCAGCAAGTTGGGCGCAAATTTCTCCGAAAATTAGAGCAGACTGATCATCAAATGGCAAAGACACAAATTGACTCAAAAATTCTTGCTGTAACATCAGATTACGCTCTGGGTTAGCACTACGAATTGATCCGTAAAATAATTCGCCCTTCACAACTGAACAAACAGCTATTTCTGAAAGCGGTATATTATCCAGCTTTTGTTTTAAATGAAAGTTTTTGCCCTTGAGATAAATAATACAGGCATTAGTGTCTAGCAGATAAATCATCAAAATAGCTCTCTTTCTGCTTGTTCTGGCTGTGGATGTCTGATAAATGTTTCATCTTGAATACAACCATAAAAATCACTCAATTTTGTTGTTGTTTTTGTTGGTGATGCTGATTCATAAACAAGAATAATATCTAATTCCGTTCCTTCTGTTGTTTCGGGTAATTGAATTTGTAAAAGTCCATTTTTACCAATTAGCGATCGCACTCTCATACTTTGCATAACTATTTACCTCTTTTGAATATCTGTTCTTTAAGTTCTTGTAACAACATAGATAGCTCCTATACTTGAATCGTTGTTTAATACAGCACTTCCCGGTGTTATGAGGTACAAAAACCCCACCCCCAACCCCCTCCCCGCAAGCGATGAGGGGGCTAAGATGTACCTCATAAGAGCGGAAACCGCTGTATATGTTGTCTGTTCAGTATATTATAAACGATCGCACCTTATCAATCCAATCTACGAGCGATCGCACCTTATCAATCCAATCTACGAGCGATCGCACTTTATCAATCCAAACTACAAGCGATCGCACTTCATAAATCCAACCTACGAGCGATCGCACCTTATCAATCCAACCTACGAGCGATCGCACCTTATCAATCCAACCTACGAGCGATCGCACTGAATTAATCCAACCTACAAGCGATCGCACTGAATTAATCCAACCTACAAGCGATCGCACTGAATTAATCCAACCTACAAGCGATCGCACTTTATCAATCCAACCAACAAGCGATCGCACTTTATTAATCCAACCTACAAGCGATCGCACTTCATAAATCCAAACTACAAGCGATCGCCCTCAACTCAAAACTAAAATATCACAATATTGTCTGCTCTAAATTTAATTCACATTCTTTAGTATTAGCCTTGATTGTTTATTTCACTTTTACGGTCAGATATAAAACGCCCTATTAAAGCCTCACAACGCCCAATGAACGTACCAAAGGATTTCAAAGGCAACCGTGTTTCAAATTCATAACCGCGCCTGTCGTCTCGATCTTGGAAGAGAACATAGTCATTGGGCTCAAACTCAACTTGTGCATGCGCTACCGAATTTCGAATATGTCTAATAAAATCTACTTTCAATGAATCGGAAGGGTAGCTCGTAACCGTATTGGTTACAACCTCGTTGAGGAAATCGTTAAGCTTTACGTATTCTGCTGAGTAATTGTCATACAGAATTTCTCTTGGAATGACAAGCATCGCATATAGCGCCATTAAGGCTGATCCCTGGTTATCAACGCCTATCTTTTTGAGTTCCTCTTTTATTACAGGCTGCCCGAACGTCATGTTTTGATAAAAGCCACTTTCCATGAACTCATTGTTTTTTAACTCAACGATTAAGACCGTGGTGTAGTAAGCCTGAAGTATTAGATTATCTGCGTGAGTTATCATTTTGCGTCTTGGCTCGATAGTTAATCAGTTGGTTTAAAGTTGGATAGCTAACTAGTAGGCGATCGCTTCACAATTATATATCTTACGCAATTCTGCGGACTAATTCAATGGTCAGATGATTGTAACTTAATACCCAAAACTTGAGTATAAGCACCTCTAGCCTGAGTCACCCCAATTGTCCGCTGTGCTGATTCTATCATCGGACGGCGCAAACTCACAACTATAAACTGTGCCTGTTCTGCCTGTTGCTTAATCATTCTTGCTAATCGTTCCACATTTGACCCGTCTAAAAACATATCCACTTCATCAAAGGCGTAAAATGGAGAAGGACGATAACGTTGCAGGGAAAATATAAAACTTAATGCAGTTAAGGATTTCTCTCCCCCTGACATAGAAGCAAGCCGTTGGACGGGTTTTCCTTTCGGGTGTGCGACTAGGTTTAAGCCACTGTTAAAAGGATCTTCGGGATTATCTAGTTGTAAATAACCGTCACCATCGGAAAGGATAGCAAAAATTGATTGGAAATTCTCATTAACTGCGTCGAAGGCTTCTTTAAATGCTTTTTGACGGAGGGTGGTAAAGTTTTCAATTCTTAATAATAACTCTGTCCGTTCCCCTTCCAAAGTCTCTAATTTTTCGGTGAGTTCTTGAAGACGACCTTGGACTTTATCGTATTCTTCCAAAGCTAACATATTTACAGGTTCCATTGCCTGTAAGCGTTTGCCTAAACTCCGCAATTCTTTTTGCAAGTCTTCTAAATCAACTTTATTGGGAACTTCTGGGAGGGGACTGGGTAATTCTGCACCTAAATCTCGCAATTGGTTTTGCAGTGCTGTTAAGTCTTCCCGGCGTTTTTGTTGAGTTTCTTGCAGTTTCTCAATTTCCCATTGTAATTGTTGTTGACGCAATAAGAGCGATCGCAATTCGGTTTCCGCTGTATCTCGGTTCTTTTTCTCTTCCCCTAAATTCTCTTCTAATTTTCGCAAATTAGCTTGCATTGCAGTAATCAAATTACTCAATTCGACCACTTGACTATTAACTGTTGTTTGTTGCTGTTTTCCTGTCGTTTCTTCTTGTTGATATTGAATAACTCTGGTTTGAGATTCTTCTATTTTTTCTTGTAAACGCTGTTGTTGATTTTCTAAGTTTTTTAATTGTTGTTGAACATCTCTTAACGCTGTTTCCCGTTGTTGTAATTCCTGTTCTTGGGTTTTAATGATAGCTTGGATTTGTTGCCATTCGCTAGGGGTTTGGGAAGATTCCAACTCAGCTAAAGTATGTCGCAATTGTTGTAATTGAGTTTCTTGTTCTGGTAATTCCCGATTTAAAATTTCTAACCGGGATTGTGCAGATGTGAATTTTTGGGTATTTTGGGAAAGTTGAGAACGAGTATTTTCTAACTGCGTTGTTAAACTCTTAATCTCTTTCTTTAACTGTTCTAAATATAATTGTTGTTCTCTCCGTCCTTGACGTGCTTCGGTTAATTCTAAAGTTAATGTTTTAGTGCGAGTTCCTAAATTAGAAATTGCTTCTCCACAACGTTCTAAAATCCGGTCAATATCTATTAAGCGAGATTTCAAATTAGCGACTTCCTGAGATTCCCCGGCTTCACCGTTATCAAAGCGTAAAGATGAACGTTGACTACTACTACCCCCAGTCATTGCTCCGCTAGTTTCTAATAATTCCCCTTGTAAGGTGACTATGCGATATAGTCCCATATTTTTCCGAGCTTGGGCAAGAGTCGCAAATACTACCGTTGCACCAAAAACATAGGCAAATACATCATGATAACGGCGATCGCATTCTACCAAATTTACCGCATAATTAACAAAACCATCAGCTAAACGCAGAGTTGCATCTTGGGTAAACTTAGGTACTTTAATTTTATTTAAAGGTAAAAAAGTTGCCCTTCCTGCCCGTTTTTGTTTTAACAGTTCAATTCCCGCTGATGCCACACTATCATCTTCAACCACAATATGCCCTAAACGTCCACCAGCAGCCATTTCTAATGCCAATTGATGTTTATGTTCAACCTTACCCAATTGCACTACCAAACCGCACAAACCGGGCATTTCTGACTGTAAAATTACTTTACTGGCTTGTGTTCCTTGGATTTCCTGTTGCGCTTGCGTCTGTGCCTCTAATTTATCTAATTGACGTTGTTTGTCCCGTTGTTCTTGTAAAAGTCGCTTTTGGGTATCTTGTTGAATTTGTAACTCTTGTTCTGTCGCAGCGAGATTTTCAGCTAAATTTTGAATAGGTTGGGTAGAAGCATTAAATTCCGTTTCCAGACGCGCACATTCAGCTTGTTTTGCGGTTAATTCCGGTTCTAAACTGGCAATTAACTGAGATTGTTCAGAAATGAGTTGTTGTAATTGAGTATTCCGTTCCTGTAATTGTGCTTGTTCAGTGCGTTGGGGTTCAAGAGTATGCAACAAAGATTCAATTTGCCGATTCAAAGCTGTTTGTTGTTGTACCCAAGCTTCCGAAGCTGAGGCAATTTCCGCAGCAGCTTGACGAGAGGATTCTAAATTTTGTTGTGCAACGTCACGCTCTGATTGTAGAGACGTTACATGAAACGTCTCTACATTATGACTTTTCTTAGCTTCCTCTAAAGCAAGTTGATATTGTTGAATTTCTTGATAAGTTTGATTTAATCGCTTTGTAGATTCTTGAATAGATGTTTCTAACTCCCGTTGTTGACGTTGGAGTTGTTTCCGTTCCGCTTCCTGAGTAGCGAGATTAGACTGAACAGAAAGAAGTTCCTCTTCCCCCAAAGCCTTTACCCGGAGATTGAGTTGATCTAATTCAGTAGTTTTTTGATCAATTTGAGAATTAGTTGTATTTAACTGAGTAGTAAAATCACTGAAATTGCGATCGCCCTCTTGAACTTGTGCAACCAGCCTTTCCTGCTGTGCTTGGAGAGAACGCCAAGATAACACCGCTTCCCAGGATTGTTTTTGGATAAATTCAATTCGCAATAATTGATACTTTTCCGCCTTAGCCTTATCTTGAGATAGGCGATCGCATTGTACACTTAACTCAGTTTGAATAATCCGACAACTATCCTCCTTATCCTTCACCTCATCTAAAGTAGACTTAGCTTGGACAATTTTCCGATCATAAGTCGCCACCCCAGCCAACTCATCAATAATTTCCCGACGTTCCCGCGCATTCATCGAGATAATACTCGTCACATCCCCCTGCAATACTACATTATACCCTTCAGGATAAATCCGCAGTTCCTCCAAATCCTCATGTAACTCAGACAGAGTACAAGCCACACCATTAATATAATAATTCGACGTATACCCCCCCTGCTGAGACACCCGCAACCGCCGAGTCACACTCCACTCAGAGGATTTTGGATTTTGGATTTTAGACTTTGGATTTTCCCCCACTTCCCCCACTTCCCCCACTTCCCCCACCTCCTCCCTCTGCGCCTCTGCGCCTCTGCGTAAGATATCTGAAATATCAAAAGTCACAGTTACACTAGCTTCCAGCGCCGAACGCCCCTTATGTTTTTGAGCATTATTCACCAAATCCGGTAAACGTTCCGCCCGCATACCCTTAGAACTAGCCAGTCCCAAACAAAACAACAACGCATCTAGAATATTTGATTTCCCAGAACCATTAGGACCAGATATGACGGTACACCCCGGTAGGAGAGGAACAGCAGTAGTCCCACCGAAGGATTTAAAATTGGTAAGTTCAACGCGCTTGACGTATACCATGAGTCACTGGTTAACTGGAAAAGAGGTTAAGTAAACAAGTGTACCAATTATTTATCCTTTCGTGACTAGGAAAGAGGGGAAATTTGGTAATTGATATGCTGTGGGTTCTGGGTATTTAATTGGTCATACTCTAAATGTATGGCGACAATATATTTTAAACGAACCACAGAGACACAGAGGACACAGAGGGAAATACAAGGGGGTTGTTTACATCTGGTTTAAAATTGCTATATGTTAAGTTGCTCATAGATGTATTTATGGAAATTCAAACGCCAGATTGGGTTAAACACGCGGTTTTCTATCAAATCTTTCCTGATAGATTTGCCAGAAGTCAACGTTCCCGTGACAGTTTCTTAAATAATAGCAATTTGGAAGCCTGGGATGCACCACCTACTCTCCAAGGTTACAAAGGTGGTGATTTATGGGGGGTGCTGGAAGAATTAGACTATATCCAAAGTTTAGGGGTGAATGCAATTTACTTTACACCCATTTTTCAATCTGCTAGTAATCATCGTTATCATACCCATGATTATTACCAGGTTGATCCGATGTTGGGGGGTAATCAGGCTTTGCGAGTATTAATAGATGCTGCCCACGCCCGCAATATGAAAATAGTTCTTGATGGCGTATTTAATCATAAAAATACCCGGTAAGTGGGAAACTCAGACACTTCAGTGCTGAGAGGGAAACGACTCGTGCGGTTTTAACCGCCTTGAATATTTTTTCATTACCGCCTTGGAGTTGGTAAATTCGGTGTACTTTTGTAATGTACTTTCAACGGGACAATTACCGATTCAAAATTCCCAACTCTGTACGCATAATGTGTTGCTCCGAAGAGCCTCCCATTTCTGGGGTAATGTTAGCTTCGTCAATGTTTTAAGAGCTTTTTAGACTTGCAACACTGTTTCAGTGACTTTAAAACTGTTTAATTGCAAATGACAGAGCAGGGAACTAGCTACGCATTCCGGGGTGTCGTGACTCAAAAAACGTAGTCGGTGAAGACTTAGACTGGTCAGTACAGCTTGCAATTTCTTACAAGCTCAGTCCCTTTAGGGCTGAGTTACTGACTCTAGTCGAGGCTTTTTCTTTTTCCATGATGTGTTAGAAAATGGTTCTAATTCTCCTTGGGTAAATTGGTTTAAAATTCAAGATTGGCCGCTTGCCCCTTATGATGGTAATTTACCTGCTAACTATGATGATTGGGCGGGGATTCGCTCTTTACCAACCTTTAATCATGATCATCCAGATGTGAAGGAGTATATCATCAGTAAACCAAAAAGTTTTTCCCAAAGAGCGATTTTTACGGAATGCTAACGCTATTGCTACAGACGAAGCAGGCATCAACAACAAAATACGATAGACATTTATGTGATATAAAATACTAAATACATAAGAAATAGTTATAGTAATTTGCACTGGGTCAAAATATGAAATGATGAATGTAGTGTGTAGCATATTGGTTGAAAAAATTGACTGTTTCATCTCTAACAAAAGCCACGCAGGGCGAATCTACAGAAGAACTCGTTTTAACCGACTCAGAAACCCAAGACGCAGGTTATTCAGTGTTTAGTAGAAAATTTTTCGATTGAAACGCAAGGAGCCTGTGACCAACAAACTTTATTCGAGATTCTGGTTAAAGCAGCCAGCACTGGAGACAGTATTGAAAACACAGCTAAATTGTTAAAAAATATTCCGACAGCTAATGATATTAGATATCATCTCAATAAAATTAATAATTTTGAGGAATTAGAAGCGCAAATAAATCAAGCATTAAAAAGTCGAATTCCTTTAGGATTAAAAAAGGGGTGTTTAAAAATAGCGATTGATTTAAATTTAATTTGTTATTATGGTAAACCAACACCGTCAGAATTACCCTACATATATCGAAGTGAAGCTAAATCTGGTACTAATTCATTTTACGCCTATGCCACTTTATACGTTATTAGTAATAATAAGCGTGTAACTCTGGCAATAAGAGGTGTTCGCCAATTAGATACTAGTGTGGCTTTAATTACTTATTTATTAGCAGAACTTGAACCCCTCAAAATAAATGTAAAAAAACTCTACTTGGATAGAGGATTTTTTAATACTCCTGTAATTAGATGGTTACAGGCATTAGATATCCCCTTTCTTATGCCTGCTATCAAGACTGGAAAAAAAGGAGGAATCAAACAATTTCTCAAGGGTAAAAAAAGTTATAAAACTACCTATACCATTACAAGAGACAAAGATGATTTCGTCACATTTGATTTATGGATTGTCTGTAAATATAGAAAGGGAAAGCATAAAAAGCATGGAGTTCAATACTTTGTTTATCTTGCTTATAAGGTCAAAACAAATTTAAATTATATCTATCAAGATTATCGAAAAAGATTTGGCATTGAAACTAGTTATCGTCTGAAAAATATTTGTCGAATTAAGACGAATAACAAAAATCCAGTTTTGAGATTACTATTCATTGGAATATCCTTTCTTCTAGTTAATATCTGGGTGAATCTACTATGGCTCAAAATCAGCCGTAAAAGGAAGGGTAGTCGATTAATTTATCGCACACTTTTCACACTCAAACAGATGTTAGCTTTTTTATCTCAAGCCCTACAGAGGAAATATCAAGTCGTTGAAAGCATTTATATTCCATCCGGTTAGCGTCAAGAAATTATTACCCAGCCAATCATAAGTAATTGTTATCTATATGATATCTACTGGTTAGAACACTGGGAATTAAAAAGTATTTTATATTACTGATTGTTTGATGATAGCATCAGTGTTTTATAGGAATCGCTTTTTGGGAAAAACTTTTTGGTTTACTGATCATGAAAATTGCCGAATATTGGCTGGAATTTGGCATTGATGGTTGGCGGTTAGATGTACCTTATGAAATTAAAACTTCGGGTTTTTGGCAGGAATTTCGCCAACGAGTCAAAGGTATTAATCCTCATGCTTATATTGTCGGTGAGGTTTGGACAGATGCCCGTGAATGGCTTGATGGGACGCAATTTGATGGGGTATTGAATTATTTATTTAATGAGGCTGCCATTGCCTTTGCAGTAGGCGATCGCATTGTATTAGAATTAGTAGAATCTCAGAGTTATTATCCCTATCCTGCCCTAGATGCGGCTGGTTATGCAGCCAAAATTCACAGCCTTTTAGAGTTATATCCTTGGGAAATTCAACTAACTCAATTAAACGTCCTCAGTAGCCATGATACAGCCAGATTAATTAGTATTGCCGATGGTGATCAAGCAAGTGTAGAATTATGTAATCTGTTGTTATTTACTTTTCCCGGTGCGCCTAGTATTTATTATGGTGATGAAGTTGGTTTACCTGGAGGCATAGATCCAGATTGTCGCCGTGTTTTCCCCCTAGAATCTGATTGGAATCAAGACATTTTAAATACTCACAAACAATTAATTTCTATTCGTCAAAATCACCCGGCTTTGCGAATTGGTAGTTATCAAGTTCTTTATGCAGTAGGAACAGTTTATGTATTTGCCCGAACTCTAGAAAGTGAAGAATTAATTATTGCTGTGAATGTGGGAACTGAATCTATCACAGTGAATATAGATTGTCCTAATTTGCCAAATCAACCACATCAAGTTTTATTTGGCAATGGGGAAATTACATGGAAGGATAACAATGTTTCTTTAACTATTCCTCCCCGTAGCGGCTTGATTTGCGTTAATCTCAAATCCCCACCACATCTCGTTCCTAGTCTCTGACTAGGAATGCAGTTGATGAGGCTCTGCCTCTAATATCATTGAAGGCAGAGCCTTCTAGAATTCATTCCCAGTCAGAGACTGGGAACGAGTTGAAAATCCCCACCACATCTCGTTCCTAGTCTCTGACTAGGAATGCAGTTGATGAGGCTCTGCCTCTAATATCATTGAAGGCAGAGCCTTCTAGAATTCATTCCCAGTCAGAGACTGGGAACGAGTTGAAAATTTCCACCACATCTCGTTCCTAGTCTCTGACTAGGAATGCAGTTGGTGAGGCTTTGCCTCTAATATCATTGAAGGCAGAGCCTTCTAGAATTCATTCCCAGTCAGAGACTGGGAACGAGATGATGATTGATATTTTTTTGCTACTTATGGGTAATCTAATCATAGTAGGGGTAATGCTGCTATTAAGACAACAGCAATTTTTGACACATGACTAACTCTAGTGATGATTATTTGGTTCGGCGCGGTAAGCAGATTGAGCAAAAGAAAAGAATTGTTACATATATTGGACTTATTTCATTTGGTGGTTCAATACTGTTCGGCGGGGTTAATGCCATCAAACAGTCTTGGGAAAAACCTAAGCAAGCAGTAGTTCAAACCGTTGGGAATGATTTACAGACACAGATTAAGGGTTATGAGTTGGTTTTACAACGTGAACCGAATAATCAAGTGGCGCTTGAGAGATTGTCCATTATGCGGTTAAGGTCTGGGGATAATCAGGGGGGGATTGCCCTAATTGAGAAGTTAATAAAATTACATCCAGATAGAGAGGATTATAAAACTGTGCTGGCAGATGTAAAGAAGAAAATGAGGGAAAAGTAAGAGCGATATCAGAATTGTTTGAATTGTTTAAGTAGGTTGGCGTTGAAAATTGTCGTTATGGCAAGGCAAAAGGCAAGATTTATTAGTCCGTTTTAACGGACTTGAGCTATGAGACAGGGAATTTATTCTCTGGCGGGTGTGGAAAGCAACTTTACCCAGAGGGAAAATTATGTCTTTTAATAAATACAAAAGCATTGCTGATGTTTTACAGGAATTTCCACTCACTTACAAAGAAAAAAATTTCATTGAACAAGTACCTATGGAAACTGATCCGTATTTTAAGAGTAGATTAGATTTTATCCTAGAAGAAGGAGTTGTTTTTAATTCAGAATATGCTATTTGTGAAAGCATTATTTACCCAGTTCTTGTAGAAGTATGGCGACAATATGCTAGTAAATTATTACTTTGGAGTCATCAACCTTTAAATTATGATGAGAATTTATCAGGGGTTCCTGACTATATGGTTGCTCAACGTTCTTCTAGGGGTAAAATTATTTTGGAGAAGCCTTATCTAATTATAGTGGAAGCTAAAAAAGATAACTTTGAAGAAGGTTGGGGACAATGTTTAGCGGAACTGATTGCTGCACAAAAAATGAATGGTAATCAAAATAGTCGGTTATTTGGTATAGTTTCTAATGGTAAGTTATGGGAATTTGCAGTTTTGCAAGAAATGGAGTTTGTTAAGAATGTTAAATATTATGTATTAGAGGATTTACAAGCACTGATGGAGGCGTTAAACTTTATATTTAGTAATAGTTTTGAACAGGTTATTTATTGAGTTTTTAACTTTTTCATGTTAATTGTAAATATTTATGAAAATAAACGTCCGCGTGTCTATAAGATGATAGATTTTCCGGGATTGTGGGTACTATCTAGATGTAGAGGTAATTAGGGGGGGTTAAGCAAGCGATCGCACTGATGGAGAGGTTGGTTAAGATGTATCCAGATAGAGAGGATTATAAGAATGTTTTGACAGATATAACGCAGAGGAAGAGCGATCGCTAGACAATTAAAACACAAAAATTGATATTGTCTAATTAAGTAATCTAATAAAAATTAGACACCACTAGAGTAAAAAAATTAATTAATGTAAATTAGAGGAACGCAACAATGCTATTTATTTCTTATGCTCAGAATTTTGAAGATGTTTTACTAAACCGTGTATTTAAAGACAAGCTAGAAGGTTTTTATATAGATGTAGGAGCTTTCCATCCAACTTCTGATTCAGTTACAAAAGCTTTTTATGATCGTGGATGGACAGGAATCAATATAGAACCAATGCAGTTATACTACAAACTGTTGAGGCAGGAACGCCCGAAAGATATTAACTTGAATATTGCTTTAAGTGATTCAGAAGGAATTCTCAATCTTTTTGAAGTGGTGGGCAGACCAGGTAACTCCACTTTAAATAAAGAAATAGCTTATAAAATTGCTCAAGAAAATGATTTAGAAGTTTATCAACATACTATCTCTGTCAAAACTTTAGCGTCTATTTGTGAACAATATGTTAATCAAGAAATTGATTTTCTTAAAATAGATGTTGAAGGATTAGAAGAGCAGGTTATTTTAGGTGCTGACTGGGAAAAATTCAGACCAACAATATTAGTAATAGAGTCAACTATACCCAACACCAATATTCGTCGTGAAGATCATATTTTTGATTTTCTGAATAAAAAGGGTTATCAAAAAGTTTTCTTTGATGGAATTAATGATTATTACATAACAGAAGAATCTAACAGTTTAGCAAAATATTTCTCTTTTCCAGTTAATATTTTAGATCAGTACATAGATCACAGATTACTGTCAAATCAATATGCAAATTTAGATAATAATGAATATTCATCTGAGTCAAGTAATGATACTAAAATTAAAATAGCTTTAGAAGTTTCTATACTGGGTTTAGGTACGAGATTTAGCTGGGCGAGAACGGGAATATATAGAGTTACGGAAAACCTTTTAAAAGGACTGTTAAAATCACCTCTATGTGAGGTTTATTTATGTACAAGTCTTCCTGAAGTATTTTATCCTTGTCAGGTCTATATAAATAAAAATGCTTTGGGTAAGAAACTTTATTTTGTCTCAGAACTAGAAAACAAAAATATAGATATATATCACTCTACTCATGATAACCCACTACCTAACTTTCCTGTAAGGATAGTGACGCTTTATGATTTAATTCCTCTTATTGTGCCAGGATATGCAAATGCAACCCGTATAGAAAAAACTATAAAAGAGATAGATAAACATGATTTCGTTTCTTGTATTTCCCAATTTACAAAACAAGACCTTGTAAATTACAAACAAGAATTTGACAATTCTCAAGTTTTAGTTACATATCTAGCTGCTGATAAAGAAAGATTTTATCCTTGTAATCAACAAGAATTACTTACTAAAACAAAACAAAAATACCAAATACCAAATCAACCTTATATATTAACTCTATCAAACTTAGAGCCAAGAAAAAATATAGCTCATGTGATTCGGTGTTTTGTCAAATTGATTAAAAACACAAATATTGATGATCTTAATCTGGTATTGATAGGTACAAAGGTTCGGGGATATAAGGAAATTTTGACAGAGATAGATAATGCTGAAGGATTAAAACATAGAATTATTGTTACTGGTTATGTTCCCGATGAGGATTTAGCACCTTTATATTCAGGTGCATTAGCATTTGCTTATCTATCTATATATGAAGGTTTTGGTTTACCCCCATTAGAAGCCTTGCAATGTGGAACTCCAGTCATAACCTCCAATACTTCTTCCTTACCTGAAGTAGTTGGAGACGCTGGAATTATGCTAGATCCTCATGATGAAACTGGCCTTTGTAATGCCATATTTAAACTATATTCTGAACCAGAATATCGAGAAAATTTAGCACAAAAATCTCTTAAACAGGCTCAGAAATTTAGTTGGGAGCGATATATTCAAGACACTATCAAAATTTATGAATTGGCAGCAGAAAAAGCTAAAACTCTACCTCATCGTAACATCTTAATTGATGGTGTCTTTTTTCAAATACGTAAATCAGGAATATCCAGAGTTTGGCAAAGTCTATTAGAAGCATGGTCTAAAACTGATTTCTCTGATTATATTTTAGTGCTAGATAGAGATGGCACTGCTCCTCAAATCACAGGAATCAGATATCTTAATGTAGCAGGTTATAACTACAACGATACTGATGGTGACAAAAAAATGTTGCAGGAACTATGTGATAAAGAAGGAGTGGAAGTATTTATTTCTTCTTACTACACGACACCACTTAACACACCTTCTGTCTTTCTAGCGTATGATATGATTCCTGAACTTATAGGATTGGATTTAGATATACCCATGTGGAGGGAAAAACACACTGCCATTGAACAAGCATCAGCTTATGTTGCCATCTCTGAAAACACAGCAAGAGATTTAGTTAGATATTTTACAGATATATCTTTAGACTCTGTAGTTATTGCCAATACTGGGGTTGATGATAAATTTTTCAACTTGGCTTCAATAGAAGAAATTAGCGAATTTAAGAGCGAATATAAAATACAGAAGCCTTATTTTTTATTAATTGGTTCTAGCAATGATGAGTACAAAAACATTCTTTTATTCTTCCAGGCATTTGCTCAACTTGAGAATAAACATGAATTTGATATTGTTTGCACAGGAACTAAGGATTTATCCCATATAGATTTCCAAACATATACTAAAGATAGTCAAGTTCATTTATTAGAATTAGAAGACGAAGAATTAGCTATTGCCTATTCAGGCGCAATTGCACTGGTTTATCCATCTAAGTATGAGGGTTTTGGTTTACCCATAATAGAGGCTATGTCCTGTGGTTGTCCGGTAATTACCTGTCCTAATGCTTCAATTCTAGAAGCAGCAGGAGAGGCAGCTATCTATGTCAATGATGATGACATTGAGGGAATGGCTAATGCTCTTTCTGAAATACAAAAACTTAGTGTTCGCAGACCATTAATTGCAGCAGGATTCAAACAAATCAAACAATTCTCTTGGCAAAAAATGGCCGACACAGTTAGATCAGTTTTACTGAATACAACATTATTGCGATTAGATTTAAGAAAAATAAATCATCTTATTTTTCCTAACTGGTCACAAGCAGAAGAGTTAATAGCTTCAGAACTAAAAGAGGTAATTAAAAGTGTTGCTATTAATGCTGAAAGTATAGAAACTACTTTACTGATAGACACAACTGGAATTGATATAGAAAATGCCAAAGCATTCTTGTCTAGTGTGAAAATGAATTTGTTATTGCATGAAAATTTAGATGCGAGTAAACAATTAAAAATTTCTCTAATAGGTAAATTCAATAAACTTCAATGGCAAACCTTAATACCTCATATTACTTCCATAATTCATTTAGAAAATGAAAATAATCAAGCCATCACTAATTACAATGAAATTGTTGAGCAGACCAATCAATGTAATTTAGTCTCAACTCAAAATAGTATTAATTTAGAACATGATAGTATAAACACATTGGTTTTAACAAAGTGTATATATGATGTCACTGAAAAATATAAACTATCAAATTCAAACTTAGCGCAACTAGACTCATTCTCATTTGTAACAGAAGAATTGTCTAATCTAAGAAAAGAAATAGCTGAGTATTTGATGGGAATAGACGTAAATCAGTTAGAAAAATTATATACAAGTACAATTGGTGAAGCCCATCAAATGCTTGTTAGCAGTAGTATTCAATATGAATCTTTACTTGATATTGATAACAATTTTCTCACTGAAATATTAGCTAACCAACATTCAGATAGCTTAGAAGCAATTCGTAACCTATTAGTATTAATGTTATACTATCGTCCTTATGAATTACCATTAAATTATGATTTAAACATTATTCCTCATTGGTTACTGCAAGGTTATTTGCAATATGCCTTACAAAAGGCACTGTGTTTTCAGAAAATTGGAGAACCTGATAATTACTACGAATACATTACAAGTTTAGTTAATAACATTTACGAAAATATAACCAGATATCCTAACTCAGATTTTTGGATTAGTGTTGGTAATTATTTTACATCCCTAGCTAACTTTGGATCTTTGTATTTTACTGATAAAAATTTAAAAGATATCTATGCTAAACGGGCAGATATAATGCAATTAGTAATATCACAACAATTTGAAGATCCACTTGAATATGATTTTTCTGAACGCTCTCTAGAAAGAAACAAAATTCGTTTGGGTATTATATCACTTCATTTTAACCCACAAACAGAAATTTTTGCTACATTACCAGTGTATAAAAACTTAAATAGAGACTTATTTGAAGTAATTCTATTTACCCTAAACACCAATAATCATCGGTTAGAAAGATATTGTTTTGGCCATGCGGACAAGGTTATTGAAATACCAAGAGAGTTAGATAAACAAATAGAAAGAATTAGAGAAGCCGATTTAGACATCCTTTTTGTGGGAACAAATCTTACATTTGTAACTCATCCCATTACAATTTTAGCATTACATCGCCTTGCGAGAATACAAATACTAGATGCTAACTCTCCTGTCAGCACTGGGATGCGTCATATTGACTACTATATTTCTAGCAAACTATCCGAACCCGAATATAATGCTCAAGATCAATATACGGAAACTCTCATTAAATTAGATTGTCCTCCTCAATGTTTTGATTTTGCCACTGAAGCACAAACCCTTCATACAGAGCTTATCAGTCGGTCTGATTTAGCTATTAATGAAAACACCATTGTTTATATCTCTGGAGCAAATTACAACAAAATTATTCCAGAATTAGAAGAAACCTGGGCAAAGATACTTGCTAATGTACCTAATTCCGTTTTATTGCTGTATCCATTTAACCCTAATTGGTCATCCTTCTATCCTAAAATTACTTTCTGGAAGCGCATAGTGAAGACCTTTGCTAAATATGGTCTGGATGAAGATAGGTTAATTATTCTGGAATCAGCACCCAATCGTGGTGATGTAGAACAAAGACTAAAAATGGCTGATATATATTTAGATGCCTACCCTTACTCTGGTATGACATCATTACTAGATCCTTTACAAGCGGGATTACCAACTGTTGTTAGGCAAGGAGAATCATCCCGATCTAAAAAGGGAGCATCATTACTGCGAGAATTAAAAATATCAGATTTAGTAGCAAATAGTGAAGAATCTTATATACAATTAGCAGTTGCATTAGGTAAGAATCCTAAATTACGGCAGCAAAAAAGCGACGAAATTAAAGCAGCTATGGCAAACAATCCTAGCTTCTTAGATAGTCGCTCTTACTCAACTAAAATGGGTAATTTATTCCAGGAATTATTTAGAAATTATCTCTTACAAAATCTAGAACAAACTATACAATTCAGAGAGATTAATTTAATTATATTTCCAGATTGGACAAAACCAGAAGATGAATTAGGATTTGAGTTACAACAAGTAATTCAGTCCTTAGCAACTCATCCTGAAAATGAGAAAATTAATCTGATTATCCATAAGGGTAATATTACTGCTGAAGATGCAGAGATTTTCCTATCTAGTGTAGCTATGAACTTGTTAATGGAAGATTTAGACATCAGTGATACCATAAGTATATCTCTATTAGATAAGTTAGGTTATCTCCAATGGCAATCTTTATTACCTTTTGTTCATGGTAGAATAGTTTTGGATAATGAAGATAAACAGGCTGTAGAGGAAGCACCAGTTGCACCAGTTACTCATCTAAAAACTTATCAACTAATAGATAGTTTAATTAAGGAGATACCTACAAAACAATCAATAAGAGAACTACCTAAGCATGGACGATCTAATACTGAGGAATTGAATAATAATGATTTGAATCTGGTTCTTCCTGCAATACAATCATTACTACAGTTATCCAAAAATGGACAACCTAATATTAACGAATTGAATCTAGTTCTTCGTGATATGAAATCAATTCGTTTAAATATTAAAAATCTTGGTTATCAACTAGCACGAGATTTAGCAGCAAGTAACTTAACTATAGATGAAAACTCAACTTTTCAACCGACTAATCTTAAATCTAAACCAACTACTTAAGAAGATTTAGAAAGTAAATGGCTTAAATACTGGTGTCAACAATTAAAAATTAATCCTATTTATCACAGAAAAATATGGGAATTATGCTATGTTCCTCAAGCTATATGTTACCACTTTGGAACTGCTAGGAATCTAACTGGTATAGGATTTGGCTGTGGTCAAGAACCCTTACCTTCTTTATTTGCCTCAATGGGTTGGAAAATAACAGTAACAGATTTACATCCTGATCAGGTCAAGGGTATGGGATGGATGGAAACTGATCAGCATACTGATATGCTAGAACAGGTATTTTATCCTGATATAGTAAATCAAGACACATTTAAGGAAAATGTCAGCTTAAAGTATGTTGATATGAATGATATTCCTGATGAGTTGCATAACAAATATGATTTTTGTTGGTCTGTCTGTGCATTAGAACATCTAGGTTCTATAAACAAGGGTCTTGACTTTATCGAAAACTCTCTCAAGGTTTTAAAACCAGGTGGAATAGCGGTTCACACTACTGAATATAACTATACCAATGAGCCAGAAACTATAGATAATTGGCCGACTGTTATTTTTCAAAATCGCCATTTTGAAGAAATTGCTAAAAGATTAAAAAATCAGGGATATCAAGTAGCTGAGTTAGATTTTAATGTTGGGAATAAACCCTTAGATCGGTTTATTGATATACCTCCTTACTCAGTTGGAGAAGGTTGGCTATCCAAAGATACTTGGAATGATATAAATCAAGGTGGACACTTAAAACTGACTGTAGATGGATATCCCTGTACTTGTTTTGGTTTGATTATCAGAAAGTGAAAAACTAGCACAGTTTCAGAAGGTTGGATTTTGTAATCATTATCCAACCTCAACTTATTAACTAATCTTAACTATCAATATACTTCTGCCACATCTGCTCATAAGCATTTTCCATCTCACGAGTAAATTGCTTGGCATTCCAGAGAGGTGCTGTATGTCTTGACTGTCTTAGTTTCCAAGATATCTGTTGTCTAAGTTTTTCATCCTTACCCAACCTGACACCCCACTCTACATACTCATCAGCAGTCCAAGCAATACCTTCTGTAATACCCGCATTCAGCATCATTGTATAACTGTTACGGGCGGCAAACTGCTCTCCCACTCTGGTAACTATAGGAATACCCATCCATAGAGTTTCCATAGTTGTTGTTGCTCCATTATAAGGATAGGTATCCAGTACCACATCGGCAATAGTCAAATTAGCACGGTGAATAAATTCGGAAGCTACAGCATTCAAAAATATAATATGCGAAAAATCTGCTCCTTCTTCCTGTGCCATGTCCTCAAAGAAACTTTTTGAAGATTCTACATCTGCTGCACCTTTAACCAAAAGATAACTATTAGGAACTTGTTGGAGAATTTTCATCTGTAATCGTAAATGATCTGGATGTCTTTTATACCCCTTTTGATTCATTAAATATACAATTGCATCTCCAGGAATATCTAAATCTTCTCGTCTTAAACTGGGTACATCTACCTCAAACCCATCAACAGCAATATAGGTTTGGGGTAATCTCCAAATTTTTTCACTGTAATAATCCTGTGCTGATTCAGGTAATACATAAGGATCAGCAATAAAATAATCAATAGATGGCAATCCTGAAGCGTCCCAACCTAGCCATGTTACTTGAATGGGTGCAGATTTAATTGACATTATTTCAGAAATATAATCTAGAGTTAAACTATCTAAATCTACTAAAATATCAATCTCATCTTTTTGGATTTCCTCCCAAATATATGGTGCATCATTTAAAGCAACTTGCGAAAATGTTGCCACTCGACTAGCAAAATTATATTTTGTAAACCCAGAAATTTCCTTACTACGGTCATCAAGGGAATACAAATGTATTTTAAACCTTTCTGAATCATGATACTTAAACAGCCATCGGCATAACCAGCCTACAGAATGTTGCTTAAAGCAGTGAGATATATACCCTATGTTGAGATATTTTTTATGAGTGCGAGCCTTTTGCTTCCGATTGGCAAATAATTTAGGATAATCTTGTATTAAGTCTTGATGATGATTCACAAAATTAGTTTGCACAAACTTCGTCACCATATTTTGCAGATAACGGTTTTTTCCAGGATTATCTTCAAGATAAGGAAAGAAGAAAAAAGACATAGATAATTTTGTATTAGTTGCTTCATCAAGATTTTCCGGCGGGTTTGTAATTAATTCTTGGGCTAATAGTCTCTGAAGATTTAATCTTTCTCTAGCTTCATACCAATAATGTCCACTGGCAGTCATTAAACTTCTAATCACTAAATAATTAGCTGCTAATTTTTCAGCAATATTCGTGGAGATTTCATAACAATATTTAGCTGTTTCCACCCCTTTCAAATATTGCCCTAAGTCTTGATACAAATAAGATATATGAGTTAGAATATCTATATTGTCAGGATAAAAATTCAAACAAAGCTCTACAAATCTTATTGCTAATTTAGGATCTTTTTTGAAAAAGGAGATGTTAATTGATTCTCTTATCAAAACATCTACTATTTGAGCAGTATCAGGAGAGTTATCCAAAGCAACTTTCACAAAGTTAAATATCAACTCGTGTTTATTAGTATAAGGCAATAATTGACCGATAGTTTCTAATAGTAAATCCTGATTGTGAACTTGAAACTCAGCTAATAACTCAATTATTTGTGATAAGTAATCATCAATTTTATCAAAAGATTCTACCTTGAGTGAAAGTAGCAATAAATTACATAAATTGTTAATATTTTCAGGTACAATCTCTCGAATATGTTGACAGATAGCTATAGATGTGTGATGGTCGGGAATATTTACCCGACGTTGAGCTTCTTGATTTAAAATATCAATAAGTTCTTGAGTGTAAATTTCCTGTTCTTCTGCTTCTGATAACACAGTTAACCAGGTCATTTGTGCTTCTACTTCTTGACCTTGCAACAACAACATTAATCCCAAATACCAGTAATTTAATCTGTTTTCTGGTTCTTGGATAATAGCTTGTTCATACAGTTCAGCAGCTTCCTGATAATTCTCTGCAATAAGATATTCTTCAGCTTGTTTTTGCCAGCTATGTTTATTGATTGAAGGTTGCATTTTATTCATCTCACAATTATAGGAGAATATAATTACTTATAATAATAGATTCTTAAGGGAAATAGAAGAAAAAATAAAATCCCTCTTTTGTGAAAAGAAGGATTGATAATAACTGAGTAGATTAATTTGAATTATTTAATTTGTTTCCAAGTAGTTCCATCACACTCTGTTTTACCAGCCGTATCAATAGCAGAGGTAGTACCTTCATTGACTTTTGCTGATTCGCACAAAAAGCCTTTACTAGTAAGTTCATTATTACCTCCTACAGTCGCTAAAAAGACTAAACCAGCATAATTCTTCAATCCGCTAGTAGATGCTACTAGTGTTGACTTAGACAAAGCACGGGTATTGGTTGCAGTAGTTGTATCATTAGTTGCTGCTGTCGCATAACTATAATTAGCAGTTGTTTCTGAAATACCAACTCCTAAATCTGAGATGACCGAACTAAATTTGTCATTTTCGGTCATGTAAGCCTGCTGACCTCTGTTCAGAGAACCAACGTAGGTTTTAGCTTCAGACTGTTTAGCTTTCTTAGCTTGGTTCAAGAAGGAAGGTAGGGCAATAGCGGACAGAATACCGATGATGATGATAACAACTAACAATTCAATCAGGGTGAAACCTTGATCATCTTTCTTTTTACCAAGAAGGTGTTGCAAGAATTTGGCTTTCAGTTCAGTTTTCATAGTAGTTTTCCCTGGTCGGAGTGTTGTTTGTTTCTTTATGCAAATAACTTACCCAGTTCTGATCAATTTCATATCACCCCACCGAAAAATATTTTTTCCTAGATATAAAAATGGATTAGAAAGCTTACATACAGATGATTTCATCTGATTATGTTTATTCAATCAATCCAACCGTTGGCATTTATAAAGGTATCCAACCAGTGGGACAAGAGGCTAAATTCATTGTTTGCTCGGTCCCTTCACCAGCAGCAAGACTTTCACATAAAATAGTGATGGTAACTGATCCAATAGTACCATCTG
The DNA here is from genome assembly GCF_017355725.1 of Anabaena sp. 54. NCBI lineage: Bacteria > Bacillati > Cyanobacteriota > Cyanophyceae > Nostocales > Nostocaceae > Anabaena > Anabaena sp. 54. The sequence goes on from NZ_JAAVWA010000003.1 coordinate 69,290, forward strand.
GGCTGAGAATCGTATTTAAATAGGGGACTCCTGCATAGGATTTCAACGCTGGTTTCCTGGATATACCGTTATTTGTCACCACTGTGTTACTAGGAGCAATATTGATTTTATAAGGTAAATGCCGAAAACCCTTGAAGATGTAGCTGACTTAGGAAGCTACATCTGTGCTTTAGCCAAGGGATGAAGGCTAGTTGCAGGATTTATCCTGCCTTGACACGGGATCTGGCAGACTGTCTATCCAATCTTCTATCAGTCTCGTTACAGAATATTCTTTTTGTTCGGCTAATAACTTTAGTTTATGGGATCTGCGCGGTGTCGTTCTAATTCTTATGTATTCAGTCTTCATCTTGTCTCCTATCTGTTTCCTCTTTATGCTATACTATAAACAGATCGTGTACAAATAAAGCAATGATACCTGAGTTCGATGTAAGAAAACCAGCTAAAAATGAGTATTCAAAAGGGTTAGAGGCTTTTCTGGAAAGAGCCTATATTCTCAATAAGCCTTAATTATTGAGAATTAATAGGAAACCAGCCTAGATTTAAGTAAATTTTCATAACAAAATCTAAATTTATATTACGAATACTATTTGAATACAAACTCAAAGTACCTCAGATTAGGGACAATAGAAGAGGTTTAATTAAAGAAAATTAATGATTATAACTCATGGAATTAGAAACTATTTTCTGTGAAATTGATGATTTTTGTACCTATTTTGAGCCAATATTTCAAGCTCAACTTATCCCATCCCAAATAAAAAAAAGAATTAGACCCAGCCGATTATGTCTAAGTGAAATTATGACAATAATTGTGTATTTTCATCGCTCTAGTTACCGCAATTTTAAAGATTATTACCTGAAACATATCTTCAAATATTGCCAAGGTGAATTTCCCAATTTAGTGAGTTATCAAAGATTTGTTGAATTAATGCCAAATGCTTTAATTCCCTTGATGTATTATCTGAATACACGAAAAGGACTCAATACAGGTATAAGTTTTATTGATAGTACCTCTATTCCCATTTGTCATTCTAAAAGAGCCAAGACAAATAAGGTCTTTAAAGATTTAGCTGGCTGGGGGAAAAGTTCTATTTGTTGGTATTTTGGGTTTAAACTTCATTTGATTATTAATGATCAAGGAGAGTTACTTGCGTTTCAAATTACTCCTGGAAATACAGATGACCGAAAACCTGTTCCCACTTTGACTAAGAACTTATTTGGGAAAATATTTGGAGACAAAGGATATATTTCTCAAAAACTCTGGCTTGAACTTTGGTCTAATGGACTCAAATTAATCACTCCTTTCAAGAAAAATATGCGGAATAAGCTCTTGTCCCTGGAGGAGAAATTAATGCTCCGAAAACGCTCTTTAATTGAAACTGTTAATGACCAACTCAAAAATATTTCACAACTTGCTCATTCTCGACATCGAAGTGTTACTAATTTCATGGTTAATGTTGTTGCTGCAATAATAGCTTATACTTGGCAACCTAAAAAACCTTCTTTAAGATTTGATGAAAATGAAATTGAAACCTTACCAGTTTTATTAGCTTAATTACCAATTAAATATCAATATTACCTAATAGTAAATACATTTCAAAAAATTAATTTTTTGAGAACTTTTTGGCGTGGGCTTTAATTCTCAATAACCAATACTTATTGACAGAACTGTTGCTGTTACGTACTTTTAGACTTTTTATTTACATCGAACTCAGGTATTTACAGTCATTGCGAGCGAAGGGAAGCAATCACGACCCTTGTAATTGCTTCATTTTACTTCGTTCCATATGGCTAACGCCACGCAACGCTAACGCAATGACAATTTACAGTCATTGCGAGCGAAGGGAAGCAATCACGACCCTTGCGATTGCTTCATTTCACTTCGTTCCATATGGCTAACGCCAAGCTTCGCTAACGCAATGACAATTTACAGTCATTGCGAGCGAAGGGAAGCAATCACGACCCTTGCGATTGCTTCATTTCACTTCGTTACATATGGCTAACGCCAAGCTTCGCTAACGCAATGACATTGTGTAATTAATTCTGTCTCACTGCTTAAGTAATTAACATTTGATACAGCAATCATGACTTTTCAACCACCCTCTTAGATTTTCCTCAAGAGTCGGAACTGGCGTACAATGCTGGAATTGACTAATATTAAGCCACACCAACTTAAAAACAGGATCTTATGCCAGCATTTTTATTAGAGGTCGGTACAGAAGAATTACCCGCAGGTTTTTTGAGTGATGCTATTGTACAATGGCGATCGCGCATTCCCGAAAGTCTCAAAACCCACAATCTCCCCGAAGCGGTTGTCGAAGTCTATGGAACACCCCGCCGGTTAGCAGTTCTGATTACAGGTTTACCTTCCCAGCAAGCAGACCGAGAAGAAGAAATCAAAGGACCACCCGCACAAGCAGCTTTTAAAGATGGACAACCCACTAAAGCCGCCATTGGTTTTGCGAGTAAGCAAGGTGTAGATATTTCCGCTTTAGAAATTCGTCCCACAGAAAAAGGCGATTTCGTCTTTGTCAACAAACAAATTCCCGGTCGTCCCATCGCCGATATTTTAACCGAACTTGTCCCCCAATGGGTCTGGAACTTAGAAGGCAAGCGGTTAATGCGCTGGGGACATGGTGACGGACGATTTTCGCGCCCAATTCGCACCTTAGTCACATTGTTAGATGGGGAAATTTTACCACTACAATTAGAAAATGGGGCAAAAGTTGTTAAAAGCGATAGCCTTTCTCGCACCCATAGAGTCTTACACCCCCAACCCGTCAGCATTGACCACGCTACAGAATATGTCAAAACCTTGGCTTCTGGCTATGTAAATGTACTCCCAGAAGACCGAGCCGAAATCATCACAAATCAAGTGAAAGCAGCAGCCGAAAAATTAGGCGGATATACCCCAATTTACCCCGACTTACTAGCAGAAGTTGTCAATTTAGTTGAATATCCCACAGCAGTTATCGGCCAATTTGAAGAGGAATTTCTCAATTTACCAAAAGAAGTAATTACCGAAGTCATGGTAAGTCATCAGCGTTATTTTCCCGTCTTCAAAAATGCTGATTGCCAGGAATTATTACCCAACTTTATCACCATTAGTAACGGAGATCCTGCCAAATCTGATATTATTGCTGTCGGTAATGCCAGAGTAATTCGAGCGCGGTTAGCAGACGGCAGATTTTTCTATGAAGCTGATTTAGCCAAACCCTTAGAAAGCTACTTACCCCAATTAGAAAAAGTCACCTTTCAAGAAGATTTAGGTTCAGTTCGTGCCAAAATCGCCAGAATAGTTAAAAATGCCGAAAGAATTACCACTCAATTACAATTAAATCCAGACCAAACCCAGAATATACAAAGAGCCGCGTTACTTTGTAAAGCCGATTTAGTCACACAAATGGTCTATGAATTTCCAGAATTACAGGGAATTATGGGCGAAAAATACGCCTTAGCTAATGGCGAAAATCCAGAAGTTGCAAAAGCCATCTTTGAGCATTATTTACCCAGAAATGCTGATGATATTTTTCCCCAAACTCTCACAGGTCAAATTGTCGGTTTAGCTGATAGATTAGATACTTTAGTGAGTATTTTTGGTTTAGGTTTAATTCCCACAGGTTCATCAGATCCTTTTGCATTGCGTCGCGCAGCAAATGCGATTGTTAATATTACCTGGTTGGCGAATTTACAAATTAATTTATCAACCCTTTTAGAAGAAATCGCCACAGATTTCGCTACAACTTTTAACAAAGATGCCAAATCCTTAATTAAAACCTTGCAAGAATTTTTCCTGCAACGGATTCGCACCTTATTACAAGATGAAAAACAGATAGATTACGATTTGGTAAATGCAGTTTTGGGAGAAAATGATCCTGAATACACAGAACGAGCATTAACGGATTTATTAGATGTCCGCGATCGCGCTCTCTATTTACAACAAATCCGCAAAGATGGTACATTAGATAAAATCTACGAAACCGTCAACCGTTCCACCCGGTTAGCAGCCCAGGGAAATCTAGACTTTCAAACCCTAGAACCACAGTCTTTAATTAATCCCCAACTGTTCCAGAAAAAATCCGAATCTGCATTTTATAACGCCTTACTTGAATTAGTTCCTCAAACCCAAGCAGCACAACAAAACCGGGATTACCAACTATTAGTAACCGCACTAGCAAAAATTGCCCCCACCGTCAGTACATTTTTTGATGGTGAAGACAGCGTTTTAGTTATGGACGCAAATCCCGATATTAAGCAAAATCGCTTAAATTTACTGGGATTACTGCGAAATCACGCCCGTGTATTGGCGGACTTTGGCGCGATAGTCAAAAATTTGTAGCATAACGCAACAAAAATTGGTGTAATTTTTGCCAATTAACGCTACTATAGTGAAGCTTAACCAGGGATGCTACATAGTCTATGCCAGAAGCGTTAATTATTGGATTCGGAAAATCCGGTGTTGCTGCGGCAAGATTGTTGAAACAGGAAGGCTGGGAGGTTGAACTTTGCGATAGTAGCACCTCCCCAACCCTCCTCGAACAACAACAACAACTCGCCAGCGAACACATCACCGTCAAATTAGGACACAAACCAGAATTCACCAACTCTGATATATCCAAATTAATAGTTTTCAGTCCCGGAGTTCCTTGGGATATTCCTATTTTAGCCAAAGCGCGAGAATTAGGCATAGAAACTATTGGCGAAATGGAACTAGCTTGGCGATATTTGCAAGATATTCCTTGGGTAGCAATCACCGGGACAAATGGTAAAACTACCACCACCGCTTTAACTGCTGCCATTTTCCAAACAGCGGGATTGAACGCCCCCGCCTGTGGTAACATTGGTCATGCTGCTTGTGAGGTAGCAATACAGGCAAGAGGCAAGAGGCAAGAGGCAAGAGGGAATACAGACAAAAGTTCCGTTGATTGGATAATTGGTGAACTTAGTAGTTATCAAATCGAATCTTCCGTAACTTTAGCGCCCCGCATTGGGATTTGGACAACCTTCACCCCAGATCATTTAGCCCGACACAAAACATTAGAAAATTACTATAATATCAAAGCCAAATTATTACATAACTCCCAAATTCAAATATTTAATGGTGATGATACTTATTTGAGCAAATTAGGATTAACTCATTGGCCAAATGCCTATTGGACAACCGTTAAAGGTGAAAAATTCTTAATCGGCGAAAAAGGCTTTTATATAGAAAATGGCTGGGTAATGGAAAAAATTACCCCCACACCACAACCCATTGTAGAGGTATCTGCATTGCGAATGGTAGGGGAACATAACCAGCAAAATCTGCTCATGTCCGTCGCCGCTGCTAGATTAGCAGGTATAGATATTACCGCTATTTCTCAAGCTGTGCGTGAATTCTCTGGCGTTCCCCACCGTTTAGAACATATTTGCAATTGGCAAGGAATTGATTTTATTAACGATAGCAAAGCCACCAACTACGACGCAGCCGAAGTAGGATTAGCATCTGTCCATAGTCCCGCCATTTTAATTGCTGGTGGCGAAGCCAAAGCCGGGGATGATACCACTTGGTTAGCCCAAATTCAAGCCAAAGCCGCCGCCGTTTTACTCATAGGTAACGCAGCACCAGCATTTTCTAAACGGCTGCAAGAGATGGGATATAGCAATTATCACATAGTTGAAACAATGGCAAACGCCGTATCCTTATCTGCGGAATTAGCCAAAAAATATCAAGCCTCTGTAGTATTATTATCTCCAGCTTGCGCTAGTTTTGACCAATATCCCAACTTTGAAATGCGGGGTGAAGACTTTCGGCAATTGTGCCAAAAATATCTAGTACCGTAGGTTGGGTTAAGCAAAGCGCAACCCAACATCAATCAAATTGATGTATACTAAACACGGGTGAGATTTAAACTTTTGCCAAATGACAAAAAGCCCAGATGTGTAGGGGTAAAGCAAGAGCTTCATTGGTGTCAACTTAAGGTAAAACCTGTAGCCCGCCTGGGAATGAATTCCCAGTCTAATAGCAGAAGTCATCTGAAGATGACTAAATAACCCGGAAATTTTTGAGTAAACTTTAAGTAGGTTGGTGTTGAAAATTGTCGTTATGGCAAGGCAAAAGGCAAGAGGCAAGAGGCAAGAGTGAAGAGGGTTTGGGCGATTTTACATTTCTTTACACAGTTTGGTTTTATTGTGTTCACCTACTTAATTCATGTTGATTTAATATCAGGACTTACGCAAAATATTCCTCAAACCCTCATTTCTCTGTGTTCTCTGTGTTCTCTGTGTTCTCTGTGGTTCATTATTCCGTAACTCGTGCGTAAGTCCTAAATATCACTAAAATTAATAACATTGACAGGTTGAATATCACTTTTTTGTCAATTTGTCAATAGGAAATTTTTGCGATCGCTCAAATTAGATCATTTCTGAGCAAATTCATGGCTAAAATTGTTGAGGGAATAGCTATTAATTTTGTAAAGTTTTGTATTAGCCTGGGAAATTAATTTCTGAAACTACTGTCAATAAAGGGTTTGAGACTAACATCTTCTGAAAGATCCAAAATTGACAATAGTAAGCCAATTATGAAATTCTCTGAAATTATAGCAAATCGCTGAAAGTATAGCAACCTCGTTGATAAATAGAAAAGATTCTCAATTAATTATTAAGAAAATCTAAAGGCAAATTGCTAAAAGTTATAAATATCAAAAGTATTATTGATTTTCTATAATTTAAACTTATCATACAGCCATTATGAATAATATATCTGATAAACAGCATCTAGGATAAAACTAAGAGCATATTATAATTGTGCGATAGCGAAGCGCTGCTGCAAGCAGTTCGCTTTTTCGACTTAAGCTCAAATCCCTACCACATCTCGTTCCTAGTCTCTGACTAGGAATGCAGTTGATGAGGCTCTGCCTCTCATATCATTGAAGGCAGAGCCTTCTAGAATTCATTCCCAGTCAGAGACTGGGAATGAGATGATCTGGGTTCTTTGCGGGGTAGATATTTTACGTTAAGTTGACACCAATGAAGCTCTTGCTTTACCCCTACACATCTGGGTTCTTTGTCATTTGGCAAAAGTTTAAATCTCACAAGTACATAGTATAACTCTTAACTGGGAACAGTTTCAACTGTCTGGACATCCTCAATTTTCCAAATCTGACAAAGAAAAATGCACCTATTTTGAGACACAATCAGCCAAAACCTGGCACTTCTTTGTGATGAAAATCCGTGAAACTCTTATTAATAAATGGTTTTAGCTTTATTTAGCAAGCCCTAATTAAGTAGGTGAACAGAAAAATTTAAAGGTATGTGAAGAAAAGTAAAATCACTCAAAACTCTCTTCCTGTTCCCTGTTCCCTGTTCCCTGTTCCCTGTTCCCTGTTCCCTTGCCCCAACGACAATTTTTAACGCCCACCTACTTAACAATTGTCCAGAAACTATCCTAGCTAGTCCACGTCACCATACATATTACATATTATTGGCAATCCTATCATGAGTCGTTCTATCCATTGGCAATCTAGCACCGCTGCACTCATGGCTATAGCCATTACAACAGGTACAGCCATCCCCATGCTATCATTTAACCCTGTTTTTGCCCAAGGATTTAATCTCAATCAATCGCGGACAATTAGTATCCCCGCTAATGTCACTTTACCTGTTACCTACGAAAAAGAGAAGGTTATCGTCAAACCGGGTGAAACATTGGCTCTAACTCTGAAAATAGCTGACAATGTTACTGATAAAAACAGAAATATTTTAATTCCTGCTAATACTGAAGTTATTGGAGAATTACAACCAGTAAGATTAAATGGGGCACCTACTAATAATAACCGGCAAGGTGTCCGCTTTGTAGCCAGGGAATTAGTATTTCCCTCTGGACAACGACAACAGATTTATGCTAACTCTAAAACCATCACCCAAACAGAAACAATTACCAAAGGATCAAGCACTGGACAAATATTAACAGATGCGGCTATTGGTGCGGGTGCTGCTACTCTGATTTCTTTGGTGACTGGTAACAAGAAAATTGAAGTTTTAGAACCCGTAGGTGGTGCAGCAGCGGGGGCTTTAGCTAGTGTACTATTGCGAAAACCAAAAGCTGATGTTTTTGTGTTAAGACCAGAACAAGATTTAGATATTACCCTGACTTCAAATTTAGTCATAACTCGTCAATAAACTTATAGCGGTATGCACTGGAATGAAATACATCATAGTCCCCTCCTCGCTTGCGGGGAGGGTTTGGGGGCGGGGTTCTTGTACTTCATAACACCACAAAGTGCTGTAATAGTTTTGAAGTTGTGAATTTCATAATATAAATAAATTTTAGTCTCACGCAAAGGCGCGAAGACGCACTGAGGTTTGAGTTTTAAAGGTTCAATTTGGGAATTTCATACCTCACATTGGTGTCAACTTAACGTAAAACCTCTATCCCGCAAAGAACTCAAGTCATCTCATTCCCAGTCAGAGACTGGGAATGAATTCTAGAAGGCTCTGCCTTCAATAATATTAGAGGCAGAGCCTCATCAACTGCATTCCTAGTCAGAGACTAGGAACGAGATGTGGTAGGGATTTGAGCTTAAGTTGACACCAATGCATACCTCAATATGGCTACGCTACGCAGGCTATCAGCAACGCCTGAAATTTTTAAGTCTATTTATTTATTCCCTATTTTAGCCAACAGATTGCAACCAAATTATAAATGTAGTTCCTGGGGTATTTGGTAATGTGATAATTGAGTTAATGGCTGGACTAAAAACCTCGATGTTTCCCTGCATTTCTACTATTAACTGTTTAGCAATGGCAATTCCTAAGCCAGTTCCCGGAATTTCTGTTTTTGCCTGTACACCCCGGTAATGTCTTTCTCCTAGATGTTCTAAGTCCTCTGGAGGAATACCTGGACCTGTATCACTAATAGCAATACCTTGTAAATTTCCTTTTTGTTGCCCACATTGTACTAAGATTTTACCTCCAGGTGGTGTATATTTTAAAGCGTTATCAAGGATATTACTCAAAACTTCTCCTAAGGCTTTTTCATTCACCCTCGCTAGGGGTAGGTGAGGAGAAATTTCTGTGATTAATTGTAGATTTCGTTCTTGAGCGATCGCTTGGGCAGATATTAATAAAGGTGCTAATAAATCTACTAAGAAACGATTAGTTAATTGTTCCCCTGTTCCGGGCAATAATAACGCAGGTTTAGCTGCTTTTTGGACATTTGCGTTAATAACTACTTTTGATTCTGGTAGAGGTAAAGGTTCTGAATCTGCTGTATTTAAATCAATTACTTGATCAAATTGTTTTAATAGTTCTTGTAAGCGATCGCTCTCCCGGACTATACTGGTGGCTACTTCCCGATTAGGATCAACCGGGAGCATCCGCTTAAATAGTAATTTCCCAAAGGTGCGGATAGCAGTTAAGGGGTTACGAAATTGATGTAAAAGATTATCTAATAAATCCCGTTGTCTCTCTTGGAGAATTTGTTCCTGCTGGAGTTGATGTTGTAACCATGACTGGCGCTGGTCTAAAATGCAAGCGATCGCTAAAGTCTTAGCAATGCGTTCAATTTCCCGTTCCTCTCGTTCATTCCATTCCCTATCTTCTCTCGCCGTCACCAATAACCCCATCATCACGCCTTCATGAATCAAAGGTAAAACAATTTGGTTATGACTCAGCCAGTATTCATCTTGTGCATCGTGTAAATTTTGTTTTCCTGTTGCTGCCGATTCCGCTGATTCATGGGAGGATATTGGAGTCGGTTTTAACAATCTCATTTGCTGATTGGGTAATGCTAAAACATTAGCTAACCTTACAGGATGACCTTCCCCCACATCACTATATTCATCACTAGGATTTAATGCTATAGTCTCTGGATACACCATTACTGGAATTAGTCGTGCCTCTGCTGTAGATTTTTCTACTAGTTCTTGTGTCAAATAAACAACGCTAAAGCCCGCTCCCATCCCTTGGGTTAGCAGAGCCATTTGCTCTCGACATAGAGCAAGAAAATCAGAACTGGCAGACATTAGCATGAGTTCAGGAATCTAGGAGGAAGAATAAGTCACCAAGTCAGAAGAAGAAGGAAAGAAGGAATTGGTAGGGGTTTAGCTTATGCCTTACCCCTATAGCTTTCGACCTAATTTTCGCATTTTATTCAAGTACATAACGTTACTAAGGCTTCTAGCTATCTAGTTTAGTCTGGTAATGGATGATTGGTAGGGAAACAATAGCTGAAAAGTCAGCAATTTTTTTAATTTTTAAGTCTTCATTTTTGACAGTTTTACCCTAGTTGTATCAAAACATTAAAAACTATTGATCTTTTAAGATAGAACTTATATAATGACGACGGATTTTGTAGCCATAACTACAGTCTATAGCTTGAAACAGGAGGACAATAGGTTGGCAAGGAGACGCAAGCGGAAGAGTCGTCGTAGGCAGGAAGGACGGCGCATACTTGAGCATATCCCTCAGTACAGCATTGAAAGTGGCGAAGATAAACCTGTGACAGCAGCAAGAAAGTTCATTCAAGCTGAAGGTATCACGCCACCTGCGCTGCTACTAGTAAAACGCAATGAACATACAACAGACCGATATTTCTGGGCGGAAAAAGGTCTGTTTGGCGCTCAATACGTAGAAGAGAATCATTTCTTGTTCCCTAGTCTCAGGATTTTAGAATCACCAACAGCACCACAAACTGTGTCTGTTGCTGTGGCTAGTAACTAAACAACAAATGACTATCATATCTTGTAAATGTGACTTCTGACTCTGTGAATAATTAACTGGCAATTATGACTGGTTTGTTCAAAAATTCCATTTCTTTTAATTTTTTGGTTGAATTTGCCAGTAGAGTTTAAATACATTCTCTCAAGTCATGGGATAATTAATTCCTCATTAATCTGTAATAGATTAGATGAATCAGTTTGTTATCAGCTTATACAAAAGAGAATAGCGACAGAGCCAAGGTCATCCAAAAAATGAAGTATGAATTATTTATTTATGCTCTCACTAATTTGGACTACTATCAAGCTCTGTCCGCCAATTTAAATTTTTCCTCATGACATACCAAGCATCAGGAAGATTTCCCTACTGCTGATTTACTCAAAACTTGAGTCAGAAGCCTACATAATGCTAGTTTTCACCCCCAACAATTAATCAAGTGTCAAGTGTCTTTAGCTGTAATGCCCTTTGTAACTCAGCCAGTTCATCTCTATGGGCAGTTACAGTGATTGTACTTGAGAAGTTTTGCCCACTTGGGATATTTTCCATCTTGAGTGACACCTTCTCAAGTCTTCCAGATTTTTTCCAGTACAATAATCCACTTAAAGGCGAAAACAGGATTATTAATAGAAAAAATTGGCCAAAATCGGGCAAAAGCATTGATAGAACCAACGCCAAACAACCCAAACCTACGGCTGCTAATATAGTCAAAAATATAGCTAGAAACCAGCTAGGGCTAACCAATCCTTCAAAAGTGACTTGATTTTTAGCAGTATCTACCGCTGAAACTCGATAAGCACGAGAGCGAAAATACTCCTTTAATGCAGCCATTAATGTATTTTCATCCTGTTCTGAAGTCAATTGCATCATTTCTGTACGATCCTTGGTCGAAGCGCGTATAAAGAAAAATAATCCAACTGATAACAGAAAAGTTAAGAGGAACGTAGATTGAGAAACAGTAGAATTCATAACTAATTTTACGTCTGAAATTTTCAGTAGACTTAACCCATTATCAATTATTCTGGAAATAGGTAACAGCTAACAAACAACAAACGGAAGTTGTTCTTAATTTTTAAGTTTTAATTTTTATATGACGCAAAACTCCGAAACACCATCATCTAACCTCCGGGCTATAGCCCAACAATTTCGCCTAGCAGGTTGGATTAGTTTATGGATTCAGTTGGTATTAGGTGTAATTTCTGGAATAATTGTCTTGTTATTTGGCATTTTTAGTCAAAAAGCAGGTAGCCCCAGTAACAATCCAGGAACGGGCTTTGGCGTGTTTTTAGCAATTTGTGGCATACTTCTGTTGGGTGCTGGTATTTACTTAGCTTATCGCTACACTAGAATTGGCAAGAAATTAGAATCCCCTAATCCCACTAATCGCCCTCGTAAGGTGGAAACTGTGCAGGTATTACGTTTAGGTCTATGGATAAATTTAGGGGGAATATTAGTCACTTTATTGGGAGCGCAAGCGATCGTTGGTACACTAGTAGCTAGGTCTATATCTCCTCAAGCAGTAACTACTCAATTATTTGACCCAACTCGGATTATTAGCGGTTTAGATATGCTCATAGTCCAGGCAAATACAAATACTGTATCAGCGCATTTTGCAGGTTTATTAGCATCTTTGTGGTTAATGAATCGGATTAATAAACCATAATTGACAGTGGTTGTGGTATCCTAATCTTTGAAAACAGGTAATTCTAAAATAAATCCTGGTAAAACATTTTCTCCCGATAAACTTGTCGGTAATGATACTATTTCTACAGACTGATTTTGACGGTAAATTTCTACTTGTTGATTTTGAGGATCAATTAACCAACCTAAACGTAAACCACTATTAAAATACTCCTGCATTTTCTCCTGTAATTGACTCAAAGAATCTGTACGAGAACGCAATTCTATGACAAAATCAGGACAAATTTTAGCAAATTTCTCTTTTTCTTGAATGCTTAAAGAATCCCAACGTTCATTAGCAATCCAAGCCACATCAGGAGAACGTTTACCACCATTAGGTAGAGTAAAAACAGTGGAAGAACTAAATACTTTTCCGAGTTTAGTTTGACGATTCCAAATCACAACATCTGCATTAAACTCTGATTCTCTATTACCACTAATTGCACCAACTGGAGGCATAATTATTAATTCTCCTTTAGCTGTTTGTTCAAGTTTCCAATCTTCATTGATTTGACATAGTTGATAAAATTGATCATCACTTAACTCTACATTTTTGATATTTAAAATAACTGATTGAGTTGTCATCATTGCTGAAAACTCCTTAACGCTTAGGTAATGGAGAAGAGTATCTGAACTAATTATCAACTATATTTGGTAAATTTACCACTGATCATAATTAAACGCAGATAAACGCAGATAAACGCAGATGAGAAAGGTGGCATTAGTATATAGGGTTTAGCATTGTTAAGCCCTTACGATTAATTATCTCAATCAAGTATAATTGACAAAACTTAACGAAATTCACCAATGCTGGATATTAAACAAATTAGAGAAAATCCCCAATTAGTACAAGAAAAGTTGAATACTCGTAGTGGTAAATACGAGATTCAGCCTATCTTAGATTTGAGTCAACAACAACGGGAATTGGAAGTAAAACGCAATGAACTCCAAGCCCGGAGTAATGAAATTGGTAAACTGGTGGGACACAAGGTAAAATCTGGTGTTAATCCTCAAGATGCAGAAATTCTGGCTTTAAAGGATGAAGGAAACAGCCTCAAAATCACATTAAGCGGATTAGAACCCCAGGAAAAAGAGTTAAAAGCGCAAATTCATCAATTACTCTTAGCACTTCCTAACCTTCCCAGTGATTCTACCCCCATTGGTACAAGTGAAGATGATAACCAAGAAGTGAAAACATGGGGAGATGAATATAAACCCGAAAATCCCAACATTGTCCCCCATTGGGAAATCGGCGAAAAGTTGGGAATTTTGAACTTTGAAAGAGCGGTAAAAATTGCCCAAACTCGGTTTGTGAGTTTGATAGGTGCGGGTGCAGGTTTAGAAAGAGCATTAATTCAGTTTATGCTTTCTAAACATATTGAAAATGGCTATATAGAAGTTAGTCCACCGTTATTAGTAAATACAGATTCTTTAACGGGAACTGGACAATTACCCAAGTTTGCAGAGGATAGTTTTAAATGTGCAGAAGATGATTTATGGTTAATTCCCACCGCAGAAGTTCCGGTAACTAATTTGTATCGAGGGGACATTATCAACGGGGAAGAATTACCAATTTATCATACTGCATATACGCCATGTTTTCGGCGGGAAGCGGGAAGTTATGGACGGGATATGCGGGGTTTAATTCGGTTACATCAATTCAATAAAGTTGAGTTGGTGAAGTTAGTAAAACCGGAAAATTCTTTTGATGAATTGGAGACGTTGCTAGTCAGTGCAGAGAGTATTTTACAGGCTTTGAAATTGCCTTATCGGGTGATTAATTTATGTACTGCTGATTTAGGTTTTTCTGCAACAAAAACTTATGATTTAGAGGTGTGGTTGCCTTCTGCTGGGAAGTATCGAGAGATTTCTAGTTGTTCTAATTGTGTTGATTTTCAAGCGAGAAGGGCGGATATTCGGTTTAAGGAAACTGGTAAGAAAGGAACGCAGTTTGTACATACTTTAAATGGTTCTGGTTTGGCTGTGGGTAGGACTATGGCGGCGATTTTGGAGAATTATCAGCAAGCTGACGGGACGATTAAAGTACCGGACGTTTTGCAGGTTTATTTGGGTAGGGAGGTTTTGTGATTTAGGGGTTTTGTAGAGGCGTTTGGGGTGCGTCTCTACATGGGTTTTGATAAAGCATATTTTTAGAATATATTATAAGTTGATACCCTAGCAGTATACTAACTTTAGTAAAGTAACTGTAAATTTTATTCTGAGCATAAGCTTATGCAAAAACAGTATATCTACTCAATACTCGGTCTTTTCGTTGGTGCTTTTATTAATGTCATTTTTAACCTAATTGCCGCTGCTATTCAGCAACGCACTATTGGTGAAAAGTTTAATAATCAGACGATTTGGTGGATGGCTATATTTGCAACTTTAGGCTTGTTAGTTGGATATTGGTTAAGCCTCAAATCAGAAAGTTCTAATAAAGCGAAGCATCAAGGTGGAATTAGAGGCAGACGCATGAAAAGTAAGAAAGGTCGTTTTCGTGCAGAGGAAAGCACTGGTCAAGGTATTGATCTAGAGGATGTTGAAGCTGAAGGTGATGTTGATCTTATAGGCACTCACTTACAAAACGATAAATATCGTAATTCTATTCATTCTATTTTACCAAATGTCCCTGGATCTATTGATGCGAACTCCTTAAATGCTGGTGGAAATATAGCTATCTTCAATGGTTCATTACCTCTAGCAGAGCAACTTAACTATTTCCAAGACCAGTTAAATATTTCTTCTTCTCATCCAGATAGCTATCCTTCAGCTAGACTCCAATCGTATTGGAATATATGGAGAAAACTCCAATTACTCCGGTTAGCGGGAGAGGAATTGTGGAAAGGAGCAAGCGAAAATAATATTATGAATTTCTCTCAACTGTTGAACGAAATACTCTTAAAATTAGATGAAAGTGCGATATTCTTTGAAGAAGAAGAATATATGAGGCTTCGGGAAATATTAAATGTATTTGGTAACTTCAGACTTGGAAAGATTCGTCTTATAGACATACGCAATGAAGAAGATTTATATCGAATCTCTTCGAGTCAAGCAAGGCGGCAAATCGAACGTAATCTTAGATACAAATGTGAGTATGAAGAACTTTTGGATAAAATTCGTGTTTCTTTTAGAGATAGGCTTAGATGCTAGATTATCTAATCTTGATCGCTCATCTGGTAGGGTGCGTTAATGAAATGTAATGCACCGTTTTTTATTAAAATTTAACTGTCTGAATCAGGATATCCAGGATTAAAGGATTAACAGGATTATATTTGATATTGATATTGTGGAATATTTGAATTAGTGCAATTTCTGAAAATGTAGATGAATATTAAAAAACATCCTGTACATCCTCAAATCCTGAGCATCCTGATTCAGACAAGAAAATTAACTGTCTGAATCAGGATATCTAGGATTAAAGGATTAACAGGATTATATTTGAGTTTGATATTATGGAATATTTGAATTAGCGCAATTTCAGAAAATGCAGATTAATTTTAAAAAACATCCTGTAAATCCTCAAATCCTGGACATCCTGATTCAGACAAAATGCAATTTCAGAAAATGTAGATGAATATTAAAAAAACATCCTGTACATCCTCAAATCCTGGACATCCTGATTCAGACAAAATGCAATTTCAGAAAATGTAGATGAATATTAAAAAAACATCCTGTACATCCTCAAATCCTGGACATCCTGATTCAGACAAAATGCAATTTCTGAAAATGTAGATGAATATTAAAAAAACATCCTGTAAATCCTCAAATCCTGTGCATCCTGATTCAGACAAAAAGGATTAACAGAATACAGTATAGTAAATTTAGCAAAGTAATCACACTTTAATAATATGACCAAAACAATATACATAGAAACAAGTATTATTGGTTATTTAACAGCAAGACCTAGTAAAAATTTGATAGTTGCTGCTAATGCAGAATTAACAAGAGACTGGTGGGACACTCAGCGAAACTCCTTTACTATTTACATTTCTCCACTGGTATTGCAAGAAGTAGCAAAAGGTGATGCAGAAATGGTGAATAAAAGACTAGAAGTTTTAAATAACTTTCCTTTACTTGATATCACAGAATCAGTACAAAATTTAGCACAGGAATTCCAAAAACAAAGTAATTTACCACCCAGTGCTGCTTATGATACTGTTCACATTGCTACAGCTACCGTCTATGGATTGGATTATCTGTTAACATGGAATTGTAAGCACATTGCTAACCCCTATATTCAGAAAAAACTCTCACAGATTGCTGATAGTTTAGGTTATGAATTGCCAACAATATGTACACCTTATGAAATGTTAGGAGAATAATTTATGTGGAATGATGAAGTTTTGGCAGAAATTCGCAAAATAAGAGATGAACAAGCTAAGTCATTTAATTATGATTTGGCTGCTATTTGTGCTGATTTAAGAAAACAACAAGCAACAAGTGGAAGAAAGATTATTTCTCTTCCATTGAAGAAAGTAGTTCTCTCACGCTAATTTTGTATGGTGCATTAATACAAGATGATGCACCTTTTTCTATTAATATTTAACTGTCTGATAGCGTGGCGCAAGCCATATCAGGATATCCACCGATTAAAAGATTAACAGGATTGTATTTGATATTGATATTCTGGGATATTTAAATTAGCGCAATTTCTAAGTAATTCCAGTTCATAATAATCGGGTAAAATAAGTTTATGTTAAACGAGTATTAGAATTAATAGAAGGAGAGTAATCATGAATTATCCCATAGTTGTTTATCCTTGTGAAGAAGGCGGTTTTGTAGCAGAAATTCCAGCATTAAAAGGATGTTTAGCACAGGGTGAAACTTTAGAAGAAACCTTACAAGAATTGATAATTGTGCGAAACTTATGGTTAGAAACAGCCGAAAAACATGGTCAAAAATTGCCAGATATTGAAGGTGCTATTGCAAAAGTGAAAGCTCTAAGTAGCGTATAAATTTTAGAATCAGGATTTCCACCGATTAAAGGATTAACAGGATTGTATTTGAGTTTGATATTGTGGGATATTTGAATTAGCGCAATTTCTGAAGATCTAGATTAATGTAAAAAAAACATCCTGTACATCCTCAAATCCTGGACATCCTGATTCTGACAAAATGCAACTTCTGAAAATGTAGATAAATATTAAAAAAACATCCTGTACATCCTGATTCAGACAATTTTTAGCTACAATTAAAGCATAAACAACTAACATGAATTAGAGGAAATAATCATGAATACAGCCAAACTTAGCAGTGACGGTACTCATCAAATGGTAATATTACCAACAGATTTTAAAATGACAGGTACTGAAGTCTATGTTAAAAAAATTGGTAATGCCATTATTCTTATTAGTAAAGATAATCCTTGGCAAACTCTAATTAATAGTTTAGATCAATTTTCTGATGATTTTATGACCACTAGAGATCAACTTCCTATTGATAAAAGAGAGGAGTTTTAAATGCAATATCTTCTCGATACTAATATCTGTATTTATCTGATTAGGCAAAAACCAGAAAAAGTTATAGCACGATTTCAAACCTTGTCAATTTCTGATATTGGCATTTCTTCCATTACCGTTGCTGAATTAGAATATGGAGTTTATAAAAGTCAGCAACAAGAGAAAAATAAAAATGCCCTCATGCAGTTTTTACTTCCTTTAGAAATTATTGAATTTAGTCAAAATGCAGCAGTAATTTATGGATGTATTAGAAGTGATTTAGAAAGAAAAGGGCTTGTAATTGGACCAATGGATATGTTAATTGCTGCTCATGCAATGAGCTTAGGTGTTACTCTCGTTACTAACAATATCCGCGAATTTTCTCGCATTCCTAAACTCTCGTTAGAAAATTGGGCAGAGTAAGTTAATGAAATGTAACGCACCGTTTTCTATTAATATTTAACTGTCAGAATCAGGATAACCAGGATTAAAGGATTAACAGGATTATATTTGATATTGATATTGTGGAATATTGGAATTAGTGCAATTTCTGAAGATGTAGATTAATATTAGAAAATTATCCTGTACATCCTCAAACCCTGGACATCCTGATTCAGACAAAATGCAATTTCTGAAAATGTAGACCAATATTAAAAAAACATCCTGTACATCCTCAAATCCTGGACATCCTGATTCTGACAAAATGCGATTGTTTAAACTATAATAAAATATAACCATCATTCATCATCAAATTATTATGCTAAAAAGTTACGAAGCAATTTATGAAAATGGCCAATTAACATGGTTGTCAGAACAACCTCAAGTTAATTCTGCTCGTGTGATTATCACTATACTACAAGAAAACTTACCATCAAAAAAACGCCGTACTCCTCCTGCTTCTATTGCTGGTAAAGGTAAAACATTGGGTGATATTGTTAGTCCTATTGTGAATGAAGAAGAGTGGGAATGTCTCAAATAATAATTCTTGATACTCATATTTGGTTCTGGTTTATTAATCAACAATTTGATAAATTTCCTACTCACTGGAGAGAATTTATTGAAACGGCTGACGAGGTAAGTATTTGTGTTATCTCCTGTTATAAAATAGCACTTGCACAACAACGAAGAAGACTAGAATTACCTTGTGCTACTAATCAATGGTTTCAGGAAGCATTAGCACCAGCAGGTATTACATTATTTCCCTTGACTCCGGAAATTGCTTGTCGTGCTGTGAATTTATCTCCTGTTCACAAAGATCCATTTGACCGTTTAATTATTGCTACTACATTAGAATATCAAGCAAAATTAGCCAGTATTGATGGTTTCTTTTCTCAATATCCTGAACTCAATAATTATTTGATGAAATAGTTCGCTCATCTTATAGTGTGCGTTAATGAAATATAACGCACCGTTTTTTATTGAAATTTAACTGTCAGAATCAGGATAACCAGGATTAAAGGATTAACAGGATTATATTTGAGTTTGATATTGTGGGATATTTGAATTAGTGCAATTGCTGAAGATGTAGATTAATATTAAAAAATCATCCTGTACATCCTCAAATCGTGGACATCCTGATATGGGTTGCACCACTCTACGCTATCAGACAAATTTGGTATAATTAACATGATCATTTACTAATTAAGTGAACTATGAAAACACTAAGTAGGTTGGCGTTGAAAATTGTCGTTATGGCAAGGCAAAAGGCAAGAGGCAATAGGCAAGAGTGAAGAGGGTTTGGGCGATTTTACGTTTCTTTACACAGTTTGGTTTTATTGTGTTCACCTACTTAGACATAAAAGTAACTATAACAAATGATGGCAAATTATTAGTCAATTCTCCTGTAGATATACCAATGGGAGAATATAACGCTGTTATTGTATTAGAAGATCGCCCAATTGAACATCATCTGCACCAATTGCAGAATGTGATGGGGAATTAGAGTGGTAAATTGGAAATTAGTTTATACTAAACAATCTCAGAAAGATGCTAAAAAATTAGCTGCAAGTAATTTAAAATGAATTTCGCTCAAACCCTCACATTTAAGGGTAAAAACCCGGTTGTCACGTTGTTAGAAAAAGTCTATTCCACAGGTGTTAAACTCACAACTTCAGCTATGGAAGAACTGGAAACACAGATTCACCACCTTCCTGATCTCAAAAAATGGTTTGTGGAAATTTTTGCTAAACCAGCATAGTTATTGGATCATCTTTTTTGTGGAGTTCTCTTATGTCTGATTTCAACTGGAAATTTTTAAGTGTAGTTTTATCTTGGCAAGGTTTATTTACTGTAATTATTACTAATTGCTTATTGATTCTCAATCTAGCTACAAAACCAGCCATTGCTCAGAACAGACAGGATTGTTGGGTATCATCAAAAGCAACTCAAGAAAAAGAAAACTTACGTTTATTGGCTTTTAAAGGCAATAAAGAGGCGGCAAGTCGCTATCAGAAATTACTCAAACAGCATACACAAGAATTAAAAACCTGTCGTAGTCAGACTTGGCCGCAAACTCAGGCTATTTGGTTGCGCCTGTATCCCTGTGATATCCAGCCGGGAGCAGTTGATCAAATTATGGATCGAATTGTCAACCAAGGCTATAACCAAGTTTATTTAGAAGTATTTTATGATGGACAAGTGTTATTACCCGCCGCAACTAATTCTACAGTTTGGCCTGCTGTAGTTCGCCTTCCTGGTGCAGAAAAATTTGATTTATTAGCATTAGCAATTAAAAAAGGGCAACAACGGGGTTTAAAGGTTTATACTTGGATGTTTACGACTAACTTCGGTTACACCTATGCTCAACGTGCAGATAGACAAAATGCGATCGCTCGTAATGGCAAAAATCAAACCAGCTTATCCGTAGTAGAAGATAGTTCCCAAGTCTTCATTGATCCCTACAACACCCAAGCAAAAACAGATTACTACCGTATGGTACAACAGGTTATCCGCCGTCGTCCAGATGGTATTCTCTTCGATTATGTTCGTTATCCTCGTCAGACCGGCATTGACTCGATTGCTACCAAAGTTCATGACCTCTGGCTATTTACTCCAGCCACCCAAGAAGTCCTATTTAGTCGCGCCAAAAATGCCAAAGGATTAGAATTAATTCGTCGTTTTTTAACCAAAGGATATGTCAGCGCTGGCGACATAGCAGAAATTGATAAACGCTATCCTCAAGAAGATGAACCCTTATGGGAAGGGCGTATTCCCCCCAAAAAGCAGAAATCCTTACCTTCTCCAGCAGAAAAACAGCGGGTTTTGCAATTGGATTTGTGGTTACTCTCCGTTGCTCATGCTATGCAAGGTATCTTAGATTTTGTAGCTTTAGCAAGTTACCCAGCCAAACAAAAAGGTATTCCCGCGGGAGCAGTATTTTTTCCCGAAGGTAATCAAGCTTTAGGACAGGGGTATGATTCCCGCTTGCAACCTTGGGATAAGTTCCCCAGTACCCTAGAATGGCATCCCATGTCCTATGCAAATTGCGGGAATGCTAATTGCATTGTGGCGCAAGTTCAACAAGTTTTAAAAATGGCGCAACCAGGTACAAAAGTGATTCCGGCTTTAGCTGGGAAGTGGGGAGAATCAATTAGCAATCGTCCCCCATTAGAAGTACAAATGCAAGCCCTCCGCCAATTATCTCCTCAAATTAAGGGTGTTAGCCATTTTGCTTATTCTTGGCAACATCCTGAACATGACGGAGAACGGAAAGCTTGCAATGTTCGGTGAACAATGCTGTAACTACGAATCAACATACTTATCTAATGTAGTAGCTAATGTAGTTTTAGGAACAGCACCAACAACTGTTTTAATTTGTCGTCCCCCCTTAAATATCATCAAAGTAGGAATACTGCGAATCCCGTAATGACTAGCAACAGTAGGATTTTGATCAGCATTCAACTTTACCACTTTTACCTGTCCTTCATATTCCGCAGCCACTTCTTCTACTACAGGAGACAGCATTTTACAAGGACCGCACCAAGGGGCCCAAAAATCAACTAAAACAGGAGTTTGACTTTCTAGCACTTCTTGTTTAAATGTAGCTTCAGTGACATTGGTAATAGATGACATAAATTATTGGCCTAGATTTCAATCAATAACTTAATAATATCGAATAAAAGAGGAGAGCAGGAAAACCAAATTATCTGCGTTTATCTGCGTCTATCTTCTGCCATCTGCGTTTAATTATTGCCCATTATACCTCACTTGCGTCGAAATTTCTCTACTTTCTTAAAGTGTTAATTTACCCCTAAATTAGGAGAATTTTGATCAGCACCACAATGATGACAATAAGGTAATTCTTTATAAGTTAACTCATGACAATTATGGCATTCAACATATTGATAATAACCGCAGTGGGGACAGTGGCTATCTTGAGGACGAATTTTTCTAGCACACCGAATACAGCGGGATTTTTGAATTCTGTTAGCTGCTTGAATTCTATGATTAAAGACAACGGTTTGGAAGAATTTAATCATGCCAAAACCAACTAAGGGAATTAGCAAAATATAAACATAACTAATTAGGAAAACTAGCCCACCAAACAGAAAACTAATAATATCAAACAAGAATTTAAATATTACACCAATTTGCAGAAATTCAAATATTTTCAAAATTAGCGGAATGAGAAATATCACTAGCAAATGCCAGCTAATTAATCCTATTAATCCATATCCTTTCCGTTGACTGAAATTATTAACTAATAATGCCATCAGAATAAGTGGAATTAAAAAGATAGCCTGAAAAACTAATTGAATGCTAGGATACCAAAAGGAAGCATCTTTATAGCCTTGTTCAACTTGATTAAATTTAGTTTCATCTTTGACAAAAGACAAGAAATTAACACTTTCAGGTTTTGTCAGCAGTTGATTTTGCAGATTAGCAATTTCCTGTTTTAAGTTGGCAATTTTCTGATTATTTTGTGTTAATTCCTGTTTAGCTTTTTCAGCGCGAACCTGATTAATAGAATTACCTGAAGACTGACCGGCAATTTTTTCTGATAATGTTGAATCATATTGCTGACGAATGGTAGCATTTGCTTGTTCAAGACGACTAATTTTATCTTGAGTCTGATTTATCGTGGTGATAATTTTCTGATTTTGAGGATTATTCAGTTTATCTTTAGATTCACCATAGTTCAAACAGATTTCCGAAACTTTACCTAAATGTCCAACTTGTACATCTTGATATGTTTGCCGAATTTTTTGCTCATTGCTACCGTAAGGTAGTGAACTCCTCAAAAATTCATAATCTTTATTTTTTGTAGTTTGGGTTTTGTAATTGTTCCATTCAGAATAACATGGATAAGCTTGATTTGGGCTAAGATGCCATTCACTAATATTATTTAAACCCGTAAATACATTAATTAAAATAAAAATATCAACTAAAATAATGACAACTAAACTCACTTTATTCAGTGGTTCGTTGTTTACTGTCCGAGAGTTATTAAAAAACCGATTTGAAAGCCGGCGGATTCTGGTAAACATATAAACAGGATTCAGAATAGTTACAACTGAAATTAATTTACCATTTTCCTATGACTTTAGTGGTTTTTTTGTTAAGTTTTATATACTTGTTAATTAGTTAGTTCTATTTTTTTTGTGGGTAAGTTAAATATTTTTTTCTCACGCAAAGACGCAGAGGCGCAAAGGAAGAGAGAAGGAGATAATGAAACCGACGGATTTAGATCCCCGACTTCTTTGAATGATCTTCATTATTTACAAAAAATTTAATTCAGAAGTCGGGGATCTTTCCTGCCTAACTTAACTTATATTCATTATTTGTTAATTTTTCTGATTTGTTCCATAGCCCTTTGATAGTCTGTTTCGTTACCTTCTTTTTTAAAGATATTTGCGGCTGTTTGGAGATCTTGAATTGCACCCTGCTTATCTCCTAATTTAGAACGGACAAGTCCTCGGTTGAAGTAGGCCTGTACATAATTGGGATTAATCTTGATAGCCTGAGTGTAATCATCAATTGCACCCTGCTTATCTCCTAATTTAGAACGTGCAAATCCACGTTTTTTGTAAGCATCTTCATGATTTTGTTTCAGTTGTAATACTTGAGTATAACAATCAAAAACACCTTGATAATCTTTTTTCTCATGACACTCTTTACCCAAGCGCATATATTCGTCAGCTTTAGAAGATGTCAAATTATCTAAATAGCTGCGTAAACCACCAGAATAAAGCAATTCATTTATTCCCACAGCAGCAGAGGTAATCATATTTGTTGGCAAAAATCCCGCCAAAATCAGATTGTATTCAGCCTGAGCTTCGCTAACTTCCTCTTGAATTAAAATACAAACTAGAACTGCATTTTTTTCAATTTCTTCTTGACTAATTGACCATTGAATTTTATCAAAGTTGCCATTCCGGGCTTTAACCTGAATACCAATTGATGAGTCAGCAGTTAAGGTAAAATCAACTTTTCCATCACCACCAACGCGCTTTTCATAGTCAACTTCTGTGACAAAATCAGCTAAACGGGATTTAACAACTTCCTCAGCTAACTTCCCCTTCATATTGTTGATAAAAACATCACGAATAGCGACGCGAGAATTTAGTCTACCTGAGTTCGATGTAAGAAAACCAGCTAAAAATGAGTATTCAAAAGGGTTAGAGGCTTTTCTGGAAAGAGCCTATATTCTCAATAAGCCTTAATTATTGAGAATTAATAGGAAACCAGCCTAGATTTAAGTAAATTTTCATAACAAAATCTAAATTTATATTACGAATACTATTTGAATACAAACTCAAAGTACCTCAGATTAGGGACAATAGAAGAGGTTTAATTAAAGAAAATTAATGATTATAACTCATGGAATTAGAAACTATTTTCTGTGAAATTGATGATTTTTGTACCTATTTTGAGCCAATATTTCAAGCTCAACTTATCCCATCCCAAATAAAAAAAAGAATTAGACCCAGCCGATTATGTCTAAGTGAAATTATGACAATAATTGTGTATTTTCATCGCTCTAGTTACCGCAATTTTAAAGATTATTACCTGAAACATATCTTCAAATATTGCCAAGGTGAATTTCCCAATTTAGTGAGTTATCAAAGATTTGTTGAATTAATGCCAAATGCTTTAATTCCCTTGATGTATTATCTGAATACACGAAAAGGACTCAATACAGGTATAAGTTTTATTGATAGTACCTCTATTCCCATTTGTCATTCTAAAAGAGCCAAGACAAATAAGGTCTTTAAAGATTTAGCTGGCTGGGGGAAAAGTTCTATTTGTTGGTATTTTGGGTTTAAACTTCATTTGATTATTAATGATCAAGGAGAGTTACTTGCGTTTCAAATTACTCCTGGAAATACAGATGACCGAAAACCTGTTCCCACTTTGACTAAGAACTTATTTGGGAAAATATTTGGAGACAAAGGATATATTTCTCAAAAACTCTGGCTTGAACTTTGGTCTAATGGACTCAAATTAATCACTCCTTTCAAGAAAAATATGCGGAATAAGCTCTTGTCCCTGGAGGAGAAATTAATGCTCCGAAAACGCTCTTTAATTGAAACTGTTAATGACCAACTCAAAAATATTTCACAACTTGCTCATTCTCGACATCGAAGTGTTACTAATTTCATGGTTAATGTTGTTGCTGCAATAATAGCTTATACTTGGCAACCTAAAAAACCTTCTTTAAGATTTGATGAAAATGAAATTGAAACCTTACCAGTTTTATTAGCTTAATTACCAATTAAATATCAATATTACCTAATAGTAAATACATTTCAAAAAATTAATTTTTTGAGAACTTTTTGGCGTGGGCTTTAATTCTCAATAACCAATACTTATTGACAGAACTGTTGCTGTTACGTACTTTTAGACTTTTTATTTACATCGAACTCAGGTTAGTCTATATTTTTCAGCCATTTCCCAGCAAAAATCCCGTAATTGGTCTAACCTTTGACCAGAAATGACAGTTAATTCACTATGCTGGCCTTTTTCGTCACAATGGAGTAATTTAGCAGATTTAAGTCTTTGAATAAAATCAGTCTGTTGTGCCTTGAGTGGTGTTGTCCAGTCCATATTGGTTTAAATTTGCTCTACTGTGACAAGGTATATAATTTCATTATTCCCGATCAAGAGGCAAAAATTCCATCTCTCAAACTCTTCCTCTGCGTCTCTGCGTGAGACCATTGGTGTCAACTTAACGTAAAACCCATAGCCCGCCTGGGAATTAATTCCCAGTCTAATAGCAAAAGTCATCTGAAGATGACTAAGAATTGTCTAAATCCTCAGTTTACTTTAGTAAACTTTAGCTATTAGCCCGGAAATTCATTTCTGGGCGGGTGTGGAAGCCAAACAAATAAGGTAACTAATGGCGTGAGACAAATTCCTACTTTGATTCCTGCGCTTCCGTAGGTTGAGTAATAGCTTGACAATATCTAATTAAAGTATCAATGCGTTCTTCAATAGTTTTCAACCTAGCTTGCAATGTCGTTAATTGCTTTGCTCCTTGGAGAAACATCATATCTACTTCCAATAGTCGCAACTGCTTACTTATTTCGGTTTTATAGGATTGTTCTCGTGAATTAGCATCAACCAAAGGAACAATTTGCTGGCTAAAAAACGCCTGTAATTTGGCTAAATGCGGACGTAACTCCCCAGCATTGAGTTTACCTGCTGTTACATTAGTCCGAAACTCGTCTAGAAATGTTGCCAATTCCTGATATTTATCACAATTAAAAGACATCTGTTGCTAGTTAAGATAGTATTAATGTCAAGAAAATTTTCTTATATCCCCAAGCTTTCCATTGTTCCTGCTCAAAATCACAAGTCTCAAATTTTATTTGGAGGCTTGATTTACCGTCAATAGGTTTTTGATTATGTTTGAAACAAACCTACAATGGATGATGACCACAGGCAATTAGGACATCATCTCTCCAACCTTGTCTCTAAACCTTCAGTCAACAGCATCTATTTATAGAAATGCTGTTATTTTTGCTTATCTCTGAACCTATCCACAAATTACCTTTTTTATTTTATGAGTAGTGTAGCCGTCAAACCTCCTGTTGATGTTGTTCTCCCAGACTGGCTTAACAAATGTTTAATCGCACCTCCAGCGCCAATACTTACAGAGGAGGAAGACCGAACGTATAACGGTAATGCCTTAATTTGTCGGGCTTTTCAGTTTGCATATCAACTACATGGTGGTCAAATTCGGAAATCGGGAGAACCTTATATTGCCCATCCGGTTGCTGTAGCGGAAATACTCCGTGAACTAGGTGGTAGTCCTGCTATGATAGCAGCCGGGTTACTTCATGATGTAGTTGAAGATACAGAAGTTACAAGTGAAGATATAGAAGCACGGTTTGGTCCAGAAGTCAGGTTATTGGTAGAAGGTGTTACCAAGCTGTCGAAAATTAATTTTACTAGCAAAACCGAAAGTCAGGCGGAAAATTTCCGGCGAATGTTTTTGGCTATGGCGCAAGATATTCGTGTCATTGTGGTGAAACTGGCAGACCGTTTGCATAATATGCGGACTCTCCAATATATGTCAGAAGCTAGTCGTCAACGTAGCGCCCAGGAAACGCGAGATATTTTTGCACCTTTGGCGAATCGCTTAGGGATTTGGCAAATTAAGTGGGAATTAGAGGATTTAGCATTTAAATATTTAGAACCAGAGGCTTATCGAGAAACTCAGCAATGTGTCGCGGAAAAACGCACGGCACGGGAAGAAAAGTTACTCAAAGCTACGGATACTTTACGCCGTCGGTTACTCAAGGCGGGGATTAATTGTTTGGAAATTAGCGGTCGTCCTAAACACCTTTATAGCATTTATCAAAAAATGCAGCGGCAGCAAAAGGAATTTCATGAAATTTACGACTTGGCGGCGCTGCGAATTATTGTCCAAAGTAATGAAGAATGCTATCGCGCTTTAGCTGTTGTTCATGATTCTTTTCGTCCTATCCCTGGTAGGTTCAAGGACTACATTGGATTGCCAAAGCCAAACCATTATCAGTCTTTGCATACGGGGGTAATTGGCTTGACTGGTCGCCCGCTGGAGGTGCAAATTCGGACTTTGGAAATGCACCATATCGCGGAGTACGGAATTGCTGCCCATTGGAAGTATAAAGAAACTGGGGGTTCTGAGAATACTTCCGTCACAGGCTCTGATGAAAAGTTTACTTGGTTGCGCCAGTTGCTAGATTGGCAAAGTGATTTAAAAGATGCTCAGGAATACTTAGATAGTGTTAAGGATAATCTATTTGAAGATGATGTTTATGTCTTCACCCCAAAGGGGGATGTTGTTCCTTTAAGTCCTGGTTCTACAAGTATTGATTTTGCTTATCGGATTCATACGGAAGTGGGAAACCACTGTGCGGGAGCGCGGGTTAATGGTCGCATTGTGCCTTTGTCAACGCGCTTGCATAATGGCGATATTGTGGACATTATTACTCAAAAGAATAGTCATCCTAGTTTGGATTGGTTAAATTTTGTTAGCACTTCAGCGGCGAAGTATCGAATTAAACAGTGGTACAAGCGATCGCGCCGGGAAGAAAATATCGCCAGAGGACGGGATTTATTAGAGAAGGAATTGGGGAAAACTGGTTTTGAGAATTTGCTCAAATCAGATGCTATGCACACTGTCGCCGAAAAATGTAATTATCACAGTGTGGAAGATTTACTTGCCGGTTTGGGTTATGGGGAAATTACCTCGAATTTAGCGCTGAACCGTTGGCGAGAAGTTGTGAAAGCTAGACAACCGGTAAGTGATGTTGTCCCATTTATCCCCAAAGAACCAACGCCAAAATCCTCACGGGATACCCCACTAATTACTTCCCGTGCTAGTGATTCCCCGATTATTGGTATGGAGGGTTTGGTTCATCATATTGCTGGCTGTTGTAACCCCATTCCCGGTGAAGCAATTGTGGGTGTAGTCACACGAGGAAGAGGAATTTCTATCCACCGCCAAGGCTGTCATAATGTAGATCCTATTGAGTGTGAGCGGTTAGTACCAGTGCGCTGGAATTTGGCTATGGAAAACCGCAGCCGTCCCCATACTTATCCGGTTAATGTGCAAATTGAGGCTATGGACAGGGTGGGAGTATTGAAAGATGTATTGTCACGCTTGAGTGATCAGGGTATTAATGTTCGTCATGCTCAAGTGAAAACTTGTTTGGGACAACCTGCGTTGATGGATTTGGGAATTGATGTCCGCGATTGTTCTCAGTTGGAACATTTATTTGTGCAACTCAAGAAAATGAGTGATATTCTCAATATTCGCCGTGTTTGTGAGACTGAGGACTGCGGTTAGTGGGGTGTTACAGCTATTTTCATTATCTCACGCAAAGGCGCAAAGGCGCAAAGGAAGAAAATATATGAAAATGGCTGTGATTTAAGGTTGTTACGCGATTTCATTGAGGGTTTGTAGAAGTTGATCTATTTCTGCGGCTGTGTTGTAATGGGCTAGTCCTATTCGTAATAAGCCGCCTGATGTTTCTACGTCTAATTTTTCGGTGAGGTTGGTTGCATAGAAGTTTCCGTACCAAGCGAATATTCCCTGTTCTCCTAATATTTTGGCTATGGTTGCTGGTGTTTTTTCTGTCATGCGAATGGATACTGTTGGTGTGCGCCATGTAAATTGGCTGGGTTCGGTAATTCCATAGAGGGTTAAACCAGGGATTTTTAATAATCCTGAAATCAATTTTTTACTTAATTCTCTTTCGTATTGTTGAATGGCTGACATGGCTGATAATAATGCGGCTCGACGACTATGATAGGCTGATGCTAATTTGTGGTTTGGTTGGGCTATTTCGGTTAGGAATCGAGGACAATGGAAGGTGGTTAAGCCTTCTCTATCGGCTTCTATTAAGGAGGAAAGTAATTCGTTATCTAAGGTTGGGGAAACATGACAACCTAATTTTGCTAAATAATTAATTGCTGCTACTAATCCTGCTAAACCTTCATGATTTAATGTTCCTGTTTCCCATCTGGAAGGGACTTCTTCTGATGCGGGTTTAACTTTATAAGGGGAAAATCTGGTTAAATGTTCTCTTTTTCCGTAAAGAATTCCTAGATGGGGAGCGAAGAATTTGTAGGCGGAACAGGCGAGAAAATCACAGTCTAAATGATGAACATTTATTGGTGCATGGGGGGCGTAATGGACGGCATCAACATATACTAAAGCTCCGAAACTATGGGCAATTTTAACTATTTTAGCAATATCATTAATTGTGCCGACGGCGTTGGAAGCGTAAGTTACTGCTACTAGTTTGGTGCGGGAATTTATCTTTTTTTCTAAATCGGTTAAATCTAATGTACAGTCGGCAATATTAATATTAACTGTCCGAATAATCACACCTTTTTCTTCTAAAGCATACCAGGGAGAAATGTTGGCTGCATGGTCTAAGTCTGTAACAATTATTTCATCACCGGGTTGGAGTTCTCTACCGATAGCGCGACTCACGGAGAAGGTGAGGGTGGTCATATTTGCGCCAAATACTACTTCATCATGATCGCATCCCAGAAAGTCAGCGATCGCCGACCTGGCAGAAATAATCAAGGCATCGGTTCGCATACTGGTAGTAAAAGCACCGTGAGCATTAGCATTTGACCTGACTAAATAATCACTAATTGCGTCTAGTACACCACCGGGTACTTGTGTGCCACCGGGTCCATCAAAGAAAATTGCTGGTTTTCCGTTGATTGTTTGTGTGAGTGCGGGAAACTGGGAACGAATCCATTTTATATCTAGAGATTCCATGATTTTTCCTCTTTTTGATGATTTTTGTTTCGCGCAAAGGGAGAAATATATTAATTTATATTGTAGTCTAAGATTCAATGTTGTTGTAGAGGAAAAGCAACATGATTTAAAAGGTTAATAGGGCTAATATTTTTTAATAGTTGCATTTGTTGTTGATTTTTGACTAACAATGCCCCTGCAAACCCCAATGAGTTCACAGAAATTGATTCAAATTCTTCAAATTTCCGGGGAACAATTAACATCCATTCTCGTGTCATTAAAAGGTTATATGCTCCTGATTGGATATTATTTTCTAGGGGTTTAATTCCTAATGTTTGTAGTAATGTATGATATTTTTTGAAGGTTATTTCGGCACTTTCTCCCAAGTTAATTTCAGTGGAAGCGTGTACAAAGGGAAATTCTGGGATAGTTCCCAGGGAATTATCTAATTTTGCGGCTTTTACAAGTGGTGAAATGGGAATATCTGTTTCTGCAAAAGGGACAATTTGTAAATGTTTATGTGGTTGACTCGCACCAGCAAGTTTACCACCGTTATAAAATACTAACCCATCAAATTCTGCTAAACAAGCCCACATAGCTGTAAAATCTTCTAGGGTAAGTAGGCTTTCCTGTGGTTCAAAAGCGCGGGTAATTATCAAAAAGTGATAATCAACAACATTGAATTTATTTAAAATACAAACGTGAGTAGGGGAGATATCCGCCACAAATAAAGCTTCTTCATAAGGTAAAAAAGGATTAAATTCTTTACCAGTTTTAGCAGTTTTTTGATTTTGTTTTTCTTGATCAGCTTTTTTGCGATTGATATTTTCTAAAATTCTGACAACAAACTTGATTCCATCTTGTTCAAAAATTTCCACCTCTGTGGGAATAGATTTTAAAGCTCCAGATTTTAAAGCCAGTTCGGTGGTTTTTTTGAGACTTGTCCATAATGTACCGGGTTTAAGTCGGATTTCTTGCTGGTGCATATTTTATAGGAGATAACTAACAATTTTATATCATAAATTGGTTACATAAAATCAATAATTTTGGCTCTAACGTTCCCTTTATGTAAACATTTATTGTAGGTTGGGTTGACGCAAGGAAACCCAACAACTCTTACTATCTTAACGCCAATGTTGGGTTGAGGTACGTTCATGAAGTGTGGCGATAGCTTGAGTGGCGACGTAGGAGCCATAGCCATAACCCAACAAATGCATCGGGTTGCGCTGTCGCTTAACCCGACCTACAAAAAATGGACAAGATATTGTATAGTATAATTAAAATCAGCAAATTATCACCATTCAAGAGGTGAATCATGGTTCAAACCTTAACCAAATCAGTCAGCTTTGAGGAGTTTATCCAATCCTATCCAGAAACAGGATCACGTTATGAATTACACAATGGAGAAATTGTAGAAATGAACCCACCAGTAGGAGATCATGAATTCGTAATTGGTTTTTTAGCCCGTAAGATATCAGGAGAATTAGATAGACTTAATCTTTCTTACCTCATACCTAAAACAACATTAATCAAAACACCAAAATCTGAATCTGCCTATTCACCTGATATTTTATTACTCAATCCTGCTAACTTACCTAATGAACCTTTGTGGAAAAAAGAATCAACCATTACTCAAGCTGCTTCAGTTCCTTTAGTGATAGAAATTGTTAGCAGTAATTGGCAAACAGATTATACTCATAAAACCAACGATTATGAATCAATGGGTATTCCTGAATATTGGATAGTTGATTATGGTGCTTTCGGTGGTAAAAGATTTATTGGTAATCCTAAACAACCAACTATTTCTATTTATTCTTTAGTTGATGATGAATACATAGTTAATCAATTTAGAGGTGATGATTTAATTATATCGCCATTATTTCCAGAACTCAAATTAACACTTTCACAAATTTTACAAAATATATAAATACTGTAAGCGTCAGATCCCCGACTTCTTTGAGAAGTCGGGGATCTGATCTGAATCTAAGAACAATATAAGGTATCTCTTGTCTCCCTTCCTGTCACGGGATTAGTACCTTTTGCCAGCATACATAGTTTCTTTTGTTCATCTTGACGCAGTAGTACATCGGTAAAATCTGCACCCTCTATTATAGCACCATCAAATTTGGCACCAGCTGCAAATGCTCCTTCTAAAATGGCGTTGGTTAAATCGGCTCTAATTAACCGCGCTGAATCAAGTGTAGCATTAGTTAGGTCTGCTCCCTGTAAATTTGCTGATTCTAGATTGGCGGCGAAAAAACTAACACCTCTTAAATTAGAGTGACTAAAATTACTGTAGCGAAGATTTGCTTTAGTAAAACTAGAATCTGTTAAATCACGTCCAGAAAAATCAG
Organism: Anabaena sp. 54; assembly: GCF_017355725.1. Taxonomy (NCBI): domain Bacteria; kingdom Bacillati; phylum Cyanobacteriota; class Cyanophyceae; order Nostocales; family Nostocaceae; genus Anabaena; species Anabaena sp. 54. Next base: position 102,160 of record NZ_JAAVWA010000003.1, read on the forward strand.
CACTGATAAGAATTTCTTTGTTATATTCCAGTGCTACAGCAGAAGGGACAAAAGCTGCTAAGACTGTGGTGGAAATCATCACCCAAAGTAATAAACTGAGTATACTTATCCAATTGGGATGCTTAGTATTCATGGTATTGTTAATTAATGGCTAATCCTTCTCCATTTAATTATGCAGATATTGGTAACATAGGTGAAGACCTAGTAGCCAAATGGTTACAATCTACAGGTTGGGAAGTTTTGCAGCGGCGCTTTTGTTGTCGTTGGGGAGAAATTGATATTATTGCCCAATATCAAGACACAATGCTGGCGTTTGTTGAAGTGAAAACCCGGAGTTCTGGTAATTGGGATGAAGGGGGAAAAAATGCCATTACTCCCCAAAAACAAGCAAAAATCTGGCGGACTGCGGAAATATTTTTAGCTGAATATCCACAAAAAGCTGATTATGCTTGTCGCTTCGATGTGGCACTTGTTCATTATCAATTACAAAGTAAAAAGATTATTAGCGAAGAATTTTTAGAGCGTTTATCTATATCTGGATATGAATTTAAGCTGCTACAATATATTGAGGCAGCTTTTGAACAGTAATAATCATGATTGCAAAATTATTTTTACGTTGTGACACTTAATTTAGCATTGTTTAAGCGAGTGTTTCTGGACAATACCCTAAACCTCGAACAAACTGTTGTCTAAATGCTTCAATTTCTTCTCTTTCCGGGCTACCATGAGAAACAACTGCTACTTGGTAACGACGCATTACGTCTATGGGTGTTTGTCCAGATTCCAAACTCCAAAATGCCATTTGGACTCTCATTGGTGGCTGATAGCTAATTCCCAATTCACTCAAGAAAGCTCGAAAATCACCATCTTGTTGATCTGAGACTGTTTCTTTGAGTTTAATTCTGACTACCCAACCATTAATTTGATGAATCACGCTCACAAAGGAAACGGGAAGTTGTGGTCTACCATGTAAGTATTGAACGATTCTCAGGGTGAGTGTGGCATTGCCTAGATAGTACAAGTATTCCATCATAGTGTTATGGGATTCAATTTAGTTCTACCTATCTATCTTCGTTAATGGGGTGGAGTTCCCGGTAGGGTAAAAGCACCCGTTATTCTATGGGGAGATTTACCCAATAATTCAGGAGTCAGGAGGTAGGGGCGCAGGGCCTGCGCCCAGTCAGGAGTCAGAATGAAGAAGATGGAAAGAAAAGGCAGTAAAAGTGATGTATAGCGGTTACAGTAAGTTTTGTAGCTCATTTAAGTGCATACTATTATAACAATTTAACAATTACTTGATTAATATGAAGCGACAAATAATACAAGATAAAGCGAAAACACAAAATGTTAATTTAGATTGTTCGTTGTCTAGTTATGACTACGAACTTCCACCAGGACTAATCGCCCAAAACCCTGCTGTTCCTAGAGATAGTTCTAAGTTATTGGTGGTAAATTCTCCCGAAACTGCTAAAACTATACCACCTCTACATCACATTTTCCGTGATTTGTCGGAATTGCTGAAACCGGGTGATTTATTGATTATGAATAATACAAAGGTAATTCCCGCTCGGCTATATGGCTGTAAGGATACAGGTGCGGGGGTGGAGGTGTTGCTATTGGAGGAACGAGGGCATAATTGCTGGTTGGCTTTGGTGAAGCCTGGAAAGCGCTTTAAGGTGGGTAGTGAGATTATTTTTACAGCGGGAGGAGATGGGAATAAACAGGAATTGAGGGCGACAGTTGTTGAGTCAGATCCAGAAACTGGGGGGCGATTATTACAGTTTGATTTGCCCCCAGCAGTTCCTTTAGTGCAGGTGTTAGGGAAGTTTGGACAGATTCCCCTACCTCCTTATATTACGGCTTCTACTGCGGCTGATGAACAGTATCAGACGGTGTATGCAGCTCAACAGGGAGCGATCGCCGCCCCAACAGCAGGATTACATTTTACACCGGAATTACTAGAAAAGCTGCGTAATTGTGGGATTAATCAAGCCTTTATTACCCTTCATGTTGGTATCGGTACTTTCCGCCCAGTGGAAGTAGAAGATGTCACTACCCACGCCATGCACGAAGAATGGATTGAAGTTCCTGCTGATACCGTTGAGCAAATTCGGGCTACTCAGGCTGCTGGGGGACGAATTATTGCGGTAGGGACAACAGCGGTAAGAGCTTTGGAAGGTGCGGCGCAATCTGGGGATTTACAGCCCTTTGTCGGGAAGACAAATTTGTTTATTTATCCGGGCTATAAATGGCAGGTTGTGGAGGGGTTAATCACCAATTTTCATTTACCCCGTTCTAGTTTATTGATGCTGGTTAGTGCTTTAATTGGTAGAAAAAGATTATTGGATCTTTACCAGCAAGCAATTAGTTCTGAATACCGCTTCTACTCTTTCGGTGATGCTATGTTGATCTTACCAGAAGGGAAAAGTATTCAATTATGAATTTTTGATGAAGTGATGGATAATCTAATTTAGATAAGTAGGTAGGCGTTAAAAAATATAAGATAGACCTAACCTCCCAGCCCCCTTCCCTACCAGGGAATGGGGAGTCAAAGCCTCTCCCCTGCAAGGGAAGAGGTTTGGAGAGAGGTCTTATATTTAATTATGCCCAGTTACTTAGATTAGATTCAGTATAACTAAAGGGTAGTGAGTCATGTATCAAAAATGCCATAAATATCCGTCTTTTAACATAGCTAGGGCTACATACAAGCAAGTGTTAATGAGTATCCTTTCTACTTCTTCTGCATTTTTAATCTTGACTTTACCTGCAATTATTAATTCTCCCAACAGTCAGGTATCAGCAGCAGAAGTTGTTTCCCAAGATTTAGAAGCAGCTATATCTTTTCAACAGGGAGTGACATTTTATAATCGTCAAGACTATCAAGGTTCGGAAATGGCTTTTCGTAAAGCCTTAGAGCGAGATCCTAATATTGGTGCAGCCCGAAATTATTTAGGTAATATTCTTTTACAACAAAATCGCTTAGATCTAGCTATCCAAGAATTTGGAGAAGCCATTAGATTAAATCCCAATTTGGGATCAGCTTATTATAATTTGGGTGTAGCTTTACAAAAACAGGGACAAAAAGAAGCCGCTATTACAGCTTATCGTCAAGCCTTAGTGGTAACTCCCACATTGGCTGATGCTCATTATAATTTGGGGGTTTTATTCTATGAACAAGATCAGCGTCAAGATGCTATTTCTGCTTATGAACAAGCAATTAATTTAGATAGAAATCATGAAAATGCTTATTTCAACTTAGCAATTGTTCAACAACAAGAAGGTCAAGTAGAATCGGCGATTTCCGCCTATCGGGAAGTTTTAAAAATAGATCCTGAAAATTCTGTAGCTTACAATAATTTAGGTAGTCTTTTAGTAAATCAAGGTAAAATTGCCGAAGCAATTAATATTTATAAAGCAGCAATTCTGCAAAATCCTAAAAACACCTCTGCTCACTATAACTTAGGAGTAGCTTTATATAATCAAGGTGTCTTTAAGGAATCCGCTCAAGCATTAAGACGCGCTCGTCAACAGTACGTAACAGCAGGAAATACTGAGCAAGTTGCCAAAACTGAACAAATCATCCAACAAATTGCCCAAATTTTAGCACCCAAAAAATCGCCTGTAAATCAACCCGGTAGCGCAACGGCAGTTACTACTCCACCAGTTGAACAAGCACCTGCAAATCTTCCCCCTGTTGAAGACTTACCTGCAAATACTTCGACAACTGAGAAAACTACTTTACCGAATTTGACACCAGATAAACAAATCACAAATCCAAAATAATTTGTCATTTATCATTTATCATTTGTCATTTGTCATTTGTCATTTGTCATTGAAAAATTATTATTCCCTGTTCCCTGTTCCCTATTCCCTATTCCCTGTTCCCTATTCCCTATTCCCTATTCCCTATTCCCTATATTGGTAAACGATTAATATCTTTATTACAACCAATTACTACCATTGCAGAACCTTTTTCTAAACGTTTAGTTGGTTCGGGATTAATGATAAATTTACCATCATGACTTACAGCCAACATATTTAAACCGTAGCGGTTACGCAGTTGCAGTTCAGCAATAGTTTTCCCATGAAATTCATCAGGGACAATTAACTCCACAATACTGTTATCTGGGTCAAGATCAAATCTTTCTAAAATTCCCGGTTTAGTGAGTGTTCGTGCTAAAGCACAACCAGCTTCATATTCAGGAAATACTACATGATCTGCGCCCACTCGTTGTAATAATTTGCGGTGAACTTCACTAGAGGCTTTTGCAACTACGTGAGGTACACCACCTTCTTTCACATTTAAGGTAGTAATAATACTTTCCTGAACGTAGTTACCAATGGCGACAATAACGGTATCAAATTCAAAAATTCCGGCTTCTTTCAGGGCTGCTGATTCAGTTGAATCGAGTTGCAAAGCATGACCAACTATTTCTTCATTCAATGCTTCGGAAACCCGTTTTTCATCAACATCTGTAGCTAATACTTGATAACCTAAATTATGCAATGTTGAACAAACAGAACGACCAAAACGACCTAATCCAATTACAGCAAATTGGTGGTTATCTTTACGTAAACTGCGAAGAAATTTTAAGGATGAAAGGTTCATGATTTGTCAGTTGTCAGTTGTTAGTTGTTCGCTAAATCCTACAGCACTTCCCGATGTTATGAGGTACAAGAACCCCACCCCTAACCCCCTCCAGTATCAAAAGCTTATCCTTTTCTTCCCCCCGCTGCGGGGGGATTTAGGGGGGTGCGATGAGGGGGCTAAGATGCACCTCATAAGAGCGGAAACCGCTGTAATTATCCAACAAGGAGATTTTCTTCGGGATAGTGAATTCTGCTAGGACGAGGATCACCTAGTATAGATGACATCAATAATAAAATACCAACGCGACCAATATACATGGTGAGAATTAAAATTAATTTTGCTGCGGTAGAAAGAGTAGCTGTAATCCCTGTGGAAAGTCCTACTGTACCAAAGGCTGATACTACTTCAAAAAGAATTTGAATAAAAGCCAATTTGGGGTCGGTAATACTAATTAAAATGGTGGCAAAAATCACTGTTGCTAATGAACCGAACACCACCCCCACAGCTTTTAAAATTAAAGAAATGGCAATTTTACGATTATATAATAATACCTCTTCTTTGCCTTGGAGAATTGCCTTTGTACAACTGGTCAGAACTCGTAAAGTAGTGGTTTTGATTCCTCCTCCTGTACCTCCTGGACTTGCACCAATAAACATCAGTGCAATCATAATGAATAATCCCGCATTAGTCATTTTCCCAATGTCAATGCTGTTAAAACCAGCGGTTCTGGTACTGACTGACTGAAACCAAGCAGCTAATATTTTATCAGATAAACTTAATTGCCCAAAGACGCTATCGTTTCTGATTTCTATAAAGAAAATTGCAATTGTTCCTAGCACTAATAATATTAAAGTTGTGCTAGTAGCAACCTTAAAATCTAGAGAGAATATTAAACAACTTGTCTTTCTAACGAGGCGATTACCTTGATAGGTAAAGCTGTCTCGCAACCACAAATACATATCCAAAATTACTTGATAACCAATACCTCCAAAGATAATTAAACAGCCAATTGTGATAATCACTAAAGGAGAAGATTGATAGCCAATTAAATTATCTTTAAATAAACTAAATCCAGCATTGTTCCAAGCACTGACACTGTGAAAAATAGCTAACCAAGTTCCTTCTTGCCAACCTTTTTCGGGAACAAAAGCTATCATTAATAAAAATACTCCCGTGAGTTCAAACAACAAGGTAGTCGCAATAATAGAACGGATAATTTGAGAGCTACCACTCATGCCTGGACGGTCTAAAGCTTGCTGAATTGCTACTTTTTGTCTCAAGTCAAATTTTCTGCCAATTAATAACATTAAAAATGTGGTAGTTGTCATATAACCTAAACCACCAATTTGGGCTAATAGAGCAATAAATAACTGACCTAGAAAGGAAAATTCAGTCCCAGTATCTACCACTGCTAATCCTGTGACACAAACCGCTGAAGTTGAAGTAAATAGGGCAACAATTGGGTCATTCCAATTACCGTTACCAGTTGAAAAAGGCATTGTTAAGAGAATTGCTCCCAAAAGAATGACAGCAATAAATCCCAAACAAATTGTCCGCGCAACAGTCATAAGTGATTAAAAATGAAGAAATTTCATGCAGTTAGGTTATTTTTATATATTCCCAAGGTAGAATTAATGAGTTATTCCCTGGCGTAAAAATATCCCTATAGCGGTTATTGGTTGAGTGAAATACAAGAACCCCACCCCCAACCCCCTCCCCGCAAGCGAGGAGGGGGCTTATGACTGTATTTCATTCAAGTGCATACCGTTATATCTAATTAAAAACATAGATGGTAGCCTAAGAATAAGTTTTTTTTGCAGTTTCTTCTCATCTTTATTATTATTAAATTCATGAGTCAAATACTTTACAAACAAATTCAGGAATTTTACGATGCTTCTTCCAGTCTGTGGGAACAGATTTGGGGAGAACATATGCACCACGGTTATTATGGTGTAGATGGTAAACAGGTAAAAGAACGCCGTCAGGCACAAATTGATTTAATTGAAGAGTTGCTAAAATGGGCAGATGTTAAGGGTGCTGAAAATATTCTTGATGTCGGCTGTGGAATTGGTGGTAGTTCTTTATACTTAGCGGATAAGTTTGGGGCCAATGCCACGGGAATTACATTGAGTCCTGTACAAGCTGCTAGAGCCACCGAAAGGTCTTTGGCAATGAGTTTGAGTCAAAAGACTAGGTTCATGGTTGCCAATGCCCAAGAAATGCCCTTTGATGATAATTCTTTTGATTTGGTGTGGTCACTGGAAAGCGGTGAACATATGCCAGATAAAACTAAGTTTTTACAAGAGTGTTATCGCGTGTTAAAGCCCGGTGGAACTTTGATTATGGTGACATGGTGTCATCGGAATACGGATAAGTCACCACTAACAACGGATGAGCAAAAGCACTTAGAGGATATTTATCGAGTCTATTGTTTACCTTATGTGATTTCTTTAGCGGAGTATGAAGCGATCGCTTGGCAATTACCATTAAATAATATTCGCACGGCTGATTGGTCAACCGCAGTTGCTCCTTTTTGGAATGTTGTCATTGATTCGGCATTTACACCCCAAGCATTTATCGGTTTATTAATGGCTGGTTGGACTACAATTCAGGGGGCATTATCTTTAGGTTTAATGCGTCGAGGTTATGAAACTGGATTGGTTCGGTTTGGATTATTACGGGGAACAAAGTAAGTCCAATTCTGTTTAAAGATGTACTCAATTTAAGGATAAACGAACCACAGAGGCACAGAGGACACAGAGAAGAAAAAGATAAGGTTAGGAAATTCGGCGCAGTTTCATAAAGAAATGGTATAAGTTCAATTCCTTTAGGTGCTTACGAACAAAAAAGAGCAAAAAATGAATCAATTTTATAAACAAAGTTCTGCTATTTTTCCAGGAAGTTGGTTTTATTCTTTTTGGAAGTTTTCCCGTCCCCATACAATTATGGGAACAACTTTGAGTGTTTTGGGTTTATATTTAATTACCCTGGGTGTCACTTCAACAAATTTTTCTAGTTTGCATATTAGTCAGATTTTAGCAACATGGGTTGCTTGCATAAGTGGCAATATTTATATTGTTGGTTTGAATCAATTGGAAGATATTGACATTGATAAAATCAATAAGCCTGATTTACCTTTAGCGTCGGGAGAATTTACCAGGGGACAAGGACAATTAATTGTTATTATTACTGGTATTGTGGCTTTGGCTTTAGCATGGCTAACGGGACCATTTTTAATGGGTATGGTAACGATAAGTTTAGCAATTGGTACGGCTTATTCTTTACCACCAATTCGGTTAAAACAGTTTCCATTTTGGGCTGCTTTGTGTATTTTTTCGGTGCGGGGAACAATTGTTAATTTAGGTTTGTTTCTGCATTTTAGTTGGGTATTGCAAAGAAGCCAAGGGATTCCGGGTGCAGTTTGGGCTTTAACTGTGTTTATCTTGGTATTTACATTTGCGATCGCTATCTTCAAAGATATTCCTGATATGGAAGGAGATAGATTTTACAATATCACAACTTTCACCCTCCAACTCGGACAACAAAAAGTATTTAATCTTGCACTTTGGGTATTAACAATCTGTTATCTCGGCATGATTTTAGTAGCGTTATTCCATCTTGCGGAAGTCAACACTATCTTCATCTTAATCACCCATACCGTAGCTTTAATTGTCATGTGGTGGCAAGGTGCAGGAGTTGATTTACAAGATAAACAAGCCATTACTAATTTCTATCAATTTATCTGGAAATTGTTTTTCATTGAATACCTAATTTTTCCCGTCTCCTGTTTATTAGCTTAAACTCATGTTAGAAACATTTCCTACTTCTGATCTGATAGCCATTTCTGTAGTTATTTTTGGTCTTGCCATTCTTGGTTATTTGAGTATCAAAACATTGATTACCTCTAACTTATTTCAGAAAGGCATCAATTTTTATCAAGCCAAAGATTTTGAAAATGCCGAAATAGTTTTGAGAAAGGTTATTGCCATCAACTCTACAAATGATATGGTACGTTTGTTATTAGGGGATATTTTAAATCAGAAAGGACAAATTGCCGAAGCAAAAGCATTATTCTGTGAAGTAATTGATAGCAGTCCTAAAAATCCCGATGCTTATTTACGTTTAGCAAATATTCTCATGCAGGAACAACAGGAAGTAGAAGCTAAAGCTAATTTACTTCAAGCGAAAGAATTATTGCAGAAACAGCGTCAACCAGAAAGGGCGAAAAAGGTCAGCCTTTTGTTAGATAAAATGTCTAACCTGTGATTTTTTAACAACAAGATCCCCGACTTCTTAAAGAAGTCGGGGATCTGACTTATCTCCCCGTGTTTGCCCTGATACTTGTATTTGAAGAAATAGGCAGTAGGAAGAAATCCGGGTGTTCTGGTAAGATGAGTGAACCGTTTAATTGATTTTTCAGGAGTTAAAGAATGTCCATACCAGCAGATCCAGTTAAATTGATGAAGCAAGAAGTTGGCAAAGCCGCCGCCAATTTGGTAAAATCAGGTTCCATAGTTGGTTTGGGGACAGGTTCAACCACAGCTTACACAATTCAATATTTAGGAGAACGCCTCAAATCAGGTGAACTCAAAGATATTGTCGGTATCCCCACCTCATTTCAATCAGAAGTATTAGCAAAAGAGTATGGCGTTCCTCTCACCACTTTAGACGCTGTAGACCATATTGATATCGCTATAGACGGGGCAGATGAAGTAGATCCTCATAAAAACTTGATTAAGGGCGGTGGTGCTGCACATACCCGCGAAAAAGTTGTAGATTACCTAGCAAAGCAATTTATTGTTGTCGTTGATGGTGGTAAATTAGTAGCCCGCTTAGGTTCTAGTTTCGCTGTACCAGTTGAAGTTATCCCTATGGCTATTACCCCCGTTACAAATGCCATTAAAGCACTTGGTGGTAAGCCAGAACTACGCATGGGTGTGAGAAAAGCAGGACCTGTAATCACTGACCAAGGTAACATGGTTTTAGATGTCACCTTCGATAGCATTGATGACCCTGTAAACTTGGAAAAAACACTGAATAATATCCCCGGTGTTCTGGAAAATGGCATTTTCGTCAATTGTGCAGATATCGTTCTTGTAGGTGAAGTTATTGATGGTAAACCTGTAGTTAGACAACTTTAGCTTAAACAGTAGAAGCCTCTCACCTCCCTATCGGGTAGGTGATGAGAAATAAATTATCCTGATTAACGAACCACGGAGGCGCAGAGGACACAGAGGAATAAGGGTTTGAGAGATTTTTGCGTTAGGTGGTTTATCGGTTGTCAAGAGATTGCTTCCTTTCACTCGCAATGACAACTCATGCAGCACAGGTTTATTAGAGACTTCCAATCAAAAAAATATCCCAAAATTTCTTGTGGTGCGGGACGAATTGCCCGCTAATCATCAAGGACGGGCAAGGATGCCCATCCCACAAAATTGGATCATTTTTTTGTGGAGTTCTCTTAGCCCTCTCATCGCTTGCGGGGAGGGGGTTGGGTTTGGGGTTCTTGTTCCGGGTTTGATGACAATTTGCTGTAAATTACGAGTTAGGAAAAAGGAGGAAGAAAAGGAACTCTTTTCTCATTACCTTTTTCCCAACTTGAGATCAGTATAAATTTACACATATAATTATAAAAAACTAGAGGAAGAGCGATCGCAATTTTTTGTCTGATAGCGTAGCGTAAGCCATAGTTCTGGGCGGATTATGTTTAGAATGAAATAGCCCTGATCACTCTGGCTATTCCCAAAGCACCATTAAGGACTTTGTAAATGCGTAAGTCCTAATAGAAATCATTCTGTGCAGTTCTCTAATTGAAAGTTTCCGTCAATCGGAACGTAGGGATTTGAACCCTAGACCTCCACTACCCCAAAGTGGCGCGCTACCAAGCTGCGCTACGTCCCGTAAATGTGAACTTGAGATTTTAGACTTTTGGCGTGGGGATGATTCCAAATGTATGAATCTAAAATTAATTAAGTCACTCTCCTAAATATATCACAAGATCAAGAAAAATAGCAAGGGGTGATTCAAAAAACTTTTAACATTCCGACGGCTGGCAACAATTCAGCTACGGCTGAAGCCTCCCATTTACCTTCTGTCCCCCGTCCTGTATTGAGGATGAAGCGCAGATTGTAGGCATGAGCATAACCTTCCACCTCCATCCATAATAAATCACTTTCGGCTTCACAGGCAATTTTTTCCTCATCCATTAATTCTGTAGTTAGATGCTTCATGGTATCCGCAAGCTGATTAAATAGACGACAAAATTCGTTTAATTCTGCTTCGGTTAATTCTATTGCCCAATCTTCTGTGCCGACTAAGCCTTTAAATTCTGGTGCATCTGGATTCCAGCCTATGCGCCAACCAGTGCCGCTTTTGATGACTCGTTCCATACTGATTTATGCTCAAACTGCTGCTATTAATTGTGGAAATTATACCAGTTGGCTTTACCGATACAGTTAGTCTTTCACAATCTTAAATCTAAAATGCTATAATTTTTCAGCGATCGCCTTAGGATCTTGGCAAACATAATTTTGTAAACATTCCTAATTGGCACACTTTCCGGTTAGGATAGTATATCCGTTCTATTAAAACTCCTGTCCAGTAATTTTGGAAAATCCTATACTTAGAGGCAAAAATGGCAGCTAATACTGAGACTTCTGGCAAGCAAAAAGCGTTAAATATCGTCCTGGGACAAATTGAGCGCAGTTTCGGAAAGGGAGCAATTATGCGCTTAGGTGATGCCACCCGGATGAAGGTAGAAACAATATCCACCGGGGCGCTCACTCTAGATTTAGCCTTGGGTGGTGGTTTACCCAAAGGACGGGTAATCGAAATCTACGGACCAGAAAGTTCTGGTAAAACTACTATTGCCCTCCATGCCCTCGCAGAAGTGCAAAGAAATGGTGGTATAGCGGCATTTGTAGACGCTGAACACGCATTAGACCCTACCTACGCCGCTGCATTGGGTGTAGATATTGATAACTTACTTGTTTCTCAACCAGACAATGGTGAATCAGCATTAGAAATAGTTGACCAACTTGTGCGTTCTGCGGCTGTTGATATTGTTGTTATTGACTCCGTTGCCGCTTTAGTTCCCCGCGCTGAAATTGAAGGGGATATGGGGGATATTCACGTAGGTTTACAAGCTCGGTTAATGAGTCAAGCCCTACGGAAAATTACTGGTAATATTGGTAAATCTGGATGCACAGTTATTTTTATTAACCAGTTGCGGCAAAAAATCGGTGTCACCTATGGTAGTCCAGAAACTACAACGGGTGGTAATGCGCTGAAATTTTACGCTTCCGTGCGCTTGGATATTCGCAGAATTCAAACTTTAAAAAAAGGAACTGATGAATTTGGCAACCGGGTCAAAGTCAAAGTAGCGAAAAATAAAGTTGCACCACCTTTTAGAATTGCCGAATTTGACATTATCTTTGGCAAAGGAGTTTCTACCATTGGTTGTTTAGTGGATATAGCCGAAGAAACTGGTGTTCTTCTTCGTAAAGGTGCTTGGTATAGCTACAGTGGTGAAAATATTTCCCAAGGTAGAGATAACGCGATTAAGTATTTAGAAGAAAAACCAGAATTTGCTGCCAAAATTAAAGAACAGGTTCTGGAAAAACTCGATAAAGGGGCTGTAGTTTCTGCTAATTCTGTAGTTCAACCCCATGATGTTGAGGAGGAAGAAGAGATTGAGTTAGAAGAGGAATAAACAACATTAGGGACAATTCAATAAATTGTCTCTACGCCTTTTTTAAGTTTATTCAAGTTTGAAAATATATTCAGAGGCTTCAATTAAGTAGGTAAACAAAATAAAAATGAGGGGTATTGCGTTTTGTAAAATGGCTGAAACCCAATCAGAATCTCGCATTGAGACAACTTTACATACCGTTATATACCTTTAAATTTTTCTGTTCACCTACTTAGTCTAGTACAGCATGGTGCAAATAAAGCAACCATTCTTAATAGCCATTATGGGTTGGGGTAAATAAATTTCATGGTCTTATTGATGAATCGTTTTTTGGCGCAGACCCTGCGCCCCTACTTTCTGAATTTTTCATGGTCAGAATCTACTAGTACAGGTTGGCGTAAATAATATGACTATTAAAAGCTCCGAAAATTTGATTGATTACAAGGCTTGAAAATGGTTCATTCACTTAAACTGCACGGTACTAGAGAGTTTCTTAGTATACAAGGTCTTATGATTTATTTTTTGGAGTTCCCTTAACAGCTTTTAATTACAGCCAATAATTCACTGGGATGATGAATTAAAAAATCTGGGTTTTGTTTGCTGAGGGCTTCGGAAGAATTAAAACCCCAACTGACAGCAATAACTTTGATATTGGCTTTTTTAGCAGATTCTATGTCTCTAGTTTCATCACCGACATAAATTACTGCTTCAGGGTTGAAATGTTTTTGTCGCAACACATTATTAATAATTGTGGTTTTACCAAAAATAGTTACTCCTGAATAAATAAAGTCAAACAAATAATCTAAGTTATGACATTTAAGAAATTGATTGACGTTTTCTTGAGAGTTAGAGGTAATAATTCCCAGTTGATAACCTTGATTGTGGAGTTCTATTAATGCGGTATTAATTCCCTCAATAGGTTTTAATTCTGGGATTTTATGTTTTAATTCTCCTTTTACTTTTTTAACCATAAAAGGAATTTTGAATAGGGAAACACCAGAATATTTAATAATTTCTTTGGCTGTTAAATTTCTCAATAGGACTAGTTCTTGCGAATTAATCGGCACATATCCAAATTCCAAGGCTAAACGATTGGCAATAGTTACAAGAGCATCCACTGTATCAGCAATCGTCCCATCGAAATCAAAAATTATTACTTTCTGGGTCATTATTATGCCTGGATTTATCAAGATTAGCGCGAGCATTACGTCGTAACATTTCTGGTTTAATGCGTCGCAAGGCTGATGCTGTGAATCTTTTATCCCACTCCTCATTGGATATTTGGGCTAATTCTACCAGCTTGGGAGCTAAGTTTCCAGGATAGGGTTGAAAATCCTTGACATTAGTTGCTTGAGCAAATCGCTGATTCCAAGGACAAATATCTTGACAAATATCGCAACCTGCGATCCATCCTTGTAAATTGGGTGTGATGTCTGCTGGTAGTTCTTCGGCGCGGTTTTCAATGGTATGATAGGCAATGCAGCGATTAGCATCCACGATAAAGGGTTCGGTAATTGCACCTGTCGGACAGGCTTGCAAACAACGAGTACAGGTGCCACAATGTTGGGTGGATGGGCGATCGCTTTCTAGTTGCAGATTGGTTAATATTTCTGCCAAGAACACCCAAGAACCGTATTTTCTGGTAATCACATTCCCGTTTTTAGCAATCCAACCAATGCCGGCTTTTTGCGCCCAAACTTTATCTTGGACTGGCCCTGTATCTGCATAATAACGGGCTTTGACATTTTCGCCCAGGGATTCTAGCCAATTGGCTAGTTCTTTGAGCTTTTTGTGGATGACTTTATGATAATCTCGACCCCAAGCATAACGGGAAATTTTGCCATATTCATCCCCCTGGGGACGTTGATGGGGGGTATAATAATTTAAGGCTACAGATATGAGCGATCGCACTTCTGGCATCACTAAATTAATATCCTGACGCTTGGGATTTTTCATCCATTCCATGTCGGCGTGATAACCCATTTTTAACCAAGCTTGCAATTTTTCTGTCTCTGTCGTCTCTAAATCACCGACAGCAGCAATCCCTACTTCGTGAAATCCCAATTCTTTGGCTTTTGCTTTGACTGCTGCGCTGTCTATTGAGATATATTCATTCATTTTTAACTATTATTGATTTTATGACGATGGTAAAGTAGGTGAACACAATAAAACCAAAGTGTGTAAAGAAAAGTAAAATCGCCCAAAGCTTCTTCACTCTTGCCTCTTGCCTCTTGCCTTCCCAAAACAACAATTTTCAATGCTAACCTACTAATATTTTGAGTGGGTTATCTGTTGTTAACCCACTATTTTAACTGATTTCAATAACTTCTTACTCAAAATTCCCTTTAAGAATCTTCTGGAAACACCCATTTTGGGGGTTCTGTCATTTTTTTCCGCAATCTTTCTTCAGCTATTTCTAGCATTTTGTCTAAAGAAGTTTCTTCGATGAATTTTGAAGCTGATTCTCGATACTCAATATTGGGACATTGATCACCTAAAACACACCCGTTGACACAGGCTTCAGCACAGTTAATTTTTTGTTCCACCATCAATTCCTCTCTAATGTGGGTGTTTTTATTTTGTAAATAAATTTTACAACAACACTTGGTAAGTGTAATTCGGGTGCGTCTTTCCAGTAACTCTTTCATCACGCTTTTAAAGTTGGGGGATAAGTGCTGCACCACTATCAGCATAGCACGCATATAATCAACACTTTCAAGCTTCAGAGTTACATATCTTGATAACGTATCCCATGTTGGGGGATATTAGTACCTAACCTATATAATTAGTGTTGGTTTGTAATTTTAAATTGTGATGACTCTACCTAACTGGATTACTTTTTCTCGATTGCTGGGAATACCTTTTTTACTTTATGGTTTATATAATCCCACAAATGAAGCCAAATGGATATGTTTAACTATATTTTTAATTGCGGCTTTAACTGATTGGTTAGATGGATATTTAGCCAGAAAACTCAACCAAATTAGCGAATTAGGTAAATTTCTTGATCCTTTAGTAGATAAATTATTGGTACTTGCACCATTATTAGTATTAGTAGAATTAGGAAAAATCCCAGCTTGGGCAGTGTTCATAATTTTAGCACGGGAATTAGCGATCGCCGGTTGGCGAGTTAATCAAACCACCATCACCGGGGCAAATATTTGGGGTAAACTGAAAACAGTGAGTCAAATCATTGCCATATCTTTACTAATTGCCCCCTTATCACCAACTTGGCAAACTCCGGTTTTAATTACCTTTTGGATATCTGTAATATTGACAATTGTTTCAGGAGTTATTTATCTAATTCCTCAAAAAATTAGCGAGTAAAATCAAAGTAGAGCAAATTAAATGTCGAAGATAGAAGGCTTTAGAGTTAGAAATTACAGAGTTATTCGTGATATCACTTTGGGGAAATTATGGAACACACAAACTGCCAAGCCATTAACACCAATGACAGCCGTTATTGGTAAGAATGGTGTGGGAAAAAGTACCATTTTCGACACTTTTGGTTTTCTTGCCGATTGCTTAAAAAATGGAGTAGAAGAAGCTTGTTATGCTCATGGTCGTGGTGGCTTTGAGAAAATTCTCTCTCAAGGACAACAGGGAAGTATTGAGTTTGAAATCTATTATAAAGAAGATGGTAATGCCCGACCAATTACTTATGAATTAGCAATAGATATTGACTCATCTCGAAGACCTTATGTAAAAAAAGAGAGACTCAGACAACGCAGAAAAGGACAAGGTAAGGGACAACCTTTTTCTTTTTTAATTCTCAATGAAGGCAGAGGAATCGCATGGAAAGGTGAACAAGAAGGCAAACAAGATGATTTTGATGTGTCAGATTTAATGGATAAAATCCAAAGGGGTGAAGCAGAAAAAGAAAGCAAAGAAACCGAAGTAGTTGAACTTGACGATAAGCGAAAACTGGGAATTGCTACTTTAGGTTCACTTAAACAACATCCCCGAATTTCTATGTTTAGAAGATTTATTGAAGGATGGTATTTAAGCTATTTTACACCAGATGCTGCCCGCAGTTTACCTCTAGCTGGACCACAAAAGCATTTAAATACTCATGGAGATAATTTAGGTAATGTAGTTCAGTTTATGGAAAGAGAACATCCAAAAAAGTTTCAATCCATACTGGAAAAAATAGCCAACAAAATTCCCGGTGTCAACAAGATTAGCACTTCCCCAAGTCCAGATGGAAGACTGCTTTTATGTTTCAATGACAAAGGGTTTCAAGACCCATTTTACTCTCAACAAATGTCAGATGGTACACTCAAAGTATTTGCGTATCTTCTGATGTTGGAAGATCCATCACCACCACCATTTTTGTGTATCGAAGAACCAGAAAATGGACTTTATCATAAACTTTTAGAAACTCTAGCTAGAGAATTTCGAGAACACACTACAGGTCAAAAAGGTGGATCACAAATATTTGTGACAACACATCAACCATATTTTGTAGATGCCCTTGAACCTGAAGAAGTTTGGATATTAGAAAAGGGCGAAGATGGATTTGCTAAAATTAAGCGGGCTAGTGAAGATCCTCTGATTAATAATCTTGTTTCTGAAGGGTTGCCCCTGGGTGGACTTTGGTACAGTGACTACTTGGACGCAAGGTGAATATATGTACTTTGAGATATTAGTTGAGGATGTTTCCGGCAAAACTACTCCTTTTATGGACATTGATAATAATCAATCATTAAGCTTCTGTTATTTTCGAGATCAGCTTCGACGTTTAAGTGGGCAGTAAAGCAAGAAATGGCATTGACACTCCCCGGTCCAAAGACGCGGGGATTCTATAGAGAGTTTCAGTCTATATCTCTCAGTTATCCCAGCTTCAGGCAGGGTTCCTTAAATAAATATTTGGGTTCTTGCCCTGATCCTGTTTGCCATTACTGGCAGAATCATCTCTGACAAGCGTAACTTTCCGAGAGTCCCCCGGTAGGTTTTTAATGTCTTTGCTGACAGTCTGATTGTATCACGAATATGGATTAAAATACAATACAAAAAACCCTGGCGAAACTGACCAGGGTTGATTAGGAGAAAATTTGAATGACGATTAGATACAAATACCGAAGCGGGAAATTTTAGCTAACCCCCAAAGTAATTAGAACTATAGAAGTTAAAAGTAATATTGCTACTGCGCCTTGAAAAGCATACTTATTTTGTTGTGCCTTACTAGGAAATTCTGCGTGGTAAAGTTTTGGTTCTTTGGCGTAGTTGTTAAGAATGCCTTTTTCATCCGTTGTGGTATACATAATTTTTTTCTTTGGTTTGTTACTTTATGTAAACTAATATAACAAGATTGTTACAAAGTGTCAATAGAACTTGACAAAAAAATAATAGATGCTACTGATAAGACCCACTTACAGCAAATTGTCATCAAACCCGGAAGAAGAACCCCACCCCCAACCCCCTCTCCGCAAGCGATGAGGGGGCTAAGATGTACCTTATATGATTGGAAATCGCTGTATCTGGAATCAGAGAAGATATCCTTATTTAGCGGGTCAAGCTTTTCATATAGGTCAAAATTTTTATCAATTAACCTAAGCAAATTTTTATTAAAGTTAATCCGATTCGCTCCCTGATTGCTGATAATTTAGTGAAAGGAATCCCTTGGTGGTCTGATTTTTGGGAAAAATTGGTAATAGAGGATTTACAAGGATATTTATTTAACCAGTTGTTTTTCAATCGAGAAGGATTCATCATAATGGCAGAGAATAGTGAAGAAGATAAGCAGCATCTTATTTTTATTAAGGTATTTCAGCAAGCAATGAAAGGAACCTTTGCTAAAATGTATGCCAAAGTAGAGGCAGGAAAAGACCCTCCAATTAAGAAGAAGGTTGAACGATTAAGGGCAGAACTAAATTATTGTTATGATGACTTGTCATTTAAGGAATATTTGTCTGATTTTTTAGTAAGAGGGGGATTAAATAAGTATTTTAATCAGCATCAAGAAGAAATTTCACTACTCATTAAAAAAACACCTTGGCAAGAATTAATAATTTGGTCATTGTTAGCGATCGCTAGTTATAAACCCAAGGATAAACCCACCATTATTGATGATAGTTCATTACTAAACAATCAACAACTAGAAGAAATGTATCCTTTCTGTCCCGATAGTTTGGTATTTCAACGGACAACTCATTTTGCTTCATATATTTCCTATTGTTTTGAATATTGCGATCCTCAAAGTAAGGCAGCAAAATTTACACAAGAGTTTATAGATGAAGTGGAATGCGGACAGATTGACCCCAGTACATTATGGATTGGGGGAGCAATTGTTAAGGATTTACAGCAATTGGATAATTTTGATAATTCCCCTTTTAAGAAGGCGCATATTTATCGTAATCGAAATGAACTGATTGAAGCCTTGAAAACAGTCATTAAAAGAGACTTGGGGTTAGAAAAATCAAAATGATTGCGCCATTAATTCTCTATTTGGATGTTCCATTTGCGACTTTTAGGGAATCCCATGCAAGGGAAATGGGAAAAACCTATCCTGTGCCTCCTCCAGCAACAGTGTATGGGATGTTGTTATCTTTGGTAGGGGAAACGGATGTCTATCGCCACTGTGGGGTAGAATTGGCGATCGCTATGTTATCTAGTCCCAAAAAGTCACAAATTTTGCGTCAAATGAGAGGGTTTAAGAATACTGATTTTAGCCATCCAGAGAATGTTATTCCCTGTTATCAAGAAATTTCGTCTAATCTCAAGTGTTTAATTTGGGTTCGTTCTGATGAGGAGAAGATACAACCAAGTTTAAGGGAGAGGATACAGTTAGCGTTTGACCATCCTGACAGAGTAAAACGGTTTGGTTGTTTATTTTTCGGAGAAAGTGACCAGTTGATTAAAACGCTCAAAATTGTTTCGGAAGATTATCTAAAAGGGGTGAGACAATAGATAATTAGGGATAATAGAGGTAGGTTAACCTTACCCTATTGGGTTGATCATATGGGGTCAAGAAATACCCGATTTTTGAGGTATCGGATTGAGGAATTACCAAGTTTACCACCTCCTGATTTGGCGTGGACGATGATTCAATCTCCAAGTTGAAACCTCAGTTATTAGTGATTCGTGGCTTGATGCTGTTAGGCGTTGCTCAAATATCGAGATAAAATTACTGACTGCGATCGCATAAATTCTTGCTGTAGTATAACTTTTCCATGCCTAGTCCCTTGCTATGTCCTAAGTAGGTGAACAGAAAAATTTAAAGGTATATAACGAGGGAGATCCGAGAGATTGATCTCAATATGGTGGAGACAGATCACCTGATTCGGGGATTTTGTGAGGAGTTGGGGATTGAAGCACCGTTTTAGGGAGTGGCGAATAGAATAAAAGTATTACCCATTACCCATTACCCTATGCTAGTATCTTCCTCTCAACTTTACCAGCAGTTTATTCAACAGGTAATTGGTTTAAGTCAAAAAAAAGATTTTTCCTTAACTGCTTTAATGAGTAAATATGTGAGTATGAATTATCAACTTAAATTAGAGCAAATAGACAAGCTAAAAGTTTGGCTAGATGACTTTAGACCCTTTGACACAACAATGATCGCGGAACTCAAAAAGCTGTATGATGTCCGCTTTACTTATAACTCTAATGCCATTGAAGGGAATACTTTAACTCAAAGTGAAACCGAGTTAGTGTTAACTAAAGGAATTACAATTGGGGGCAAGACTCTCGATGAACATTTAGAGGTGATTGGACATAAAGAGGCGATTGACTATATTGAGAGTTTCGCCCAAAAAGATACAGAAATTAATGAATGGGAAATTAAACAAATTCACAATCTAATTCTGAGAAAAATTAACCCTGATGAAGCGGGTTGTTATCGGACTCTGGATGTAATGGCAGCAGGAACAAATTATCTTTACCCTCCCCATTATTTACTGTCTCAATTAATGGCAGATTTTGTAAACTGGCTCAATTCAGATGCTGCTTTAACGCTCCATCCTGTAGAATATGCTGCAATGGCTCATTATCGTTTTGTCTTGATCCATCCTTTTCGAGATGGAAATGGTAGAACGGCTAGATTATTAATGAATTTACTCTTAATTCGTGCAGGGTATCCCATTGTGGTAATTAATAATCAAATTCGCAATGATTATATTAATGCTTTGGCTTATGGACAACAAAACCAAGATGATTTAGGTCAGCTTTTTGGTTTGGTTTGTGATTCTGCTATCAGTTCGTTGGTGGAAACTTTAAGGTTATTGGTGACTGCTAGGAGTAGCAGGGAAAAGGGGCAGGTTTTTTATCAGGAAATTACTGATTTTATTGATAATATAGGAATCCGGTTTGATTCCTGATAGCGAAGCGTGGCGTTAGCCATATTTACTTGTGTGGTCAGGGAACAGGGAACAGGGAACAGGGAACAGGATAAAATAAAAGTATTAGCCATTACCAATTATAAAGAAAATGATTGCCGCTAAAGACAACAACCCCCACCTAACCCCCGAAGAATACTTTGCATGGGAAGAACAGCAACTAGAAAAACATGAATATATCAACGGTCAAGTTTACGCCATGAGCGGCGGTAGCATCAATCATGGTCGTATCGCCATCCGCTTTACTGCCATGTTTGACAGCCACCTAGAAAATACAGGCTGTATCACTGGAAATTCTGATATCAAAGTTAAGATTGTTGGCACTAATAACTACACCTACCCAGATGTTAGCGTCACCTGCGACGAACGGGACAAAACCAGCACCCAATATATTACCTACCCCTGCTTAATTGTTGAAGTTCTTTCCAAAAGTACCGAAGCCTATGACAGAGGTGGTAAATTTAGAATGTATCAAAATAACTCAGCTTTAATAGATTATCTGCTAGTCAGTTCCACCAGTATGGAAATTGACCTTTATCACAAAAATGATGCAGGAGACTGGTTAATTATCAACTACAAACCAGGTGACACCATCCAACTTAAAAGCATTAATCTTAACTTTCCCCTTGAACAAATCTATCGCGGTTTAAATCTTGAACCAGAGAATGGGGAATAATAAAAGCATTACCTAACTAATTACCTATTATCTATTAAGGAATGTGGATTAAATAACTTACAATTCTAAATGTTGTTGTGGTTTAGCATTAGCAACAGTGTTAACACTGTCGAAAATAACACCTTTACAAGCCCGACTTAGATGTGGAAACAGCCGATGCTCAATCGGATTGTACTTAGAAGTAATATCAAGTCTGGAAAATTGAACGATTTTTGATGCTAAGTAATTGGACAAAAATATTTACAGTCATTGAGAGCGAAGGGAAGCAATGACAACCCTTGCGATTGCTTCATTTCACTTCGTTCCATATGGCTAACGCCACGCAACGCTTACGCAATGACATTGTGGAATTAATTCTGTCTCACTACTTATGATCACACTTTCCTTGCACCTCATTTATCTTTCATACAGATAAAACTCTTCATGCGTCTGGGTTGTAGGTTTATTCAGCAAGCCCTACCTATTAGCTTCAAAAACTAAACCCATAACTCTGCCGGATTGTGTTGGAAGCATAAGCTTGCCGTCGCGGTAAAATTATGGGTAAGGTCACAAACTCCTATACAAGAGTAGATTTTTTAAAATGGGCAGTACCAGACTCGAACTGATGACATCCTGCTTGTAAGGCAGGCGCTCTACCAACTGAGCTAACCGCCCGTTTCTTTCACTCAATTAATATAGCATAGCTTTTCTAAATTTTGCAAGTCTTTTGAGAAAAATTTTTTTGCTCGATGGAAAAGGCTGATGGGAATGGAATTGAGCTATACTGACTCAGGATTTCACTGTTAATTTTATATTTTTAATTTTCCTAAGATGCCCTCTGGTCAAACGCACGATCGCATTACTATTTGGTCTATGCCTGTGGTGGCGGGTGTAACGCTGGGTTCCACTCACAGCAGTAATATGACTTTGTTGGTGGCGGGTGGGTTTATGTTTGGGGGGCTGATGTTTGGTCCTGATTTAGATATTTACTCCCGTCAATTCCAGCGGTGGGGGTTGCTGCGGTGGATTTGGCTACCTTATCAAAAAAGTCTGCGACATCGCTCTTTTTTATCTCACGGTCCGATTATTGGCACAACTTTACGGGTGGTGTATCTGACGACTTTTTTGGCGTTGGTGGCGATTGTGGTTGTGATGATTTTCGCCAAGTTGGGAAATGTGGCTTGGAACTGGGGGGAACTGTGGGGAACTGTGGGGAAGACCATCTATATGTATTATGGAGAATTTTTTGCCCTCTTTGTCGGCTGTGAACTCGGTGCAATGAGCCATTCTTGCAGTGATTGGACTGTTTCTGGTTATAAGCGCTTTCAAAAA
Organism: Anabaena sp. 54; assembly: GCF_017355725.1. Taxonomy (NCBI): domain Bacteria; kingdom Bacillati; phylum Cyanobacteriota; class Cyanophyceae; order Nostocales; family Nostocaceae; genus Anabaena; species Anabaena sp. 54. Next base: position 124,764 of record NZ_JAAVWA010000003.1, read on the forward strand.
CAGGGTATTCAAGGTTTACTCCCTCGTGGCAAAATTAAGAAACGTAAAGTTAGCCCCGGTCGTCGCAGTGTCAAAAAGCGGTAAAAAGATGGAAATTAATCAGACTTTAGAGGCGTTACAAGAGTTAATAAATGTGGTGGCGAAATTGCGATCGCCTGATGGTTGTCCTTGGGATTTAGCACAAACCCCATCAAGTCTAACTCCCTATGTGATTGAAGAAGCCTATGAGGTGGTAGACGCAATTCAAACCGGGGATAAAAAGGCTATTTCTGAAGAATTAGGTGATTTATTATTACAGGTAGTATTACAGGCGCAAATTGCCAGTGAAACGGGTGATTTTTCTCTGCAAGAAATCGCTGAGGGTATTTCTCAAAAGTTAATACGTCGTCATCCTCATGTATTTGCTGATGTGACTGTGGCAAATATGGAAGAGGTACACAAAAATTGGGAAACCATCAAAGCAGCGGAAAAAGGAGAAACTGTAGAAGAGCAAAAACTCAGTGATAAATTGAATCGTTATCGTCGCAGTCTTCCGCCATTAAATGCAGCTATGAAGATATCTGAAAAGGCGGCTAAGGTTGGTTTTGAGTGGAACAATGTAGATGAAGTTTGGGGCAAATTTCATGAAGAGTTGGGGGAATTTCAACAAGCTTTAGCTGAAGAAACTAAAGAAAGACAAGAATCCGAATTAGGTGATTTACTATTTGCCATTATTCAAATTGCCAGATGGCATAAACTTGATCCTAGTGCGGGTTTACAAGGGACAAGTCAGCGATTTATTCAAAGGTTGCAAAAAATGGAAGATGTAATTGAACGTCCGTTGACAGATTATAGTTTAGAAGAATTAGATGCCCTGTGGCAACAGGCTAAAGCTCAACTTGGTCATTAGACATCAGGTGAATTTAAATATTCTTTATGACTTTTCAAGAGGTCTATGAATGGTTAAATAAAAATGGAGTTTTGAAAAAGTTTGTCTACTTAGATGAAGAAATTTTAATCGCTTTAGATGGGACAGAATATTTCTCATCTAAGAAAATTAGTTGCCCTCATTGTAATTTTCGTAATCATCGAAATGGAACTACAACTTATTTTCATGGCTGTGTCACACCCATTGTAGTTTCTCCTAATCAAAAACAAGTAAAGTAATTAATTTAGAACCAGAATTTATTAAAAAACAAGATGGACATCAAAAACAAGATTGTGAAAATGCGGCTGTTAAAAGATGGTTAAATAAGAATCATCAAAATAAGTATGGTTATGCTGCAACCCTTTTAGGAGATGACTAAAATGCTAAAATAAAGCCAGATATAACAAAAGTAAAATTGTAATTTTTTATGAAAACACATTCAAATGGATAAAATTTTTATTCTTGTTGACATGAATCATCAATAGGTAAATAGGTTCGTGTGATAAAATCCAAATATATTGGGTTTTGTAAAATTGCTAAAACTCAACAACAATAACGGATTGAATCAACCTTACATACCGTTACATGATTTGAATTTTTCCAGCTAACCTACTGCTAACCAAAGTTGACGAGAATTGAGAATAAATCCATTATCTATGATTTTTGAAAAAGCCCAGTCATCAAGCATTCTTTATGAGTAACACAGAAGTAGTCGTAATTGGTAGCGGTATTGGCGGATTGAGTTGTGCTGCACTCTTGGCACGCTATGGAATTGATGTCACAGTAGTAGAAAGCCACTCCATTGCCGGTGGTGCGGCTCATGCTTTTGAACGCAATGGCTACAAGTTTGAGTCTGGACCCTCTTTATATTCTGGTTTATCCTATAGCCCTTCACCTAATCCCTTACGTCAAGTTTTAGATGCCATTGGCGAAGATTTACCCTGCGTCAATTACAATACCTGGGGTTGTTATTTACCAGAAGGCTACTTTGATGCTCAAGTTGGTGCTGACCAATTCTGTGAAATATTGCAACAACTGCGGGGAGATAAAGCTGTAGCACAATGGCGCAAACTCCAGGAAATTATGACACCTTTAGGTAAGAGTGCCACTGCTCTCCCACCCTCTGCCTTGCGCTATGATTTAGGTGCGGTGTTAACTATGGGTAAATTTGCCCCAGCTTTACTGCAACAGGCCGCTAACGTCATCAAATTAACAGGGTCTTTTTCTAATATTATTGATGGTGTAATCACAGACCCTTTTATTCGCAACTGGTTAGATTTACTTTGCTTTTTGTTATCTGGATTACCCGCAGATGGGACAATAGCCGCAGAAGTGGCTTTCATGTTTGCAGATTGGTATCGTCCTCATGTGCAGTTAGATTATCCGATTGGGGGAAGTGGTGCATTAGTTGATGCACTGGTACGGGGGTTGAATAAACATGGTGGTAAGTTAGTTTTGAATGCTCATGTGGAGCAAGTTTTAGTAGAAAATAACCGTGCTGTCGGGGTACGTCTGCGGAGTGGTCAAGAAATCCGAGCCAGTAAAGCTGTTGTTTCTAATGCTTCTGTTTGGGATACCCTCAAACTCATTCCTGAAGGTGCTTTACCTAAACGGTATGTAGAAAAGCAACAAGCAACTCCTGAATGTGATAGTTTTATGCACCTGCATTTAGGTATTGATGCAGCAGGATTACCTGAGAATCTAGGTATTCACTACATTGTCGTTAACGATTGGGACAAAGGCGTAACTGCACCGCAAAATGTGGTAGTTGTATCTATTCCTTCAGTTCTTGATTCGTCTTTAGCACCAGTGGGTAAGCACGTAATTCACGTTTATACTCCTGGTAATGAACCTTATGCTATTTGGCAAGGAAAGGAACGCAATAGCGAAGAATATGCGTTGTTAAAACAAGAACGTGCGGAGGTGATGTGGCAAGCTTTGGAAAGAATTATTCCTGATATTCGTTCCCGTTGCGAAGTTAGTTTGGTAGGTACTCCCCTTACTCATGGGCGATTTTTGCGTCGTCATCATGGTAGTTATGGACCTGCTATAGCGGCAGGGAAGGGTTTATTTCCTGGTGGGAATACACCTTTGTCGGGGTTGTTATGTTGTGGAGATTCGACTTTTCCGGGGATTGGGTTGCCGGCTGTGGCTGCTAGTGGGATGATTGTTGCTAATGCGATCGCTCCGGTACAGAAACATTTACAATATATTTCAGAGACTTTTGGTTAAAATATCTTTACGCATGATTTGTATATCAGAAAATATAAACCTCCAATATCTGGGAGTTTAATTAAGTTAATACCAAAATACTTTCCGTGTCACTACTATCAAATTGGGTAATTGTGGACAAATTATCTCTCAAAATCTGCACAATCTTTGATGTGGGACTATTACCAATACGCAGATAAATAAATTTAGGTGGATGACCATAAAGTAAACTACGTTGATGAAAGTCAGAATCTTTGGAAATAATCACAAAACTATTCATTTTGGCGAATTCCCAAATAATAGCATCATCAGTATTTATAAGTCCTAAAGTCTTAACGTGCTGAGAATCAGGATACAGATCAATAATTTTATCAACAATCCGATCTGATAAATTCTCGTCTAATAGCAGTTTCATAAAGATGCAACAAATAACTTTTTCTCTCGGTCAGCAGCAAAAGAAAGACAAGCTTTAATATCTTCAGATGTCAGTTCTGAAAAATCTTCCAGAATTTCGGCTTCTGTCATCCCACCTGCTAAATATTCTAAAATGTCGTACACAGTGATCCGCATTCCTCGAATGCAAGGTTTTCCACTGCGTTTTCCAGGTTCAATGGTAATAATGTCTTGATAATTCATGATTTTTCCTGATGTTTAATCTTTGGTCTATATAATTTTAGGGTAAATCATGGCAAATTAGTCTTAAGGTAGCGATCGCTTATTGAGAGAGAAAGGAAAAGGTGAGCGATGATCGCTTTGCTAACACCCTTTGGGTGACACTCACAGCAATTTTTCACTCAAGCGTATCTGCAAAAATAGCAACCATACTATGAATTTTTTCCTTCTCGCTTACGTTCACTGACTATTTCTCTTTCTAGGAAATAATACATATCTTTTGACCAAACGGACATTTCAGGTACTGGATGATTAAACCATGTTTCCAAAGGTGTTAAATAAATTCCAAGGTATGGGATTCTAGACCCTGACCATATATTAGGAAAGAGACGAGGTGCTAAAGCTTGGCGAAATTCCTTAGAAGCACCAAATTCATGAGTCAATTTTTCTAAAGCTGGATGCCATCTATGATTACCTTGATCGTCTATTTCAAGCATAGGATAGAAAATACATAGGAAGGATGCACGAATTTCCGGATTAACTTTAGCCCATTCTCTAAATATAGAATCAGAAATACCGAATAGTATGCCTTCTTTATAATTAAATCCTACATTACGAGAATTTACATCAAAAGCATCTTGTTGTGGCCTAATAATAGCTTCTAAGCGATAAATCTCTGATGGAGTTGCAATTTCAAAGAAATGTGATAAATTATTCCACAGTAAGATCGGTTTCTCTTTCACTAATAATTCAATGATATTTCTACAATATTTTTCTAGCGCAGAGAAAATTTGATACTCTTCAACTTTGCATAACCTTACTACTTGATTACTAAGTCCAATGGCGAATTCGTCATCTATACCATAATGTTTTTGCATCAATAAAACAAGCTCTTCAAATAAATATCCATCTGTAGTAGCTGACCTTATTTTTTCAAAAAGTTCCTTTGAAGTAATAATTTCTTTAATCCGTTTGGCGAGTTGCCTGTCAAGAATATCTTTATTATGTTGGTACATAGAAATAATTTCAAGAGATACCCACACACCTTCCGAACCGTGATTAGAAGATAATTCATCAATTAAACTAAAAATATCTTCAGAATTAAGTTGGCTTAGTGCTTGTCCATAAGAAAAATAGACACATTCTGTTACGGGAATACTCCCATCTCTTATTCTTTGAATAATTTCATTTAGTCTACCAACAGAGATATCAACAGACCTATAAATATTACTTATTTCATGCTTTAGGGCATCACAATTACGAGCAATATGAATGCACTTATTTGCAAATTCAGTATCTCTTTTATCAATCCCAGAAAGTAATGCTCTTAAAAAATTTATTCCTTTCCCATCAGAAGATATTTCAAATTCATTGATTGCTAACTGAAAAGATTGTACTGGATCTTCCAATTTCATGGCCAACTCATGAGCAAATGGAAACACATTGTTCAGTTCTTCCCTAATCATTATTCGGATGGCACGATCTGTAAGTTCTTTGTCTACTGCAATTTCAGCAGCAACTTCTTTTGCTTTTCTGTCAGCATATTCAAAATCATTAGTAGACCTATTTTCCTGATCGTATTTTATATCAGGATTGCGAAGATGTGAGTGCCAAAATTTTGTATAGAGAAGTGCTTTCTGAATTGGATCAGTTGGTATTAGCTTATCATAAAGCTTCCTAACTTTTTGTAAAAATTCTTCTGGTGCTTTCGTGCTGTCAAAATATAACCAATCGCTAATTCCCTTAATAGCATCAAGCCAAATTTGTTTTTCTTTAGTAATTTTGGCTAAAATTTGTTCAATATCATCTAAGAGATTTTCACAAATAAGTGACCGAATGGCTTTGGCAATAATGTTTTCACACTGAATCGAGAATTTTGTATACTGTGAGCGTATATAATCTAGCTTTTGAAGACCATTTCTGTGAAAATAAAAAATTTCACCCCATACTTTTGGTTTCCATTCTTCAGGAACAGGTTTGCTTCCCATTTGATAAGAGATCCCTGACCCAGAAAAATAATTTCGTTTAAGGGTATTTTCCAGTGCGTCAATACAAACTGATATGATTCTTTCGTCACCTGATGATAGTCCTTGATCTATAATTGCAAACCTTTCATCAGGTTCAGCTTCAGTTTCACTGAGATGTAATTGAAAAAGTTGTTTAAACCGTTTACCTGCATCATTTGAATAAGTATTATCTTCAATCACAGCTAACCGCATGAGTAGTGGTGCTGCTATGTAAAAATATCTTTTTCGCAAAACAAGTTTTGCTAAAATTTGGAAAAAATCATGCTTTCTCGTTATGGCTTCCTTCAAATCATCTATAGATAAATCTTTATATAGATAATGAATAACATTAGCTACACCATCAGGATCGATGTGTACTATGGCATTTAGGCATTGTGAACCAAGCTCAGTTTTCAAATGTTCTCGTGAACCACACCACCCATCTCTTGCTAAAAGCCTTTGAGCAACTGTAGCGGCTGTTTTTGAATCATCGAAATAACGCCATTGACTTAAAAAAGATGCACGTAATGTTGGAGATGCAATTTCTATAAATTTAAGGATTGTGTTTACACGCAGTAAATCTAACCTTCTTGTTCCAAGGAAAACTGCTATGGGAAGAGGTTTAGCTATAAAATAACAACCAAAATGATCTACAAGATTTTGTTTTGCTGCATAAGCTAAATGTTCATACATCTCATCACCAGTTTGTCTGGCTAAATTTTCACCAACAAAGTCAATCTCATCACTGATATTTTCATCCGCACCTAATTGCTTGAATAGCGCAAGACACTCAATTGCTCTAACTTGTTCGGCTCGATTTATGCCACAACTTGTAAGAATGCGCTCTACAACATCTTCTACAGATTTTAGAATTGGCGATCCCTCTGAATAGTTATCTGTAGCTAATACTGCAATTCGTGGATATCCACCACTTAAATCTTTAATAAAGTTAATATCTGAGTCATCAGCTTTTGGATATCGCTGCTGAATAATGCCTTTAATAAGAGTTTCATCAGCAGGAGTAACGGAAATATTGAGGCAACTATCTTTTTCTATAGGTTGATTATCATTACCAATTGTTATGATTTTAAGGTTACTACCTTCAGTTGTTATAATTTCACCAAGCTTAATAGCAATATCACGCGGACATTCATCCACAATCATGAGAGCAGAATTTTCACCATCTAAAAGACTCCGGGCTATTTCAAGAATCTGATTGCCAATGCCACTAAAATCACAATAAATTGCAGATATTGCTAATGAGTTTTTCGCTGTAGTAGTTTCATCTCTAAACACCTCATACACAAACCGAGTTTTTCCTACACCCGATGATCCAATAATTCTGATTGATTTTCTAGAATCAGCTAAGTAATCTATAATTCGTTCTTTTACTTTCTCGAAAGTAAGTGAGTTATCGCTATTCTTCGTTCCAATTATAAAACGGTTGGCTTTGTCTTCAATCTTTGGAATTGAGGCTATATCAACTTTTTTTCCTAATCTTTTAATTGTTTGAAAATTTTTTAAAGTAAGTCCAGATTGTTTTTCGTTAAGCCAAACTGCGATTGCTGGATATTGTGATACCCAGTCTTTAATCTTATTTGCATCATAAACATCAATAGTCTTTAACTGAGCAGGATCAGCCCCAGCCTCTTGAATACCCTCCTTAATAGCTGTAATTAGATCATCTTTTTTAGTTCCAATAAAAATTTCAGAGGTAAATCCGATGTAAGAGCCATTTTCATTAATGGTTGTTTTTAAAGCATTATTAAGTTCTCGTTTGGCATCCTTTTTTTGACTGGGCTTTGTCCAAACCTCTTTTTTCCAGCCTGTTTTTCCCAATTTAGTAGCTTTTGATTGAAATATGCAAAATCTAGATGTTAGATAATTTGTTTTTTCACACCCTCCTGTCCATGAAATTCGTGCATCTTCTCCTCCATCAGGAACAGTAATCTGAAGGGGTACTGAAACTCCTCGTAAACAAATACCAGAACTTTGTGCTTCGGCGTGTAGCAATTTTTTCAGCAGTTCTACAAGCTCTTTGCTATCCAAGCTTTCAATCTGAGATGGAGAGATATTGAAAATCATACTATTTTAGGCTGTGTGTAAGTTTGTGAAAAGTATAAATTTACGTATTGTAGATTTTGCATTAGTTAATTATACCCAATCAAAAGTCCTACTAACAGCTTTCTTCCACAACCGATAACAACCTTCCCTCTCCACAGCATCCATCTTCGCTTCCCAAGTCTGATCTAAAAGCCAATTCTCAGACAACTCCTCCAGACTACTCCAGAAACCAGTCGCCAACCCAGCAGCATAAGCTGCCCCTAAAGCTGTAGTTTCTGCTACCTGGGGACGAATCACAGGCACACCCAACACATCACTTTGAAACTGCATCAACAGGTTGTTGTACACCATCCCACCATCTACCTTCAAATCGGTTAAATTTACCTGCGCGTCTTCTCTCATCGCATCCAAAACTTCACGAGTCTGCCATGCTGTAGCTTCTAACACCGCACGGGCAATATGACCTTTATTTGTGTAGCTAGTCATACCTACAATTACACCCCTAGCATCATTGCGCCAATAGGGTGCAAATAACCCAGAAAAAGCAGGGACAAAATAAACACCACCGTTATCTGTAACCGACATTCCGCACCCCCCAGTTTCACAATCGGTAATTTCGGATTTTTGAATACCTTTGATGATAATTTTGATACAAAATTGTTGGAATCTTAGGTGGCGATAGCGAAGCGCTGCTGCAAGCAGTTCGCCAATCTCAAATCCCCAAACGACCATTTTTCCTTGTGTGACAGTTTAGGGTGCGGAAGGTGGGTTGGTAACATCAGTGATATGCAAACCGCCTTCTGTACCACCTGTTAAATGCCAAATCAAAAAGGTGTCTTTACCCCATAATATCGGAAACTGCTGTAAAGCGATCGCTAAATCAATTCATAACGATTCTATCCAGTTGCAGCGACGCTGAAAACAATTACCAGTAGTATGGCCATTGCACTTACTTTTCTATGTTTTGTGACCCCCGGCCAAATTGCTTACGGACAGGGGTAACAGTGAGAATCTAACTAAGCATGACGTTGACTGACTAAAACCTGATGAGAATATTCAAAATCATCATTAGTAATTCTGATATCAGCCGGATTTGTCTGTCCTTGCCCTCGGAAACGGCGAATAGCTTCCACAGCAGCTTGATTGCACAGCAATACTAAATCAGCGCCATTCCAGCCTTCTGTGACTTCAGACCAATAGGTTAAATTTACATCTAACAATGGTCGTCCCTGAGTATACACTTGCAAAATATCTAAACGACTAGCTAAATCAGGTAAATCTACCTTAAGTTGTAAATCCAACCTTCCTGCCCGTAATAAAGCAGAATCAAGAGCATCAGGACGGTTTGTAGCCCCAATGACCAGAATACTTGCACCAGCCTCTACACCATCCAACTCAGTAAGTAATTGCCCCACTACCCGGTTACTCACACCAGAATCACCGCTGTAAGTTCCCCGTGCTGGAGCTAAGGTATCAATTTCATCAATGAATATGACACAGGGTTCTGCTTGTCGCGCCTTAGCAAATAATTCCCGTACCGCTTGCTCACTAGCACCTACCCAACGGGTAAGCAACTCTGGTCCATTGACACCAATAAAATTAGCCCTGGCCTGGGAAGCCACAGCCTTTGCTAATAGAGTTTTGCCAGTTCCCGGTGGTCCCCATAGCAAAATCCCCTTGGGAGCTACGGCTTTGGTTTGGAGGTAAAGTTCTGGATAAAGCAACGCCCCTTCTACTGATTCTCGCAAGGTTTGTTTAATCGTTTCTAAACCACCAATATCGTCCCACGCCACTTGAGGAACTTCAACTTCAACGCTGCGAAGTACAGCCGGCTTGATTTCCTTTAGCCCTTGTAAAAAATCAGTTTGATTAACCGTCATGTTTTCTGGAGCTTCCACTTCTATGGAAGGAACTTGACGACGGAGGGCGGTATAAGCGGCTTTTTGACAAACGGCCTTCAAATCAGCCCCCACAAATCCCACCGCCCGCTCGGCGATAAAATCCAGGTCAACCGTATTATCCAAGGGCATGGGGCGGGTGAGAATTTGCAGAATTTCTTTGCGGCCGTTGATGTCAGGAATGCGAAACTGCACTTCTCGGTCAAATCTTCCCGGTCGTCGCAGGGCTGGGTCAAGGTGGTCAGGGCGGTTTGTAGCCGCGAGAACAATCACCCCTGGGCTATGGGAAAAACCATCCATCAAGCCTAATAATTGGGCAACCAGACGCTTTTCAACTTCCCCTTCTACGGCACTACGGTCTGGGGCGAGGCTATCAATTTCATCAATAAAAATAATACAGGGAGCATTTTTGGCGGCTTTTTCAAAGATACCGCGCAGTCTTTGTTCCGCTTCACCGTAATATTTACTGATGACTTCTGGACCAACAATGGCAATGTAGTTAACGCCCAGTTCTTCAGCTAAAGCCCGGGCGGTGAGGGTTTTGCCCGTTCCTGGCGGACCAACTAATAATACGCCATGGGTGGGTTCTAGTCCTAATTTAGCCAGTAGGTCAGGGCGTTTTAAAGGAATAGCAATCAGTTCCTTGAGTTCTTTAAGAATTTCGCTCAGTCCACCGATATCTTTGAGAGCAATACCTGAAGTAGGATCGGGGTGGACGACTGGATCTGATGGACCTGCACCAGAAGCTGGGGGGGATTGAGTGTTCATCCGACTTGTACCCACGTCATTACCCATGTTACCCATATTAACCCCCATATTACTGGTACGTGGGATATTTCCTGTTCTGGGAATACTGCTTAGGGGTCGGGAGTTAAACTGGACATTGGTCTTGATTTCTCCGTTTTCTGCTTTTTCTTCCAGAGTTTTTACTAGTTCTAGTAACTGCTCAAATCCCTTGAATAAATCACTCATCAGATTCCTCCAAAAATTGACTCTAAAAAAACCATTTTTTCTTGGCTACATTATCCACTTAAAATAAAAGATTGGCGGCACCTTGAATTCTGGCAATAGGTTCGACAGATCTGGGTAACTTAGGTAAGCGAACAATTGTTTGTTGTGAAAACAAGCTGCTCTCAATCTCTACATCTTGAGTGTAGCGATTTTGTACCACATAACGCTGTTGAATTCCTATGGTTTTTAGAGATTCTGTTAAGCGAATATGTTCAGCAATAATTGCCGCTTCTCCCTGAATTACACCCACAAATTGGGTATGCTTTGGGTTTTTTAATTTCTTCTGAGCTTTAACCACTTGTTGGCGCAGACTTCGCAACCGCCCAATGAAATCAACTCGACCCAAGACATTCTGATATTTCATCCATAACTTAAATATCCAAGATAACCAATCTCCTAATGCAGTTGGCATTTCCAAAAATTGCAGAAGATGACCTGTGGGCGCTGTATCTAGAATAATCAAATCTTGCTGGTTGCTGTCTAATAAATCCATGATGGTGATTAGAGATAGCATCTCATCAATACCTGGTAAAGCTTGAGACATAATCTGCCGCCAAGCCTCTGGAAGATAGGCAATATTTATTGTTGCGTCTGCTTCTGTTCCTTCACCACTAATCATATCCGCCAATTCCCAAAGATAATCGGCACGAAATTGATCTAATATTTTCTCAGCATTAATTTCCTGTCCACTTAAATTGGGAGCTAATAATTTTGGTTCATGTCCTAATTTTTCACCAAAAGCATCTCCCAAGGAATGAGCAGGATCTATGGAAATTACGCGAATGTTTTTATCAGGATAACGATTAGCAAAAGCCCAGGCCATGGCTGCTGACACTGTGGTTTTACCAACTCCTCCTTTGCCACCGACAACAATCAATTGACAGCCTTCAGCTACAAAATCAGTAAAGCTAGGTAGAATTTTAGTCGGCCATTGAATTGGTGGTGGAGAAGCGAGTTCCACTTGATCAATATTTTGAATTTGTCCTGCTAGATTATCTAATGCTAACCCTCCTAAAGGTGGGAATTGCTGTTGTGGTACTATGAAAACGGGTTTTTTTGGGGAAATTTTTAGGAATTTATTGATGAAGTTTTGCTGTTCTGCATAGCGGTCTAGCTCTGTATCTGAATTTGCCAAAATTCGATTGATTATTATTCCCGCATAGGGAACATCTAGGTTTTTTAAACTTTCTATGAATCGCTCGGTTTCGGCAAAACACATAGGTTCGGAAATGGCGACAACTATACAACCTGTAAATTGATTATCCTGTAGCAGTCGTCTCCCTTCTGCTAATTGAAATTTTAGATCAGCCAAAAAGTCATCAACTTCATCAAGAGTATAGTTTTTTCTGGTCAAAGTTTCTGTGATCACCTGATGCTTTTTCTGGAATAACTCTAATGAATTTAAAATCACATCTAAGAAATCTTTCAATCGCAATAGGTTTAAGGTATGACCAGAAGGAGCCATATCAACTACTATGCGATCTACTTTTTTTTCAGACAGTAGACGTTGGATTTCTAGTAACCCCATTAATTCATTTAAACCAGGCCAGTTCAAATCCCAAACTGGGGCTAAATCTTGTCCGTCTGCTAGACTTCCCCGCTCAACCAGTAGTTCTAAAAATTCGCTATATTTGGCCTTAAATTCTAATAGCAGTTTTTCAGCATCTAAAGCCTGAACACTCAAATTAGGCAAATCTGTTAATGGTGAAGCATAATCTTTCACTTCTGCCAGTAATACATCTCCTAAAGAATGTGCCGGATCTGTAGAAAGTAACAAAATTGTTTCTTCTGGGAACTGTTTTGCCCAATAACGAGCAAAACTGCAAGAAGTGGTAGTTTTGCCAACTCCACCTTTGCCGCTAAACATGACCAAATTAAGTGAGTCGTACTGGTTCATAATAAAGTTAAAAAATTAACGAAAAGACTAAGTAGGTCGGCGGAAAAGTTTATAACTATGTAAGGAAAAGTTAAGCAGGAGTATGTTTGTTGAATTTAATACGTTTTGTACTGTATTGTGCTTTTTCTCCCCTGGCTTTAACCCCATTCATTACGGCATAAGCAATCGTATTACTCGTCCTCAAACATTTGTCCCGATAGTTCATCTTTTTTGAGATGCTGCCATTCCAATTCCATTGGATTCATTTCAGAGCAATATTTGGGCAGAAAGAAGATATAAATGAGCAGCTATTTTTTCTACATACCAACTATCTGAATTTAACCTAATTACCTCGGCTGTATCTTTGACTTTTTGCGGCAAATCCCTTGTTCTTAGGTTCAAACAGGGTTTTATCTTGCTCACGAGTTAAAAATACCCTTAAACGAGCGCCCATATTTTAATCACCTCAGTAGATTTATTTTCCGTATTTACTTATCTTTACATAGTTTGGTTTCTTTGCGCCGACTTACTTAATAAATAATCACTAAATAAAGTGGTAAGGAGGAAGACAATCTCCTAAAAGTAGATCCCACTTTGGACAAGCTTTCTGCCAGGTTAAAAACTGTTCTAAAAGTAAGGTCTTATCTTGACAACTAACTAAGAGGTAAATCTGTATTTGTTCCTCTTGTTCTTGAACAACAACGGGTAATTGATTAACTTTGGTGATTAAATCAATAAGATTTTGTTTTTCTGCTGCTTGAGCAATACTAAAGTTGTTTTGGTTTTGATAGCGTTGCTTTTTAGCTAAGAAATAATCCTTACCTCCCCCTTCAGATGGTACTATTTCTTCTATCATTCGTGGGATCAATTTTAAAGTAAATTCGTTTTTACCATTGATCTTTTCTAGCTTATTCTGATATTCTTTTTCATGGGATTTTAAATGGGTTAGCAGATTATTTGTAGAAGTAAAATAAGTTCCAAACCGCAAGGGTAAAACTGTAATCTGTTGAAAAAGTTCACAAATTACTCGATCATGATGTAAAGCCATTTGGATAATTTTTTCATCATTATTTTGGAATGATTCTAAAAATATCCCCGGCTCGACAATAGCCGCAAGTTCAGTACCATTAATTAGCACTACTTGATTAGCAGCACCCTGTGGCAAAATCAAGGGAGAGCTAGGTATTTCCAAAAAAGCATAAGTGTAGAGATTTTCTAATTCCATATATTTCACCTAGATAAAAATATTTGCTGTTACGAAGTACCTAAAGTTCATATTCATGGAAGTAAGAGATAAATTTTTTCCAGATAATTTGGGGATTTACAATTACAAAAACTTGGTTATAATGATAAAAAATATTCAGGTATTTTTCATGAAAACAATTAGTAATCGCAGTATTAGCAGAGCTAAAATTAGCACAATGCCTCGGCCTAAGTCTGATGCATCAAGTCAATTGGATCTTTATAAAATGGTGACGGAGAAACAACGTATTCAGCGAGATATGTATTCTATTAAAGAACGAATGGGTTTACTTCAACAACGCTTAGATATCCTCAATGAACAGATAGAAGCGACAGAAAAAACGATTCATAAATTGCGTCAACCTCACTCAAATACTGCTCAAAATATAGTGCGTTCAAATATTTTTGTTGAGTCGAATAATTACCAAACTTTTGAGGTTGAATATTAATATCTCAAATCTTGATAAATTTGGCAAAATATGAACACATTTTCCACATTTGACCCGCGAAAGCGGGTTTTTTATGATAAACTTAAACTTCATCTAAACATTGTACTATTACAGCACGGCGTAAATAAACCAACCATTCTTAATCGCTAAAAAGCCTACTGTATATTAGTTTTGACTTTTGACTTTTGACTTTTGACTTCCGCCCTGCGGTACTAGTTATATAGCCATCCTATTTGAATTTTACTCAATATACTTAGATTGTAACACCGATCAGGAAAGGCTTGGACTTTCTCAATTTTTCAACAATCAAATAGGATTCCTATAGGATAATTCCCAATTACCGTTTTCTAAGGGTTTTGAAGATAAAAAGAGGTGGCTTACTTGCGCCCATCAATCCTAAGGTAACAAGACGAGATGTTGATCCTTATTAACTTCTGCTGTGAATTCAGGTGGATATTCAAAGTCTTCCTGTTCAGCTTCTAATTCTAAGCGTGCTTCCTCTTGTTCAGCTTCTAGTTCCAAGCGTGCTTCCTCTTCTAAGGCTTGAATTTTTAAAAGAATCTCTTCTTCTTGAATCTCGAATTCTTCCTCACCAATTTCGCCAATATCAAAGGAAAGTTGCAAGCTTAATAATTGTTTATGCAAATTTTCTTGGGCATCAAATTCAGTGTTAGTCCGCTCTTGGATTTGCTCTGCAATCCAGACAACTCCATTCAGAGGACCCATGATGGGCAGTAGTAACAGTTTCGTCAGCATCGTAATAACTCCTATGAATCAAGCTGGGCAAATGTGTAGGGAGCAGTAAAATTGTTGTAGCGAATACGTAAGCGATCGCCAAATTTCTGATCAATCACTTCAACACGTTCGCTAAATTCAGATTCACTTTCCCAAGGAATCAAAAAGGCTGCATTGTAAATCATTTCTTCCGTCATAGGGTCACTGACTACAATCTCCTGAGCGAAAGGATTTAGCTCCTGAGAGAAAACTTCAATTACAGCTTGTTTGCGGGCTAGAAGATTAATTTCAATTAATTGTCCAATTTGGATGACTTCCTCCATACTCAACTTTTTGCCTTCCATGTTGTCGCGCTGCTGCTTCAAATCCTGATGAGACTCCATCATGGTTTGTAATTCCGCTTTAGCATCCCAGAAAATTTTAATGCTTACCTCTCTTTTGCCTGCCAATTTTTGAAACAATTGATTCAATTGATCTTTATGGGGATTAATCAATTGACTCATGATGGTTTCCCAATCTTTAACCACTAATCCAAACCGCAGGGGGAGAAGAACACGAAAACCCGCATGCATTGTTTGTTCTAAAACTTTTTCATGAGTTAACAAATTACGGCGAGAAGCCAAATATTTTTCTTGACGAGCCTCTGAATATAAGAAACAAAACTCATCAACTACTTGACTATGAACAGGTTGCTTATCCAATCCTTCAAGCTCAAGAGTTTCAGGAATTGTATTTGGAAAAATGCCGTACAAATAAAGAGGAATACTCATAAGCCGTGAATAAATTAAACCTAAATTTATGATTGATAAATTGGGATTACATTGGTTTTGATGTCAAAACTAAACGTAATTTAGCGTGAATAAGATCGATTTGAGCGATACCTAAATCTATCTCACCATCTACAACAATTCCAGTATTTAAAAGTCGATCTAATAGCTCTAATACAGAAGGACGACTACTGGGTTGACCTGGATAATAAGAACCGGAAGATGGTAAAAGAGTCCCAATCTCCCCCAAATTTATATTCAAATCTGCCGGGTCAACCTCAAACATCTCACACAAATGTAAGATTTGTTCTTCTAACTTTTGCAGACTGTCTGCTGCCCGTTCTAAGTCAGGTTCACTCAGTAAATCCTCTTCCATGCGCCGAATTACTTGAGCTTCCATCAACTGACGCACCAATTCCAATACAGTCAAAAGTAAAGGAGCTAAACCCGCTTCATTCTTGGGTTTAGAAGCAATGGTCAGTGAATTGTTGAAGTTTTCAGCGGGAGTGCAAACCATTTTTATGATGCAACCTAAAGTTTTAAATGTCTTTGATGCAATTTGATTATTAAAGTTTCAAGAGTTTCAGATACTTCAAGCCTGGATAGTTTAGGTTAGACATCAATCGCTGGATCTACGGATGATGAACTTTCTTCACTGGTTTGAGCTTGAAAATCGAGAATTTCCACGGTTGAACCTACAGGTGATGAACTTTCTTCACTGGTTTGAGCCTGAAAATCGAGAATTTCCACGGTTGAACCTACAGGTGATGAACTTTCTTCACTGGTTTGAGCCTGGAAATCGAGAATTTCCATTGATGTATTTAAATATGGTGGAGTTCCCCCACTGGATTGAGCCTGAAAATCTAGAACTTCAATTGGTGTATCTACAGGTGATGGAATTTTTGCACTGGTTTGATACAAATCATCTTTAACATCTGCTGCTAAGGGGATTTCCTCTTTCACACTAGAAGATGTCAGTGAATTTAGCTTTGCCTCTAGACTCTCTAGACGATGCTGAAGTTGTTGATTTTCTTCAACCAAACGTTGAGCCTTAGTGCTGAGATAAGGATCGCTTTCCCACCAATTGATGCCCATTTCCTTGGCTTTATCCACAGAGGAAATTAACAAGCGAATCCGAATATGTACAAGTTCGGTGGATGCGATAGATATAGAAATATCGCCAGCAATCACAATACCCTTATCTAAAACCCTTTCGAGAATGTCCGCTAAAGTCGAACCTTGGGTAGATGTGTTAATAGTTCGACTTGAGTTAGTCTGAGGACGTGTTGGCAGCATTGGGGTAGAAGTCAGAAATAATTCAACTCTTGAATGGTATAGGACTCATATCTGATTTTACAGACTAAAAATTCCTGCTCTAAAGAAAACAAAGCATTGATTATTATTTGGCAAAAATTAACTTTTTTTGCATCAAGTAGTGACTCGCCCGCATTGATCGCATCACCTCCCGGTCGGGTAGGTGAGAGGCTTCTACTTTCTAAGCTAATTTGGTTGACCAGCTAATTGTTGGGATAAAAATTGGGAATTGTCAATCAGAAAATCATTGTCTCCTGTGACTCTATTATTTAATATTTCCAGTTCTTCGGCTGAGAATTTCTCTAGTAACTCCAAGAAAATGTTTGTGGATTCGCTCATAGATAAATGAGAGCGGTTGAACAGAATATCTATAGCAATATCTGGAAAATCTAAACTTTCTGTTGTCACCGGAATATTATTATCAGCACAGACCTTAGCAATCATTAAACAAGACCGTAAGCCGGAAGTTTTCTCCGCGCCGGTAGCTACACGAAATGACTTAACTAACCGCACGATGAAGTTAGCAGATTCTCGATCTATATTTGTTTTCTGAATTAATATCTCTGTTTGAGTGATTTCATCTGGTTCTGGCATACTAATAGTTACCAATCTATCCATCAAAGCATCTTGGGTTGAGTGAACTCCCGCATACTCTTCTGGATTCGATGTAAAAATCACCCGAAATTGAGGATTAACACTCAAGTATTCTGGCTGATTGCTGCTAGGAGGAAGACTAAGAATTTTTTCTTCTAATGCTGACAGCAGGACGTTATTAACTTCAGGTCGTGAACGGTTAAATTCATCATAAACTAAGGTGAAACCTTCACGACAAGCTAAGGTTAATCGGGAATCAACCCAATTTTGCTTAAATTCGTCCTCGAGTTTAACAACACTATGGATATAGTTGTCTAGTACCTTTTTGTGAGTGTAACCAGATTCACTACCAATCAGGTCCGAACTCTTAAACTGGTCATCTCCAAACAGTAACATGACTGGTCTGTCCAGACAGTTAGCCAAGTGCATGGCTAGGGTTGTTTTCCCTGTGCCGGCTGGTCCGCGTAAGTGAACAGGAAACCCCGATTTGAGATAACGTAGCGCCCGAATTGCGACTCGCTCGATAGCAGGTGTGACGACAAACTGCCCTGGACGAAGACGAAGAACGGCTCTTTTATGATTAACCTTGGTAGTAGTCATAATTTAAAGATGGTAAAAAAGTTTATGTTTGTGCGGATATTATTGCCAAACTTGGGTTTGTATATGAAGCACGAAGCCTAGTTTAATAAGAGTATCAACGTTAATGCTAGACAGATTTTCTATGTTAACGAATACGGAGTATAAATATAGACAACCGAAGCTTCACGCCAAGAGTCATTGTTGTTGAATTTTATTAATCGCCCCCTTGTCTTACCAGTCTTGCAACTGGAATATCAGGGGGTTTTATTATGTAGCCCCATTGTCCAACAAATGGACTACAGGTAATGAGAGTATTTATTAACCAAAGATACTCACAAACAAATCCTGACGGAATTTCAGGAGAGATTCCTTCTGTTCCTTAGCTTGAGCAGTTCTTGCGTCGGCTGTTGCTGATAAAAACTGCTGACTTGTTTCTTGAAGTTCTTTGTGGAATGCTAACAGTTCTTGAGCTTGTTTTTCAGCTTGAGCAATTCTGGCTTGGGCTGTTTCTGATAAAAACTGCTGACTTGTTTCCCGAACTTCTTGATAAAATGCTAACAGTTCTTGAGCTTGTTTTTCAGCTTGAGCAATTCTGGCTTGGGCTGTTTCTGATAAAAACTGCTGACTTGTTTCTTGAAGTTCTTTGTGGAATGCTAACAGTTCTTGAGCTTGTTTTTCAGCTTGAGCAATTCTGGCTTGGGCTGTTTCTGATAAAAACTGCTGACTTGTTTCCTGAAGATCCTTGTAGAATGCTTGCAGTTCTTGAGCTTGTTTTTCAGCTTGCTCTTGTCTTTTCGCTGTCGTGACGGACAAGAATTCTCTGGTCTCAAGAGATAGTTCAGCCACTTTCTCTGCTATTGACTGATGTTCTTGCCGGATTTTTGCCATTAAAGAAATCATGAAGTTCTCCAAAAAATAGTAAATTAGCCCAGACCTAACAGAAATTGCTTCTCCAGGTACTACATTATAAGGATTCGTACTTTTTTGTAATATCCTTTGAGAAGCGTTGATTTCCAAATATCTAGATAATTAAAAAAAGCAGAACCAATATCAGGATTAATTAATCCTGATATTATGGAGCTTAATTAAATTAAGCAGGTACTGCTGCTGATTGGGTTAAACCAACTGCTTCAGCATACTTCAAGTAGGTTTCAACGGAAGCGATAACGATCCGAGCTTCAATTGCTAGTAATTCGATACCAACTAAGGAAACACGAACCCAAGCGTCAATTACGATACCTTTGTCGAGGATTCTATCAATAACTTCTGCCAAGCTGGAGGAAGAATTGGTTTTTTCAACTGCCATTTTTTTAATTCCTTGTTATTTGTTGTCGGAAACTTGGGAAATGAGGAGAATAACTATAAATATGAGTCATGGTTATTCTCCTACTTGGTAACTTGCTTAATTAAATTAAGCAGGTACTGCTGCTGATTGGGTCAAACCAACTGCTTCAGCATACTTCAAGTAGGTTTCAACGGAAGCGATAACGATCCGAGCTTCAATTGCTAGTAGTTCGATACCAACTAAGGAAACACGAACCCAAGCGTCAATTACGATACCTTTGTCGAGGATTCTATCAATAACTTCTGCCAAGCTGGAGGAAGAATTGGTTTTTTCAACTGCCATTTTTTTAATTCCTTGTGATTTGTTGTCGGAAACTTGGGAAATGAGGAGAATAACTATAAATATGAGTCATGGTTATTCTCCTACTTGGTAACTTGCTTAATTAAATTAAGCAGGTACTGCTGCTGATTGGGTCAAACCAACTGCTTCAGCATACTTCAAGTAGGTTTCAACGGAAGCGATAACGATCCGAGCTTCAATTGCTAGTAATTCGATACCAACTAAGGAAACACGAACCCAAGCGTCAATTACGATACCTTTGTCGAGGATTCTATCAATAACTTCTGCCAAGCTGGAGGAAGAATTGGTTTTTTCAACTGCCATTTTTTTAATTCCTTGTGATTTGTTGTCGGAAACTTGGGAAATGAGGAGAATAACTATAAATATGAGTCATGGTTATTCTCCTACTTGGTAACTTGCTTAATTAAATTAAGCAGGTACTGCTGCTGATTGGGTCAAACCAACTGCTTCAGCATACTTCAAGTAGGTTTCAACGGAAGCGATAACGATCCGAGCTTCAATTGCTAGTAATTCGATACCAACTAAGGAAACACGAACCCAAGCGTCAATTACGATACCTTTGTCGAGGATTCTATCAATAACTTCTGCCAAGCTGGAGGAAGAATTGGTTTTTTCAACTGCCATTTTTTTAATTCCTTGTGATTTGTTGTCGGAAACTTGGGAAATGAGGAGAATAACTATAAATATGAGTCATGGTTATTCTCCTACTTGGTAACTTGCTTAGATTAAGCAGGTACTGCTGCTGATTGGGTTAAACCAACTGCTTCAGCATACTTCAAGTAGGTTTCAACGGAAGCGATAACGATCCGAGCTTCAATTGCTAGTAGTTCGATACCAACTAAGGAAACACGAACCCAAGCGTCAATTACGATACCTTTGTCGAGGATTCTATCAATAACTTCTGCCAAGCTGGAGGAAGAATTGGTTTTTTCAACTGCCATTTTTTTAATTCCTTGTTATTTGTTGTCGGAAACTTGGGAAATGAGGAGAATAACTATAAATATGAGTCATGGTTATTCTCCTACTTGGTAACTTGCTTAGATTAAGCAGGTACTGCTGCTGATTGGGTTAAACCAACTGCTTCAGCATACTTCAAGTAGGTTTCAACGGAAGCGATAACGATCCGAGCTTCAATTGCTAGTAATTCGATACCAACTAAGGAAACACGAACCCAAGCGTCAATTACGATACCTTTGTCGAGGATTCTATCAATAACTTCTGCCAAGCTGGAGGAAGAATTGGTTTTTTCAACTGCCATTTTTTTAATTCCTTGTGATTTGTTGTCGGAAACTTGGGAAATGAGGAGAATAACTATAAATATGAGTCATGGTTATTCTCCTACTTGGTAACTTGCTTAATTAAATTAAGCAGGTACTGCTGCTGATTGGGTCAAACCAACTGCTTCAGCATACTTCAAGTAGGTTTCAACGGAAGCGATAACGATCCGAGCTTCAATTGCTAGTAGTTCGATACCAACTAAGGAAACACGAACCCAAGCGTCAATTACGATACCTTTGTCGAGGATTCTATCAATAACTTCTGCCAAGCTGGAGGAAGAATTGGTTTTTTCAACTGCCATTTTTTTAATTCCTTGTTGTTAGTTTTATGACTATCGGTTAAGTAATTGCTTAACCCTTAAACAAACTATCATCTAATTTTTATGATGTAAAGTAAAATTCCGTCAAGAAATGTAAAGTTTATGAGTCACAGAAAATGAGAGAAAAATGAAATTAAGTGAAAATATACATCATGCTAAATCATCAATACGTACAAAATCTGGATAGCATAATATTTTTTCAAACTTAGAGACTGCTAAGAAAGTTACGCAGTAATGAATTTATAGAATAACGCTTGTTTATTGCATATGATTATTATTATTATTATTTAATATCCGTAAAATTATTACTGTGCAAGGGTTTCATGTATAACATTTAACGCCACTCTAGGATCTATTAGCAAATCCTAAGTGGTAAAATTATCCATTAAAAATTACCTTGAAATATCTAAAAAGCACATTATATATTTTGTCTATATGACTACTATTGTATTTTTTCTATGATTATCATTATATTTTCCATAGGATTACTATTGTATTTTCCATATGATTACTATTGTATTTTTCATAGCATACGTGGCCATACAAAACTAAGTATTTTAGCGTGATCAGATGGAATCTTGAACGCATAAAATCTTTGATAATGGTGCTTTGGAATGTCGCTAACACACCCTACGTATCCTTTCCTTTTAAAGATCAAACTGGATTTTTATATATACAGCCTAAATTACGTGAACTTTTACAAATTGTTTTAATAAAAAAAAGCTACACAAGTAAGTATTAATACTCAATAATAGATGAGCAGGAGAAAACGCAGTATCTTATGTAACGAAAAGTAAACTAGTTCGTGATGGCTACTCCAATCAAATTCCTGTAGATACAAGTAATGAGACAAAATTAATTACACAAATATTTGGACTGAAATCCTTAATGGACAAAGGATTGGTAAATAAATAATAGTAATTAATTCTATCCAGGTACTTACCTCATCCATCTTGAAACCTAAAGTGAAGTTTTTGTCAGTTTAAAACCCCTTCCCTTGGTAAGGCTACGGTGTACACAGAAGTCTGATCAAGTTGCCTAACAGGGTTTTGATCCCCCCTAGCCCCCCTTAAAAAGGGGGGAAATTTTCTTGAAGTCCCCCTTGGAAAGGGGGATTTAGGGGGATCTGATGATTTGTGTGTACACGGTAGTTGGTAAGGGGAGGGTAGGTTTTGCTTTAGCAAAACCGGGGTGGGGTAATTCGATAAACTACAGGTTTCATCTTGAACGTGGTTTAAATTAAAATGGCCTGTGAATTTTATTTTTTTCAGAAATTATGTCTACAGAAGGGACTCCTGTTAATATTCCACAGACAGCTTTAGCCGCTTTGGTGGATGTTTTTGTGCAGCAAGGTCATCCACGTCAATATGCTGAAGCGATGGCGACTTCAATCATTTTTCAGACTGATTTAGATTTACGGAATGCTCAGATTGCCAATCTCTTAGGCTGGCTGAAACAGGAGCATAATGATATCTATCCCTCAGCCTTAGATGTAATTGGCAAAACTTCCGAAGAATTTGAACGTCGAGTTCAAGAAGGTTAAGTGTCTAGACTCGATTTAGTGAATTTCAAAAAATAGGGTCAAAAATTAGCTGTTTCAGCTAATTTTTTCCTCAAAGGTTTCCCACTTACCAGGTATTCTTATGACTAATTTCAAAATTATTTCTCCTCTATCTGCGATGCCTACTACCAGCGAAGCTATCGCTCAACAAACCCGTCAAGCTGCTAGTAAGCTGGCAGTTCTCTCCTCTGAGGCCAAAAATCAAACTATTGAAGCGATCGCTCAAGCTTTAGAATTGGCAAAGGATGATATTCTCCAAGCAAACCTGGCTGATTGTCACGCAGCAACAGCGGCAGGAATCGCTAAACCCCTTTATAAACGGTTGCAGTTAGATGAACATAAATTAAGGGATGCGATCGCTGGTGTGCGAGATGTTGGTAAACTAGAAGATCCTATTGGTAAAGTCCAAATTCATCGAGAAATTGACACTGGTTTAATTCTCAAACGCATTACCTGTCCTTTAGGCGTTTTAGGCATCATTTTTGAAGCCCGTCCCGAAGCCGCAATTCAAATAGTTTCCTTAGCAATTAAATCCGGTAATGGTGTCATTCTCAAAGGTGGTAAAGAAGCTTTACATTCTTGTACAGCCATAGTTAAAGCCATTAAACAAGGATTATCTCACACAGCAGTTAATCCTGATGCGGTGCAATTGTTAACCACCAGAGAAGAAATATTAGAACTTTTGCAATTAGATAAATATGTAGATTTAATTATTCCTAGAGGTTCTAATGCTTTTGTGAAATTTGTCCAAGATAATACCCGCATTCCCGTATTAGGTCATGCTGATGGCATTTGTCATCTTTATGTAGATCAAGCCGCTGATATTGCCAAAGCTATTAGTATTACTGTAGATTCTAAAATTCAATATCCCGCTGCTTGTAATGCCATTGAAACTTTGCTAGTTCATAGTAGCATTGCTGCCGAATTTCTCCCCCAAGTTGCCACAGCTTTACAAGCACAAAATGTAGAATTAAAAGGTGATGAACGGACTATACAAATTTTATCTGATATTGCCACAGCGACAGAAATAGACTGGCAAACAGAATACAGCGATTTAATTTTAGCCATTAAAATTGTTGATTCTTTAAATGAAGCAATATCCCATATTGAAAATTATGGTTCTCGGCACACAGAAGCAATTATTACTGAAGATATTACAGCCGCAGAAACATTTCAAGGCTTAGTCAATGCAGCGGGAGTTTATCATAATTGTTCTACTCGTTTTGCTGATGGTTTCCGTTATGGATTTGGTGCTGAAGTGGGAATTAGTACCCAACAAATGCCACCTCGTGGACCAGTTGGGTTAGAAGGTTTAATCACATATAAATATCAAATGTCTGGGAATGGACATATTGTGAAAACCTACACAGGTGCAAACGCAAAATCATTTAGTCACCGTGATTTGTAATCATATTATTAATCTCGTTCCCAGTCTCTGACTGGGAATGCTGAATTGCGGCTCTGCCGCTAGTGATAGAGGAGGCAGAGCCTCATAGCTGGCATTCCTAGTCGGAGTACAAGGAAATATATTTGACGGGAGGCAGAGCCTCATAGCTGGCATTCCTAGCCGGAGTCTAGGAACGAGGGAAAGTCTTTAAACCAAGGCTTTTAATAAAGCTTGTAGTTTAAGTTGCACTTCGGCAAATTCCTTTTGAGGATCTGAACCAGCAACAATACCCGCACCTGCATACAGTCTGGCATAATTACCATCAATTAAAGCCGAACGAATCCCCACAATAAATTCACAATTTCCTTCTCCGTCTACCCAACCTAAAGGGGCTGCATATAAACCCCTTTCAAAATTTTCATAACGGCGAATTTCTGCACAAGCAATATCTCGCGCTGCGCCGGCAACTGCTGGAGTAGGATGGAGTTTAGCAACTATTTGTAGAGGATGAATATTATTAGGAACTACTGCGCTAATTGGTGTCCATAAATGCTGAATATTAGATAATTGTCGCAGTCTAGGGGCTAAAACTTGGGGGAATAAACCCAGTTGAGATAAATGTTGAGTAATAAAATCTAGAACCAGTTTATGTTCGTGTTTTTCTTTGGTACTGTTAACTAAATTGCTAGCATTTGTAGCATCTTCTGTGGGAGTTTTTCCCCTCGGTGCAGAACCTGCCAAAGCATCAGTAATTAACTGTCGTTTGTGAATACTAATTAATCGTTCTGGACTAGCACCAATAAAGTTTTGTCCTTGACCATTACTGGTGGAAAATACATTGCAATTAGGATGTATTTGGCGGAGATTATTTAAAGATTGTAATAAGTTAAAATCATGATTAGCACTGACATCTAAGATATCAGCTAAAACAATTTTTCTTAACTGGTTAGCATGAATTATTTCTAAAACTGAGGAAACAGAAGTTTTAAATTTTTCACCGTTATTAGTGATTTTTTTATATAAGTTTAAGGGAAATTTATCAATATTTAGAGAATGGGTATGCAAAGATCTAATAATTTCTAAATGGCGTTGTAAATTATCTAATATTTTGGTAATATTAATCCTAGAATTGATAATTGTATTCATTACTAATGTGCAGCAATTATTTTTTAAAGCTATTTGCCAACAAGGTAGGAAAACCGTAGCAGAAGGAAATGGACAATCTACTTTTTTATGCTGATCAAAAAAACTGAAAGTACAAAAAAATCGAGGTAGGGAAAAAGTCTGATTTTCGTGAGAAATAGGAATTATATTTTTCAGACAATTTTTAATAAATTCTTCTGATTTTGTAAACCTATCTTTACCAGAAATTTCTATTTTATCTAAAGTATCAATTGCTGCTATTGCTTCACCATTACTTTTATTTTCAAAATAAAAGTTTATGGTATTTTTCTGATTAAATTGATCAAAAACCAGCAAAGGATCAACTAAGCCAATTTCTAGGGGAATACTCACAATTTTACTATAATTATGGCGACGGCAATTTTCCTGAATCTCTAATAGTAATTGATTAAGGTATTTGTAGTCTACAAAGGTGTGGCTGCGACATGGTGAAATTGTCATGGATGTATAAGTTAATTTTTATTAAGTTATCTTCCTAAAATGTAATAAATCATGGTGGTATTTTTATAGGTAACATAATTCAGTCACCATTAACCAGCATAAACTTAGCTTGATTATGGGGTTTATCCTGTTTTGGCGGCAAGATAGCAGGTTTCATGGCAGGATATTCGCCTATAATCATAAAACTAGCATTTTTTGGTAATTTACCAAAGTTAAACAATTTTAGATTGATTGTACCCATACGTGATCAACAATCCTAAATCTAAAATAGCTAGTCAAGTATCATGCAAAATTATAAAATTTAACTGATAACTAAAGTTCTGGTAATTTAATTAATCACAACTGATGACTTCAACTCAGATTTCACCACCTCAAGCTAAATTATGGATGGCGGCTATTAAACCGCCAATGTACAGTGTTGCTATTATGCCAATTTGGGTAGGTTCGGCGGTAGCATTTAGGGAAATAAAGATTTTTAATCCCATAATATTCTCCTTGTTTATTGCTGCGGCAATTTTGATTTTAGCTTGGGAAAATATTAGTAATGATGTCTTTGATGCCGAAACAGGAATTGATCAGAATAAACATCATTCATTGGTGAATTTAACTGGTAACAAAACCTTAATGTTTTGGATAGGAAACCTGTGTTTAGGTTTGGGTTTGTTGGGAATAATAGCGATCGCTATTTTGCAAAAAGACCCCACAGTTATTGCTATAATCCTCTTATGCTGCTGTTTGGGCTATATGTACCAAGGTCCCCCTTTCCGTCTAGGATACCAAGGTTTAGGGGAAATTCTCTGCTTTTTTGCCTTTGGTCCTTTGGGTATGAGTGCGGCTTATTATAGTCAAACTCAAACCTGGTCTATGACCAATTTAGCAGCTTCGGTAATTTTGGGCATTGTTACCAGTTTAGTGTTATTTTGTTCCCATTTTCATCAAGTTGTAGATGACATAGCCGCAGGAAAGAAATCTCCTATTGTGCGTCTAGGAACTCACACTGGTGCAAAGGTTTTAGTGGGTTTTACTGCGAGTATTTATCCTCTAATTTTGTTATTTGTGATTTTGAATATTTTCCCAATTTGGACATTACTTAGTTTTCTGAGTTTACCTTTTGCGGTGAAATTATGTCGTCATGTTTTAGAAAATCACAACCAACCAGATAAAGTCAGCAATTCTAAATTCATCGCTATCAGAGTTCAGTTTGTGAGTTGCTTATTTTTGGGTTTAGGATTTATTCTTGGTTAAGGCACATTAAGAATAAACGAACCACAGAGGCACAGAGGACACAGAGGAATGAGAGTTTGAATGTTTTTTATTTGGAAGTCCTTCATGGTTTATCAATTTTCCTTCCGTTACTTTAGTCAAAAATTCACAAATCCCATTATTACTAATCATGGGGTTTGGGAAACCCGCGAATGTATCATTATTCGCTTGATTGATGCAAAAAATAATGTTAGTTGGGGGGAGATTTCTCCCATTTCTTGGTTTGGTTCAGAAACTATCAAACAAGCTTTAGATTTTTGTTATCAACTTCCAAAAGCAATTACTCAAGAGATAATTTTAGCGATTCCAGATAATTTACCAGCCTGTCAATTTGCTTTTGAATCTGCTTTGGTTATGGAAAAAGCTACTAATTTTAATCTCACCTACAGCGGCTTATTATCAGCGGGAAAATTAGCTTTAAATCAATGGGGTAATTTATGGGAACAAGGATATAAAACCTTTAAATGGAAAATTGGTGTTGATGAGATAAATCAAGAATTAGAAATATTTGATTTACTAATTTCCAGTTTACCAACTTCAGCAAAATTGCGTTTAGATGCTAATGGGGGACTTACTTATCAAGAAGCTGAATTATGGTTAAAGAAGTGTGATCAATTCTCATCCAAAATTGAATTTATCGAACAACCTTTACCTGTAGATAAATTTAGAGAAATGCAAGAATTAAGTAATTCATATTTTACAACAATAGCCTTAGATGAATCTATCGCCAATCTTCACCAATTAGAATTATGTTTTCAACAAGGTTGGCGGGGAATTTTCGTGATTAAACCGGGGATATTCGGTTCACCATTTCGGTTAAAAGAGTTTTGTAAAAAACATCAAATTGATGTTGTATTTTCATCGGTATTTGAAACCGAAATTGGGAGACAAGCTGCATTACAATTAGCAGCAGAATTATCTGGTAATAACCGCGCTGTTGGTTTTGGAATTAACCACTTTTTTCAACCACAAGAATCAAACTGGCTAGAAAGTCTATGGAAAACCTTTTAGATAATATACAAAATTATGATTGGCTAATTTGTGATCATAGCCAAGAATTACCACAAATAGCCACAGAATTATATTTAAAATTAACTCAGTTATCAACCCCAAAAATTATTATTGCAGAAAGATCACCAGTGAGATTTTTAGCCAGTTTTATTGCAGCTTGTGCGGCTAAATGTCCGGTTTTTCTCTGTAACCCAGATTGGAGTCAAGCGGAATGGGAACAAGTCTTTAATTTAGTGCAACCAGATATAGTTTTAGGAATAGATCATAATTTTTCAAAATCACCAATTATCAATTATGAATTACCAATTACTAATACTATCATGATTCCTACAGGTGGTTCATCAGGAAAGATTAAATTTGCTATTCATACATGGCAAACATTAACTACTTCAGTGCAAGGATTTACAGAATATTTTCAAATCAATTCAGTTAATTCATTTTGTGTATTACCATTATATCATGTGAGTGGATTAATGCAATTTATGCGTTCCTTCACAACAGGAGGTAAATTAGTAATTACCTCATCTAAAAAATTAGAAACTTCTCAACTACCAAATATTAACCCAGCCGATTTTTTTATATCTTTAGTTCCCACCCAATTACAAAAACTTCTCCAAAATCCCGAATTAACCCAATGGCTATCCAAATTTTCTACAGTTCTGTTAGGAGGTGCGCCACCTTGGGATGAATTATTAGAAAAAGCAAGATATCATCAGATTAGATTAGCACCTACCTATGGCATGACAGAAACCGCTTCTCAAATAGCAACTCTTAAACCTGATGAATTTTTACAAGGTAAATTTAATAGTGGGAAAATTCTCCCCCATGCTAAAATCATCATTGATAATCAACCAGGAAATATAAATATTCAAAGTCAATCTTTAGCATTAGGTTATTATCCCCAAATGTGGGAAAATAGAGATAACTTTGTAGTTGATGATATTGGTTTTTTAGACAATCAAGGCTACTTACATATTATTGGACGGAATAGCGACAAAATCATTACAGGTGGAGAAAATGTTTACCCCACAGAAATTGAATCAGCGATTAGAAAAACAAACATGGTAATAGATGTCTGTGTAATTGGTATAACTGATAAACATTGGGGACAAGCATTAACAGCCATTTATATTCCCAAAGATAGAAATATCTCCCCCAGAGAAATTCAAACCCAAATAAAAAATCAACTGAGTAAATTCAAAATTCCCAAACATTGGATTTCCCTACCAAACCTACCCCGTAACACCCAAGGTAAAATCAACCGTCAACAACTCCAACAAATCGCCGCAGAATTTATAAAAACTAACTAATGGAAAATTACATAACCTCCTCCCTCGACCTTCTTCTCTCTGCGCCCTCTGCGTCTCTGTGGTTCGTTTCTAACCAATGATTCATATAATCTGGTAATTCCTGCTTAATTTTACTGCTAGCATCAATACAAACGTGCCTAGTAATTGCCTTAGCAACCATTGCTTCATCTCCTGTCATTTCATAGGTAATTTCAAACTTATCCGAACCTATTTTTTCCGGTAACAAACTAATTACTAAATTGTCACCACAATACATAGGACGAAAAAAATCTACATTTGCATGAACAATAGGAAAAGCTACAGATGGATTAGTAAAAAATGATTTAAGATTAATACCAGAAGCTGCTAATGAAACCTCATAAGCTTCATGACAAATTCTCAAAATGTTAGCAAAATAAACGACTCCAGCCGCATCAGTATCTTGAAATCTTACAGTGTGGTAATACGTAAAAGCCATTACAAAGATGTCCTGAATTAAAATCTGCTATTACATATCATTTTACTTCATATTAACTTTTAATAAAAATCCCATGATCTCAGAACCGATAGATAATGTTTTTTGTCAATGCGTAAGTCCTAGTACAGCATGGCGCAAATAAAGTAACCATTCTTAATAAGCTGTTACGCATTTGCTTTTTTTGCCTAAAAGCCTTACTACAAGGACTCTAGGCTGCAAAATATTAAATTTAGCTGCGTAACAGCTTAGCTATTACGGGTTGAGGTAAATAAATTTCATGCTGTTATTGATGAATCGTTTCTGGGCGCAGACCCTGCGCCCCTACTTTCTGAATTTTTCATGGTCAGAATCTACTAGTACAGCCTGGTGTAAATAATATGACTATTAAAAGCTCCGAAAATTTGATTGATTACAAGGCTTGAAAATGGTTTATTCACTTAGGGAACACCAAAAAATAAATTACCCAATTTTGTGGGATGGGCATCCTGCCTGTCCTTGATGATTAGCAGGCAAGATGCCCGCACCACAAGAAATTTTTGGGTATTTTTTTAATTGGAAGTCCCTTAAGCCGCAGTGTAGTAGTATCATAGGAATGTTATTACCAAGTATAACTACGCATAAGTCGGGATGACAGGATTCGAACCTGCGGCATCCTGCTCCCAAAGCAGGCGCGCTACCAAGCTGCGCTACATCCCGTAAAGCCATCAAAACCAAACTCCACACGAACCGAATCATGTATTTTTGGTTCATCTCGACTATCATATCACAAAAAATAATAAATGCAAACCCAAATGATCCAGAAAAATCAGATTTAGGGAAATATCCTCAATTCCCTAATCCCCACACCCCAGCCACCTTGATCACTGAGGATACCAAAACATTCCTTTTATACCTTCAGGATCTGACATAAAGCCCATCGTCTTATAGAAATCTACAACATGAGGGTCGGCAAAAAGAGTGACATTACTAATTTCTTCACTCCTGAGTTTTTTGAGGACATATTTCATTAATGCCTTACCTAGTCCTCTACTTTGAAAATCAGGATGAACGACTACATCCCAAATAGTGGCATTAAAAGCATGATCTGATGTAGCACGGGCAAAACCAATCAAACGCTTTTTGTTTCCTCGCACTTGCCACATAGAGGCTACGAGAAAACTATGCTCAATAGCTTTTTTTACTTTTCTAAGAGGGCGACGTGACCAGCCAACTGCATCACAGAGTTCTTCAAGTTCATAAAGGTCAATATCTCTTTCCGTACTGAAAACGATTTGATCCTTACCTACACTAGAATTACCATCAACTTCCGCTGTATGCTCATTAACAGCAGTGTTTTTATTTGTCGCTAAAGATTCAGGAGTGCTAAACCAAGTTTTCCAAAAACCCATGCCAATGCAGTTCGGGTAGTATGACTAAAATTGGTTTCCACTTTTAAAAAGTGTTGATTCACATTTAACATCACTATGATTATTGCCGGCTAATTCACTAGAAACATTCTACGCGGTTTAGCGATTTGCAATACTCACAGCTAGTTATCAAGTGTTTCTTCCCAATCACTCTCAACTCTAGCATTTTGTTTTGACACTACTCCATAAAACTGAACCAAAGGCAAAAATTTTCCGAAATTCAAGTATCTTTCTCATTTTCGTGACTAGTGGTCTGTCAAATTTATTTTGACGGGTAATGATCGGAAAAAACTTCTGTTCTTCCCTCCCCTGCCCCCCTGCCTCTCTTCTCCCCTGTCCCAGTTTGTACAAAACAAGCAAGTCCTACCCGCAAAAATGGCTTCTGGTTTAAAATCTTCAACTCTAGAACTCCTGAAACGCTTTAATCGGGCGTTTCCCCAATTCTATGAGCAATTTGTTAGCAGTGAGATTCAACTTCAAAATTTACGCCTAGCATACCGTCTTTATAAAACTAAACGGGCTGTTATTGAGATGAAGCCAGAAGGGAGCAAAAGCGCCCTTCATTTTGCCTACCGCAATCAATCTTTCCTCTTGAGCGATATTTTTGGTGTCCTAGCAGCTTATGGTTTAACTATTCACGGTCTAAGTTTATATGGTCAAATTCGACCACCAATGCTGGTTTTTATTAAATTACTGGTATCTCGTGGCAATAAAGCACTGACTGAAAAAACTGCTGAAAATGTTTGTCGTGCCATTCGTGAGGCGTTAGCAGGCACATTTGAGGTAGAAGAAATGCTGGCTGTAGAATTTAATCTTGATGCTGGTTTGGAACAGGTACAAACTGATTTCTATGTTGATCCTGTTTTTCATCTTCCGGCTTTAGTAATTGAAGCTGATAATCAACCTGGATTATTCTATAAAGTGATGTACGCTATCTGGCAAGAAGACCTGCTGGTGGTTAACGCCAATTTACTAGTTTGGCGCGGACGGACTCGACTAATTCTTTATTTGTTAGGTCCGAATGAAAGTCTCATTCCTGAATATTTAGGTCACAAAATCGCGGAAGGAGTGAAACATAGATTACTTAATCAATAAAATTAGCTCAGTAGGTTGGCGTTAAAAATTGTTGTTATGACAAGGCAAGAGGTTTTAGGTAATTGTACTTTTATTTACACATTTTGTTTATTTAACGTCCATCTGCTTAATTCAAAATTTTAATTTTTGAATTTTTGGTTCTCTGTTCGTGTTGAGTTGTATTGAGTCGCACCCACCCTTGAGGGTACGATATTTAATTATGGCAACAATAGAAATCTTAGGCGTTCCACATACTTATGAGCTAACTGCTCCCACATCATGCCCCCATACTTTAGTATTTATCCACGGTTGGCTAAATAGTAGCGTATATTGGCAACCTGTGATTTCTCGTTTATCGGTAGATTTGCAGTGTTTATCTTATGATTTACGAGGTTTTGGCGAATCGCAGTCTCAGGTGACATCAGATATAGAACTGGCTGCTACAGACTCTAGTATGGTTAGTTTGTCTTTGGATTCTATGCACTCTCCATATGCTTATGCTCAGGATTTGGCTGTGCTTCTCCAACACCTGAATATTTCTAGTGCTTGGTTAGTTGGTCATTCCTTAGGTGGTACTATTGCTCTATGGACGGCGGCTCAACTACCTGATTGTGTTCAAGGTGTGATTTGTATTAATGCCGGTGGTGGGATTTATCTGAAGGAAGCTTTTGAGCAATTTCGCGCCACTGGGCAAAAATTTTTACAGGTTCGTCCCCGTTGGCTTTCACAAATGCCTTGGATTGATTTGTTGTTTACTAAAGCTAGTGTGTTGCGTCCTCTAGACCGATATTGGGCGCGTCAACGACTGATTGATTTTATTATTGCTGACCCTGAAGCTGCTTTGGGAACTCTTCTCGACTCTACTACGGAAGAAGAAATTAACTGTCTACCCCAATTAGTATCCAAATTAAAACAGCCAGTCTATTTTTTAGCTGGTGCTGACGATAAGGTGATGGAACCTAAGTATGTCCGCCATTTAGCAAGTTTTCATTGGCTTTTTCAATACGTGGGCGATAATGTGATTGAAATTCCCGATTGTGGTCATCTGGCTATGTTGGAGCAACCAGAAGCCGTAGCTGAACATATTCGGTCATTGGTCATTGGTCATTAAGAAAATTCTTCTTTCTCCTGAACTCCTGAATGGGCGCAGGCCCTGCGCCCCTACCTCCTGAACTAATTTTCGTATAATTGCATGACTTGGTTCAGTGAGAGCCGGGAATGCACTCCTAATGTGAGGGGTGATGTTCTCCCAAGCGATAGATGTTCGGCGGCGGCACAGCCAATCATGGCGGCGTTGTCGGTACAAAATTTTAAGGGGGGGAATAAAACCCGGATGTTATGTTTGTTGGCTGCTGCTTGTAAATGCTTTCTCAGTCCACTATTAGCAGCTACACCACCACCTACGGTAATGGTATCTAGTCTATAGTTACGAGCGCAGGCGATCGCCCTTTTGGTGAGCGATCGCGCTACAGTATCCTGAAAACTAGCCACTACATCC
Organism: Anabaena sp. 54; assembly: GCF_017355725.1. Classification (NCBI taxonomy): domain Bacteria; kingdom Bacillati; phylum Cyanobacteriota; class Cyanophyceae; order Nostocales; family Nostocaceae; genus Anabaena; species Anabaena sp. 54. The sequence continues at coordinate 158,861 of NZ_JAAVWA010000003.1, forward strand.
GCTATTGGTACTTCTTTGCCCTCTTTCTCTAACTGCTGCACTAAACGTAATACTGCTGTCTTCAATCCGCTAAAACTACAATCATAAGGATGATAACCCCCACCAGGTAAAGAAATTTTTCCTTCCGGTAATGTAAAAGCTTGGGGATTGCCAGTTTGTGCCAGTTTATCAATTATTGGTCCACCGGGATAACCCAGTTTTAACAACCGCGCCACTTTATCAAAAGCCTCACCCGCCGCATCATCACGGGTTTCTCCCAAGGTTTCGTAGATACCATAATCTTTCACATAAATCAAGCTTGTATGACCTCCAGAAACAAGTAAGCTAAGAAAGGGAGGATTTAAACTTGGCTCACTCAAGTAAGTCGCGTAAATATGACCTTCCAGGTGATGCACCCCTAAAAAAGGCAAATCATGGACAATTGCCAGAGTTTTAGCAGCCGTTAATCCTACCAGCAACGCTCCTACCAGTCCAGGCGCACAGGTGGCAGCTATTCCATCAATCTGACTCCAATCTAAGTGACTAGATGCGATCGCTTGCTCTATTTCATAATTCAGCGTTTCTAAATGCTGACGTGAAGCCACCTCTGGCACTACCCCACCATATTGTTGATGAACAGGAATTTGTGAAGCAACAATACTGCTACATACTTCACGATTCTTAATAATTGCCACAGCAGTTTCATCACAACTGGTTTCAATAGCCAAAACGGTTGTCATAGTAGATTAATAGGGAATAGGGAATAGGGAATAGGGAATAGGGAACAGGGAACAGGCAAGAGGCAAGAGGCAAGGGGGGCAAGAGGCAAGAGGCAAGAGGCAAGAGGCAAGAGGCAAGAGGCAAGAGGCAAGGGGCAAGAGGCAAGAGGCAAGAGGCAAGGGGCAAGAGGCAAGAGGCAAAAGGCAAAAGGCAAGGGAATATATACATTCTCTCATATCTCCCCTACTCCCCTACTCCCCTACTCCCCTACTCCCCTACTCCCTACTCCCTGCCCCCTGCCCCCTGCCCCCTGCCCTTTTCCCTATCTTTTGATTGAGAAGCTTTAACTTTTATTGACTTCAACTTTACTCAGTCCCCAGCCAAGAGTATGATGACTTCCTAGTTATCTAAAATAAAGACTGTACAAGCCGCTTCGTTTTGTACAAGAAACTTCTCGTTTTGTAATAAAAGGAAACAACTCCATGAGACGATTGTTTGCTTTGCTTTTGGTGATGACTCTTTGGTTCAATTTTGCTCCTGAAGCTAAAGCACTAGGCGCAAATCTTGTTCCTTGTAAAGACTCTCCCGCCTTTCAAGAGCTAGCACTAAATGCCCGTAACACCACCCCTGACCCCGAATCAGGTAAAAAGCGGTTTGAACGTTATTCTCAGGCACTCTGTGGACCAGAAGGTTATCCCCACTTGATTGTAGATGGCCGTCTTGATCATGCTGGTGATTTTTTAATCCCTAGTATTCTCTTCCTCTACATTGCTGGTTGGATTGGTTGGGTAGGCCGTGCTTATCTCCAAGCAATCCAAAAAGAATCAAATGCGGAGCAAAAAGAAATCCAAATTGATTTGGGTCTTGCCCTACCTATCATCACCTCCGGTTTTGCTTGGCCAGCAGCAGCAATCAAAGAATTGCTCTCCGGCGAATTAACAGCGAAGGATTCAGAAATTACCGTTTCGCCACGTTAATTCATTTGTTTTCACTTATTCATTCTGGAGACTAAATTCATGGCTGAAAAAGGCGACGAAACCAACTACTTGCTGACATTCATCTCTACTGCCCCCGTTGCGGCTACAATCTGGCTAACAATCACAGCCGGGATTTTGATTGAATTTAACCGCTTCTTCCCCGACCTACTTTTCCACCCCCTATAGGTTGAAAACACGGTTAGGAAAAGCTAAGTAAATTAGCTTTCTCTTCTGGATTGTTTAGCAATAAACAATCTTAAATAATGTATGAAACTCGTAATCTTAACTATAATTTACGGGTTTCATGCCTTAAAAAACTAACAACAGTGATTCAAGGAATCGAACAATAGTTATGGCAATAGCAGCAGGACGTGACCCACAAAAAGGCGACCTAGAAACCCCCATCAATTCCGCCCCTTTGGTGAAGTGGTTTATTAGCAATTTACCAGCTTATCGCCCCGGTCTAAATCCTTTTAGACGTGGTTTAGAAGTTGGTATGGCTCATGGTTATTTGTTATTTGGACCTTTCGATAAGTTAGGTCCCTTACGCAATGCCCCTAATGCTAACTTAGCTGGTTTACTGGGCAGTATTGGCTTGGTTGTAATTTTAACTGCTTGTCTATCTTTATACGCTAATAGCAATCCTGATAAAGCTCTTGCTAGTGTTGCTGTACCCAATCCTCCTGTTGATGCTTTCAACTCTAAGGAAAGCTGGAATAATTTTGCCAGCGCTTTCTTAATTGGTGGTATCGGTGGCGCAGTAGTTGCGTTCTTCTTGACAGGTAATTCTGGATTAATCCAAGGTTTATTGGGTTAATTTGATGACTGGTAATGGGTAATAGTTGCTAATTTGGGCTATTACCCATTTAGGGAAGAGGCAAGAGGCAAGAGGCAAGAGGGAACAGGCAAGAGGGAGAATTTGTTTACCAATCACCCATTACCCATTACCCATTACCAGATATTTATTCAAAAATCGCCTTCTCTATTTCCTTTACAGCTTGCTCAAAATCATCATTGATAATTTTTATATCAAATTCGTTAGCAGCGACAATTTCCTCTTCAGCACGTTGCAAACGAAGAGAAATAGCCTCTTCCGCATCTTGTCCGCGCCCGCGTATCCGCTTTTCTAATTCTGCAAATGAAGGTGGTAAAATAAAGATACTGAGAGCGCTAGGAAAGGTATGACGAATTTGTCTTGCTCCTGCTAACTCAATTTCTAGCACCACCAACTTACCAGCTTGAACGTGATTCAGCACAGCCTCACGGGGCGTACCATAACAGTTACCAGCAAATTCTGCCCATTCTAAAAATTCGCCTTGAGTAACTAACTGTTCAAACTGACTCCGACTAATAAAGTGATAGTTTTTACCATTGATTTCTCCCGGACGGGGAGAACGAGTCGTTGCAGATACTGAATAATGCAATTCTGGATAACGCCGGAGAATTTCATTCATTAATGTACCTTTGCCGACTCCACTCGGACCGGTTAAAACAATTAGTTTGCCCAGAGGCAGACATTCTTTCGTATTTGCACCATTATGGGTAGGTAAGACTTGCATTATCCGTGAAAAGAGTGAATTAATAAATACAAATGATTCCTTAGTCTTGTGTTAGCGACTAAAATAACTAATACCATTTTGAACTTGGGACTTGAGATGGTTAAATACCTGTGGTATAAGCTTTTGCGCCAGTATTTCTCATCCTCACTCTTCAAAATAGCATCAAGACTAAAGAATTTGTAGCACTGGTGACAGAAATCCAGTCTATTCATATCCTACAGCCGATATGGTACAAATAGAATTGGGTTGATAATTATGCCGATGATTAATTATCTACAACATGATGATCACGAGAAATGACAAACCGATTGGCTACTGTTTCTGGCTGAATCGCGGAGAGAATAACATGACTAGAATCAGTAATAATCACTGCCCTAGTCCGTCTTCCATAGGTAGCATCAACTAATTGACCTCTATCCCTAGCATCGGTAATAATCCGTTTAATGGGAGCAGATTCTGGACTAACGATGGCAACGACTCTGTTGGCAGAGACGATATTACCAAAACCGATATTGATTAATTGAATTTCCATAAAAAAGATTTCAGCTAAACGAAAAATGAAAAGCTCGTAGTAAACTTATTCCCATGTTATCGCTAAAGAATGGTAGTTACAACGATTTAAACCACGTTAGCCAGAGTTTTTTCATAATTAATGCTTTTTTTAGCTGTATTATCCGCTAAATCTCCTAAAAATATTCCCTATGATATATGCAGAATTGTAGGGACAGAACCTATGCACCCCACATTCAGCAGGTATTTTAAGATAAAAAATCATATCGGAGACAAAATAAGTAATTGGACAAAAATATTTACAGTCATTGCGAGCGAAGGGAAGCAATCACAACCCTTGGAATTGCTTCGTTTCACTTCGTTCCATATGGCTAACGCCACGCTGCGCTAACGCAATGACATTGTGTAATTAATTCTGTCTCACTACTTAACCTGCCCTTAAAAATACTTTGAGTATATTTACTTATGCTAAATGTGGGTAAAAACCCTGAAATAACATATTTATAGGGTATTTGTTGAATTTACATTTCGTTACATATATTCATTGTTTAACGCCAACTTATTTATTTTTTTATTTGGAAGTCTTTAATGCTTGCCATTTTTGTTGTAATTGCTGGTAGTTGGGAGTATGTCCACCATAACGCCAACTCACATAAGCATGACAGATTTCATCTATCACCTCAGCTATTTCTGGAGAATGGTGTTGGTATGCAAGCTGGGCATATTCTAGGGGTGTTTGACTAGGATGCTTACCTAAACCCTTGTTGGCAGTCCATTGTAGCATTTGTTGGTACAGTCTTTCCATAGGCGGTAATTTCTTTAACCAACGCAAGTTAAGCCACTTCCGCCATTGTCCCCAACCCAGCCAAGCGAAGAAAGCGGCGATTGTCCCCACGATTAAGCCGGTTAATATTCCTAACCAACCTTTAGTAAATAAACTTAAGAACCAAGCTACCCCTTGGAATAACCAGCTAAATATCGTCCCAAACACAGTATTTAAAATAGCTGTAATTGGTGAAGGTAACCAACCAGCTATCCAATTCCAAAATTGACGCAGCACACTAAAAGTTTGATCTTCTTCGATAGAAGGGGGAATCAAAGGATGTCCAGGAATTGGATCAAAGGTAAACCAGCCATACTTGGGGAAATAAACTTCTGTCATCGCATAGGCATCTGTATTGCGGACAACATACATCCCCGTAAACGGATTAAATTCTCCTGGGGCAAATCCCGCCACTAGCCGTGATGGAATACCTACAGAACGTAGCATAATCGTTAATACAGTGGAAAAATGGTCGGGATAACCACCTTTATTTTTGAATAAAAAGCTTTCTACTAAATCATCCTTTTCATCCAAATAAGGCAAGTCCAAGGGATTGGTGGGTAGGGTGTAATTTTGTTTGACATACTGGGCTAAATAAAGAGCTTTTTCGTAAGCCGAATCTAGGCTTTTAGTCCCTGGAGAACGGGAAACCCTTTGTTGATCATAACTAGCCAGTGCTTCTTCGGTTCGTTTTCGGACTTTATCGGCAATTTTTGGTGGGATTTGCAGATAATACTGTTTAATATTAGTTGGGTATTTAGTTGAGGCTTTAACCAATAAAGAGCGATCGCGGTAAGGGACATCTGAAACAACTGTATATGTTAGCCCTTCTGACAACTGCACTGGCGCACGTAAACCATCTTCCTGATCAATGGCTATGGCTGGAGTGGGAAAATACAAGCCTTTGGGATAGGACATCGCTGGAATCAGGTTAGGCAATTCCGACACCAAATTGTAAGTTTGCACCACCTCTTTGGTGAGAGTCGTGAATGGTGGAGGATCAATAGAAATCCGGGCAGTCCAAGGTGATTGTCTGAGAGTGGTAACTTGATCATTACGGGAAATATTCCAACCTTTGCCTGTGTAATTGTCAAAGGCTAGAACGCGCCAAAAACCTTCAGCTTGCGATCGCACCCGCATCACCACCTTGGGTTTCATCTCTCCCCGCAGATTTTGGTTCATCTCGCTATTAAAACCGTAATAAAAATTATTATCTAATTTTCCTGGTTCACCAGCCCTTCCTGAGCCTCTACCACTATCATTACCACTACCTTGACCATTACCCTTACCTTCACGGACATAACCGGGATTAATAATACTCCTGCCTGTAAAATTATCTGGGACTTTCAGCGGCGCACTTACAGGAAAAGACCTCAGTTGATAACCAGGAAACCGAGGCAAAATAGCGAAAATCCCCAGTCCCAAAGCCACAATCACCAAAAAATTTAAAATTAGAACCTTAAAATTGAAATTAGGATTATTCTTTTTGGCAGATTTTTCCGAAGTTGATGGCTTGAACCCTAGACGAGATCGGTAATCCAGCACTAAAGTGGGGAGAGCGATCGCTAAAAACAACAGCAACACAGGCGCAAAAGCCATAGTTTGGCTCAAAGTCGCCGCCACACCCACCAAAATCAACCCAATTACAATCGAATAGCCCAAATCCTTCCGCCGAGGCGTATCAAAGCTATGTAATACTTGCAATTGAATCAATAACTCCGCCAAACTTAGCCGAGTATCATTCCAATTACCAATAAACCGCCCAAAAAAAGCCCCCAAAGCCAACAACATTCCAATCGCAATACAAAACTGGATCGGAATATTAGAATCACGACGACGGTAATAACTCCACCACGTTCCCACCACAGTCAGTGGAACAGTCCACAGACTAAATTGAGTCTCACCAGCAATATCCGTAGCCACAATCCCCAAAATTACCAGTACCATCACTAGCGCTCGCAAAGGAATCGAATCTTCCACTTCTTTGACTGGCGATTTTCCTCTAGTTGGTTGCCACTGCTTACCTAACGGTAAACGCCAAAACCGATTAATCCTAGACAAATTAAACATTTTCAAATAAGCAAAGCTATGATGTAGACGCTGCGGATACTATACTAGGTAGAAAACTATCATCTCGTTTTCAACTTCCCCCCTATCCTAGCTTCAGACTCCCTGAGAGTACAAGTATCCCGCTCATAGCTAAATATTGAATTGATCTTGTTGATTGCAAAGAGAACTAAGTTTTAAAACCAGGAAATTCAGCAAGATTATGATCCATTAGTTGCCATTAGACATCTCCAGAAATTAAAGATGCTTGACCTGAAACCCTTGTAGAGACGTTCCATAGAATGTCTCTAGCATCTTTTTTAGAGATGTCTATTGCTCCCATCTAACTCCTAGATAGGCAATATTACCTTAGATTTTCACCTGAATAGCCAACAACAAAGGCTGTTGATCTAATTCAGGGAACTCCACTGCCAAAGTATAAATTGGCTGATTTCTATCAATTTGTAACTCTACAACTGGTATTTCTGAAGTCTCAGATTTCACAAATTCTTGAGTATCATTACCCTGGAGTTGTAAAATCCCCGGCGTAGGTAATTCACCCTGAACCGTCAACTTGATGAATTTACCTAAATTCCGTAATTCTACTCGAATACTCAAAGTCCCCACCGTAGTGAGCCATTGTTTCTCTACCAGTGGCTGAGTCAATGAAATTGGCAAAGTTAAATTTTCCAACAACTGCTTGGCTGCCATTAAAGACAAAGCCATTTGTTGACGTGGCAATAAATCAAAATAATCACTCTCAACATCAGCCGTAGCTGTCAAAGTATCAGCAGAACGATAAGAGCTTCTCAGGACTAACCCAGCCAAATCATTAATAGCTTGAGCATCTGTAGGGAACATACTTTCTACCACCTGAACTAACTTAGCTCCCAGAGGTAAAGAAGATGTCAATAACACCTGACATTTTTCTAGCAATTGCCAAAAAACTTTTTCAGGCAAAGGAATAGGCAAATTTAGCTTAGATTGGTGGACAGTCCACCCCCAAACAGGAACTAAACCCAGAGATTGTTCTTCTACACAGTCGGGATACTCCATTGATTGTGTTTCCCAAGGGAACAACGGCGGATTTTTTTCTACTTGGTCTTGTAAACGACGTTTAAGAATAGCTTGAAAACGTTCTTGCACAGTAGGAATTTCTCCCAATTGAAAGGTTTGGGGCTTTTCTTATCAATCTGAGTTCACCAATAATTTGGCTACCATCTTGAAATGAATATCTACCCCGTCAATTTCCTCACATTATAACAAGCTATACCCGTAAGTGTTGAAGTTATGATTTTTCAATACCCAAGCAAGTTGATCATTTTGTGAAGATTCACAAGTCACCATTCATGGGTAGATGCACTAGATCCGGACACTAAAGAATTCCGAATTTCCCAAGCTTGTTCTAAAATCTTCAACCAACGTTTCTGTAATTGTGCCATTGACAGGCCTAATATCTTAGATATTTGCTCGTCAGGTTTTCCTTGCTGCTTCAAATCTAAGATAGACTTTTGTTTATCATCTAGTTGTGCCAGATAAGTTTTCCATTGAATCGGAGTTAAACCCAAATTAGTGGGTAAAGAAACTTCCAACCACTCATGAACCAATTCCCAACGATGTAAAAGAGCAAACCGAATTAAATGATATTTAAACCGTTGCTGTAAGTAATCACGCTGCCGAGATGTTAAACCTAAAATTGACTCAATCTCTGGTGCTGATAAATCTTGAAGACGCAAAGCAAAGTAATCAGCACAGTCAGATTGTTCTTTTTCTTCTAAATAATCTATTAATTCAGTAATCACAACCGAGCGCAGGGTATCTTCTTCTGGTTCGGGCTGCATAGCCATAGCCGAGCGCAATTGATGGATAGCTGGTTCTTCCCAAGAACCGTCAAACTCACCACTACCACCCTCTGATGCCTGTTCTATATCTACACTTGTTTCTAAAGGCTGTTGCTTGGAAAAAGTTTGCGCCCGCAAAATAATTAGCTGTTGCTGCCTTCCGGGGAGTGGAATCCGACGTTTACCATATCGTTCGGTAAATGCCATGTATTCTCCCAATTCTAAAAGAGTCTGGGGGCGATAGGTCGGAGCTAATTGGTTTTCCCTTCTAAAAGCATTTAAAGCCTCCAAATAAAAACTCTGGAGAAAATCTTCAATGATAGTCAACCGCCCTTGATAGCTTAATTGCTTGTGAGGGGGATTAATATAACGATAAACAATAGCACTCAGTGTGCTGTGTAATTCTATCCTTCCACGACTTGAACCTAACTGATAGTATCGAATACACTGTTGTAACCGATGTTTAGCTAGGCTCATGGCTGAACTTTCTACAGACCCGGAAGTTTGAATGCGTTTACTTTCATTGCAAATTCGCAGAACTTCGTTAGTAATTCTCACCGACACATCGTGACAATTTTGCTCCGAAGCCTTAGTTGACTGTTGAAGTTCCCTAAATAGGAATTGAAAGATGACCTCCACGCTGATAGAAATTTTCCCCTGATTAGTTGCGATTGCTGTTGAATTCATAGTCCCAGTTCTCAAAAAGACCCTAACATACTTTGGACACGACTTGTTAGACTTTGGATAATAGTTTCATGGTTGTTGTGTACAAGTCAAACGCAAACCAATTTACAGTGAGGATATGTGGCATAAGCAGATTGAACTTGACAAATCCCAATTTAGTGGGATATTTTCTTGCTCATGTTTTAGCCATTATCCAAAAGTCATTTACAAATCATGATGGATTTAGAAGCACAAATTCAATTGCTGATAGACAATGCACCCCAGGATGGCGTGACACCAAAGATTATGGTATCAATCGCCCCTGTATTAGTCGCCATTGCCCAAAAGTTAAACCACTACCAATACTTTATTCTCCAAAATTCTGAGCAAGATTGGGTTTTAACTACATTGAGCAATCGCGCAAATCCAGGAATAGAAAAGCAAGTTATTTACGCTTTCCCTACCATACAAGATGTTTCCCTAATCTCAGATGCTGGGCGTGACCCTCACTTGCTGCCAACCCTCATGGATGTTACTCAAATTTTATTCCAATTGGTAGCTTTGAAACCAGTACACAGCATAGTTTTTATAGAAACACCAGGAAATTTAACCAATACTGTAGAAGTGCGGCGTTCTGAGCTAGAAAAGCTGATCCAGCAACAATTACAGCAATTTAAAGCCCAAAAAACAGTTCCTCCCAATATTGCCTAACTAAATTTGGGATTTAGGAAATTTAATATCCACAATCCCAAATCTTAAATCGCCCTCAATTTTGCTTAGTAGTTGTAGGGTGCGTCAGACTGTATAAATCCTGCAAATAAACAGATTGTTGATATCTGACGCACCCTACCAATGTTCCAGTTGCGTAAGTCCTGCTTAAATCGCCTTAACTTTTTTTTAGTAGAGCCGACTTAGTACATAGTCGGTCAAATTCATCAGTGCTTCACGTGATGCTGATGGTTCTAAAACACCAATAGACTCGGTGGCTAACCTAGCATGGTGAGCAGCTAATTCTCTCGCCCTTTGGATACCTCTACTATCATGGACTAGTGCCAGTGCTTGCTCTAAATCCCCTGCCTGGGCAAACTCTCGTTCAATCAGGACTTCTAAGTAGGGTTTTTCTTCTAAAGCAAATAAAACTGGTGCTGTCAGGTTGCCACTTTTGAGGTCAGAACCCGCTGGTTTACCCAGGGTGTCTGTTGAACTGGTGAAATCAAGAATATCATCTACTATTTGAAAGGAAAGACCTAGATGGCGACCATAACTGTACAAGTGTTCGGCAGTTTCTAGGGATGTTTCACTAATTAATCCAGCAGCCTTAGAACTGTTGGCAATTAATGAGGCTGTTTTGTAATAGCTTTTTTGCAGGTACGTTTCTGTAGAAAGACTAGCATCAAAACGATTTAACCCTTGTTGGATTTCTCCAGCGGCTAAGTCCATAATTACTTCAGAAAGCAGTTTAACAACATCCAAATTATTTAGATTTGCTAAATACCAAGACGATTGTGCAAAGAGAAAATCCCCTGCAAGCACAGCAATGCGATTACCAAACAAACTATGTACAGTCGGTACACCGCGACGAACATTTGATTCATCTACTACATCATCATGGACTAGACTGGCTGTGTGAATCATTTCTGTAATTTCTGCCAGTCGTCGGTGACGCGGGGTAATATCTTCTTCGAGCATGGTTGCCCGCGATATAAGTAGCACTATTGCAGGTCTGATTCGCTTCCCCCCAGCACCGAATAAATGTTCGGCTGCGGCATAGAGAATGGGGTGGCGATTTCCAACTAGCTGTTTAAGGTTATCTGCTAGTATTTGCAGGTCTGCTTCCACAGGGGTAAACAGGGAGGTGGCTGGGGTCATGGATGGGCGGACTCTGACTTAGGTTACGAAAGTTTACATATTCTTTAATTTTAAGATAACCCAGTGTCAGCGCAAAGTTTTCCTTCAGCAAGATGATTTTTAATATCTATTGCGTTATTCACACATTAGATTATGAATGTGTTATAATCGGAGGCTATCTTAAGGTTAAATAGTTCTTGCTAAATTTGTTAATTAATAAATTGCGTAGTAACGAAAACTTTGATGTCAATAAAATAACACACATTGACGGTAACTTCAAGTTGACGGTTAGCAATGAAAAATTTTTAAATTTAGTCCAGAAATTAGCTTCAAATTCAGGTTGGCTGTGTTAGGCTAATACCTAGAGATATTAAGTTTTTCAGATTATTCACTTCCAGCGTAAAACCATCATTCAGTGATTTTACGTGATAGCGTTGTGAGTATAAAATAACTCGTCGCCAAAGAGAAAATAGGAATAATCCCTAAATTCTAGGCAATAACCATGCCTTTTGAGTTGAATTGTGCTTTTCCAGTTATGGAACTAACTCAACGTATTCAACGCACGTTGAGTCTTAGCGTACATTTATTTAAATTGGTGTGAGGTCAATAACACAGGCTGGGTAGACTGCTGATAAGCGCGGTTAGAGTTTGCTGCCGAGCAAAATTGCTGCTGTCGGATGTATAGCCTGGGAAAGTTGATATTAAAGAAAATAAATTGATTGACCAGAGAAAATTAGTTTTCGCCTGGAATGTTTTGTATAGCTAACTACATTTATCAAGGTGTGCTTGATTAATTGAGTTCTGCTGGTTCTGTATGCAATTTTATATTCCCTAGTAATTAAAGATGGTGGAACAATGATTTACAGAAATATGCCTATGATGATATTTACTTTAGCTGCTGGCTATTTGTTTAGTGTATATTTGTTATTGGCTTTAGCAAAGCGAGCAAGCAAAAGAAATGTTTCTCAAAGCGGATCTGATTCTGGACAGGATAAATATAAGCAGCAACGGGAATTAACTACAAATGTAACTCAAGCTGTCAATAGTCAATGAAAGCAACTTGTAGGGAGCAGTACCGCAAGGCGGAAGTCAAAAGTCAAAAGTCAAAACGAAGACAGCATAGGCTTTTTGATGATTTAGAATGGTTTGTTTACGCCGTGTTGTAGTAGGGTAAAGAGGAGATAAATATCTTTGTTTGCTTCTGACTAGTGGTCTGTCAAATTTATTTTGACGGGTAATGATCGGAAAAAACTTCTGTTCTTCCCTCCCCTACCTCCCCTACCTCCCCTACCTCCCCTACCCCCCCTACCTCCCCTACCTCTCTTCTCCCCCTGCTTGCCTTCACCCGTCATTTTCGGGTTGACAGACTAATAGTTTTTGGGCGCAGGCCCTACTTCTGGGCTTTAAGAGAGGACGGTATCAGCAAAACATACTTGTTCTACCATTGGAGTATAGCCTAACCATTGTAAGCTAGATTGGGTAAATTGCTGGGAACAACCGCTGACAGCGAAGCGGGTAGGCATTGGTGGATGAGTATTCTTGATCCCTAGTATATCTAATTCTTGAGAGCAAGCGGCGGCGACATGAACTGCTGGGTCAATTAGCTTGACTTGCTGGGGAAGGAGCGATCGCAAGATGGGCGACAAATGGGGATAATGGGTACAACCATAAACTAAAGTATCTATTTCTTTCTGAATCAAAGGTTCTAGATAAGTTTTGGCTATTTCAATGGTATAGGGGTCGTGAATACGATTTTGTTCAATGAGTGGGACAAATTCTGGGCAACTGACTTGCCAGACTTGGACATTAGATTGAATTTCTAAAATGGCTTGACGATAGGCGTTGCTTTGAGCCGTAGCTGGAGTAGCAATGACACCAATCCGTTGTCCTTGTTGGACTGCTGCCTTTGCACCTGGTAGAATCACCCCTAAAATCGGGAAATTAAACTCTTGACGGACTATATCTAATGCCAGAGCCGAACTGGTGTTACAAGCCATAATTGCCATTTTCACCCGTTGCTGCTGCATCCAATGGAGGATTTCTCGGACAAATTGTAGTATTTCTGCTTGGGAACGAATACCATAAGGAAGACGGGCTGTGTCCCCTACATAAATAATTGATTCATTGGGAAGTTGTTGATAAATTTGTCGCAATACGGTTAGTCCACCAACTCCACTGTCAAATACCCCAATCGGAGCGCGTTGAGGTTCTTGGGGGGAAAAAGTATCAAAAATAGAAGATGAATACACAGCAAATATTAATTTTGATTTTGACACTCTCCGGTCTAAAGACGCGGAGATTCTATAGAGAGTTTCAGTCTATATCCCTCAGTTATCCCAGTTTCAGGCAGGGTTCCTTAAATATTTGGGTTCTTGCCCTGATTTCGTTTGCCCTGGCGGGCGAAATCATATCTGACAAGCGTAACTTTCCGAGAGTCCCGCGGTAGCTTTTTATGTCTTTAGTGACAATTTAATTGTATCACGAATATTGAAGGCAATCAATTCGCCCGTGTGCGTTTTCCCCTTCGGACTGAAGACCCGAAGCTCCCAACGCTACCGCGTTCCTCTTGTGGTTAGTAGTCAGTGGTCAGTGGTCAGTAGTCAAGAAAAAACAAAGAACAACTGACAAAGAACAACTGACGATAATTATCTTTGTTTTAAATAATTCAGAATACCACTAGCTATGCCCTCAGCCATACGACTTTGGTATTCTGGTGATCCTAAACGGGGATTATCTTCCCGACCAGTCATATAGCCTGTTTCTACTAAAATAGCAGGCATAGTATTTTTTCTCAGCACATAAAATCTAGCTTTACGAGTGCCTCGATTCTTGAGGGTACTAATATTTTGGAGAATGGCTTGTCGCACAGTATCAGCTAAAGCATAACCACTGTCGTAATAATAGACTTCTAAACCATTAACATCAGACCGATTATCCACAGAATTAGCATGAATACTGACAAATAAAGTTGCATTAACACGCTTGGCTATATCCACCCTTCCTTGCAGTTCCACAAAAAAGTCAGCATCTCGCGTGAGGACAACTTGGATACCATTTTGTTCTAAAATTGTTGCCAGTTTGGTACTAATGGGTAGAACAACATCCTTTTCTAGTAAACCACCCAGTCCAGGAGCGCCAGAATCTTTACCACCATGTCCAGGATCAATAACTACTAAAACTTTGCCATTAGGAACTGGTAGACGGGGCTGAGGTCTTGTTTGCGGAGGTGGTGTACTAGAACCTGGAGGATCTTGTGATCCAGGAAATCCAGGTGGTATAATTGGAGGACGTTGAGCGCGGAGATTAGTTTGTAATTGTAGCGCCAATAATTGAGACGTAACTTGACTTAGTGCGCCAAAGCTAACGCCAGATGCAGGTTGAACAAGAACAATTACGGTATTGTCAGACTGGGGTTGGAGACGGACTTTAAGAATCGGGCTATTGTTAGTAAAATCCGGACCTTGGACCTGATTAGCTAATTTAGCATTGGTAATGGTAATGCGAAATAGACCTGAGCTTCTATCCCAGCCGGTGGTGGCAGATATGGCTTGGTCTGCTCTAATTAATAATTGTGTGCCATTGCCACCGAGTTCTACAGATTGAATAATTGCGGGGGAATCACTCGGTGATGGTGCGGATGATTGGTTATTCTCAGGTAATTTAGCTAAACGATCTGGGATGACGACAAAACCACTGTCACCACTAGCTAATGCTTGCCAATTGGGACTGGCACTATCTAACTGTAAGGTCATGCGAACAGCAGATGGACTGCTGGACAGTTGGCTAAATTGGACACGACGGACTCCATAGTGATTAATCACTAGATTCCGTTGTCCCATATTTGGTGATAGGGCTGCGCCAATGATATCAATATTAACAGAGCGATTATCTTGACTGCGATTGATTTGCAGTTGAGGATTTCCACCACTGGTACTAATAAAAAACCCATCTCTTGTAACTCGCAATTTATCAATTTGCACTACCCCTGGGATGGTTTCTCGATTAGATGGAGTAATTCGGTTGGTAGTGACTACGTTGTAAATACTTCTGGGGTCTATTGTTGGTTCAGATGATTTATCGGATGTTGGGGGTAATGATGGTTCTCCAGTTTGCCCAGAAGCAATTTCTGGTTGTGGTAATTCTACTATCCAACGTTTGCCATTGGTGGGAACAAATTTAACTTGCTTGGGGTTGAAGGTGTAACCAGGGGCTAGTTCGATCACTAAGCGTGTTGTTTGGTCATCAAATTGACCGACGCGAATAGTGCGGATTTTGCTGCCAATTTGTTGGGTTACGGACGGACGACCAAGTTCTGTTCCTGGTAAGTCAATTACTAAGCGTGTGGGGTTAAAAATGAGTTGGGCTTGGGGTTGGACTGGGCTAGATGTGTTGATTTCTAAGTGGTTTTGATTAGTATCAAACCGCCAAGATTCTAATTTCGCGGCAAAAGCGGGCGAAGATAGGATGAAGACCGTTCCAAAAGTGCTAGGTATTAACCAATGTAGTTTCACAATCCTTTCTCCTGATTCCTATTGATGGGATTTGTCAATATCTCGACTTATGGGGTAATCTTCAGACCATCACCGCTGCAAATTTAACTTTGTGCAAGTAAAAGATTTTGGTGTTGGTAGTAAGACACGGCTAATGGCGTAGGATTGTAGCATACAATCGGTTTAGTATTACCATTTAGTCAACAAGTTCATTTCTCTAGCATTGGTAATAAATCAGATAACAGGTGATAAGAGTGACTATTTATCTTGATTTTAAATACTGAAGTATGCCTTGGGCGATCGCATCGGCCATTTGATTTTGATAAGCTGAAGTTCTCAGTTTGGCAGCATCGTCTCTACCAGTTAAGAAACCGGTTTCTACTAAAATTGAGGGCATAGAAGTTTTGCGAAGAACATAAAATCTAGCTTTCCGCACTTTCCTATCTCTGACATTAAGACTTTGCAGAATTTTACTGTGGACAATTTGAGCGAGTGTTAAACCACTATCGTAATGATAAGTCTCTAAGCCACTAACTTCTGGACGACTCTCACCGGCTGAATTAGCGTGGATACTGACAAACACATCAGCATTGGCCTGTTGTGCCATTGTCACTCGTCCTGGTAGAGTTACAAAATAGTCAGAGTCTCGCGTCATAATTACTTGGATACCGTTTCGTTCCAAAACTTCTGCAATCCTTTTCCCAATTGGTAAAATAACATTTTTTTCCTGGACCCCACCGATACCAATTGCCCCTGAGTCTTTACCACCATGTCCGGGGTCAATTATAACTACTATTTTGCCTTTACGAAGGTCGCGCCTTGGGGTAATTCGTGGTTGTCTGGGTTTGAGGTCAGGTAGTTGTTGTCTGGGTGGTAATAAAGGGGGCAAATTCATGGGTGGTCTAATCTGACGATATCGTTGCAGTTTTAGAACCAGAAGTTTATCTCCCACTTGATTGGGTACACCTAGTGTA
Organism: Anabaena sp. 54; assembly: GCF_017355725.1. Classification (NCBI taxonomy): domain Bacteria; kingdom Bacillati; phylum Cyanobacteriota; class Cyanophyceae; order Nostocales; family Nostocaceae; genus Anabaena; species Anabaena sp. 54. The sequence goes on from NZ_JAAVWA010000003.1 coordinate 175,291, forward strand.
ACACCTGATGCAGGTTGAATCAAGATAACTACAGTATTTGGCGGTTGTGGTTGCAGACGGAGCTTGATAATAGGACTATTAGCATCAAAAGTAGGGCCTTTGACTTCGGTGGCTAATTTGGCATTGGGAATGGTGATACGGAACAAACCAGAACTTTTATCCCAACCTGTGGTAGCGGATATAACTTGGTCGGCTTTAATTAATAATTGTGTGCCATTGTCAGTAAGTTCTATAGATTCAATTGTCGAAATTGAGCCGTTATTGTTTCTGGTAGGGGGAAAATTCTCATTTTCAGGTGCATTTATCATTCCCCTGGAGGGAAGGATGATTAAACCGCTGCTACTGGAGGTTACTTGCCAGTCAGGACTATTTACATCTACTTTTAACGTCATGCGGACAGATGTTGGTGTTGTTTGCAATTGGGTAAATCCAATATTGTCCACACCGTGTTTATTAACTGCCAAATTTCCTTGTGTTAAATTGGGTGATAAAGTTGCACTAAGAATGTCAATAAATACTGTGTTTTTATCACGGCTTCTCATGATTTTAGTTTGAGGATTACCGCCATTAGTGCGGATAAAAAAGCCATCACCAGTAATTTGCAAATTTTCGAGTTGAATTGTACCTTTATTACTGCTGGCAGTTCTAGTAATTGGTGAAAATTCAGGTTTCGTCTGGGAGTCTATGCCGACTAGATTGTAATTATTATTAGTATTATTAGCTGTTGAGTTAGCATCAAGTTCTAATTTTGGTAATTTCACTGTCCAGCGATTAGCACTTTTACCGACAAATTTTACTTGTTGAGGATCTAGAGTATAACCAGGATTTATTTCTAAAACTATTCTTGTTGTTTTTTCATCAAATTGACCAATGCGAATTTCCCGAATTCCTCCGCCTATTTGTTGAGTTAATTGGGAACGTCCAAATTTAACACCTGGTAAATCAATGACTAAGCGAGTGGGATTAAAAACTAATTGTGCTTGTGGTTTGACAGCACCATTTGTATTAATTTCTAATAGATTTTGATGACGATCAAATCGCCAAGATTCTAATTTTGCGGCTAAAGTTGGCGATGATAGCATCAGTACAGTACCAAAGGTAGTAGGTATTAACCATTGTATTTTCACGGTTTTTTCTCCTTAGCTGAATTAATAATTAATAATGAATATAAACACATACAAAAAACACCCACCACTGTCAATTAATGACATAGTTTGGCGGGGTATTCTCTATAATTACTACAAAAATCTTCAATCTGTAAAAACTGGTCTGAAAAAAAATAGGAATACAGAACATTATCAAGGCTAATAGAATGGGAAACAAGGAAAGTTTTATAAAACCAAAAGAAAACCAAAAGTAAATTTAATTAAAGGTAGAAATAATAACCATTTTAAAATTAGAGTGTTTCAAGATTACAGAAGACGGAGATTGGATGAGAGAAGTTTCTTCCAACCTCCTTATATAGTAAATGTGGAAACCACAGCAGAGAAAATTTTCAACTATCTTCTGTGGGATTTACAGCAGAATTTGAGGTGAAATTCAAATTACTAATCATCTTTTGTGGTGATGAGAGATGGTGGTATTTCTACTGCTAATGTTTTGCCAGAATTGCTGTCTAAATTTGTGGCGGCGTTTGATTCTGGAAATACAAATCTCAACAGGGGAGGAGCGATGAATGTGGTAATAATAACCATCATAATAATTGCTGCTCCTAATGGTTTTGAGAGGACACCACTAGCTGCACCGACACCAGCAAATACTAAGCCAACTTCACCTCTGGGAATCATCCCCACACCAATAGCCAAGCGGTTAATCCCCGGTTGACCAAATACTGTTAAGCCTGTCACTACTTTACCGATGATGGCAACTGTAATCAGGAAAGTTGCCATGATTAAGGCTTCTTGATTGGTGGGAATGGCTGGATTTAAGACTCCTAAATCAGTTTTTGCACCGACTGTGACGAAGAAGACGGGAACTAACATATCAGCAATGGGGATAACTTGCTTTTGGAGTTCTTTGCGTTTGTCGGTTTCTTCGAGAACTAACCCGGCGGCAAAAGCCCCAAGAATGGCTTCTAAATGGATGACAGAGGCGAAGTAAGCCATGATTATGGCAAAAATGAAGGCGGGGATGACTAATTCGCCTCTGGTTTTGAGTTGATCGGCGATCGCTACAAATGATTTATTAAAGACATTACCAAAAACTATTGCCCCAATTAAAAAAGCGCTCGCACTAATAATCAAATAAACGACGTTACCGACATCAACTACACCATCTTTGGCTAAACTGGCAACTACCGCCAGGACGATAATTCCCAAGACATCATCAATAACGGCTGCACCAAGAATAATTTGCCCTTCTTTGGAGTTCAACCGTCCTAATTCGGAAAGCACTTTGGACGTAATTCCAATACTAGTTGCTGTCAAAGCTGCACCGGCGAAAATTGCGGGAATAGCGGTGATACCAAATATGGTCATTAATCCCACTGTACCCGCTGCAAAGGGGACTATTACCCCAACTGTAGCCACTACGAAGGCTTGAACACCAACAGCCATGAGGTCTTTGAGGTTGGATTCTAAGCCAATTTCAAACAGAAGGATAATTACACCCAATTCTGATAAAACCGAAACCACCTCGGATTGCGCTGCAAACACCTGGGGTGTGGCTTCTGGGGTTAACCCAGCGGTGAGTTGCAAGAAGGTCATGATTAAGGAATTAGAAGCGTCTGTACCACCTTCTGGGAATACTAACAGATGAAGTACGGAGACACCGATAATTACACCCCCGACAAGTTCACCTAAAACTGCGGGTAAACCGACTTTGTTGGCTAATTCTCCCCCAACTTTGCTGGCAAAGTAAATTACGACTAAGCTTAATAGCACAGCGGCTAATACCATAGAACTGTCTGCGGTTTCTGTGGCTGTGGCTAATATGGGAACAGTTGCACTGATAAGCTGCATTGGTTATGTGAATAACAATTTCTTTATTTTTACCCTTTTTCTGGCAGGAATTTCTAATTAACTAATGTAGGGGTTTTTCTTTTAGATGGTCTTAAGTTTAGAATTTAGAGGGTACTAGCGAAGAAGATCAGCTAAAACAGAAATAAATGATTCATATACAGCGAAAAATCTAATATGGAAGAACTCTTAGAAATTAGACAACTCCTAGAACAAGGAAAAATCAATGAAGCTTTACTATTAGTGGATGAATTAGAAGAAATGAGCCTCAGTGATAAAATCAATAAAATTGATAGTTATGGCGTAATTCTACTGATTCATCTAATCAAACAAAAAGCCGAAAAACGTTCTACCCGTTCTTGGGAACTTTCCATAGAAAATGCAGTGCGGGAAATCAATAAAATTAACAAGCGCCGCAAATCTGGTGGTGTTTACTTGAATCAAAGAGAATTAATGGAAATTCTCCAACAAGGATATCAAGTAGCACTAAAAAGAGCGGCGCTAGAAGCTTATGAGGGACGTTATGAAACAGAAGAATTAGCAGCTATGGTCAATGAACAAGAAGTTTTATCTCAGTCGCTGGAATTAATTCAAAAGTAGTCAAGATTCACAGATCCGTTCTATAAAACTTACCCAAAATTACCAAAGTCTAGACACATCTGGACAGCGATAATCTTAGTGTTTATTTCCTGCTTCATCGCGGTCTTAGAATGACTTCCAATCTTGTTTGCCCGCTCCACAGGCAATCTCGGTAGAACTTACCGTTTCTGACCGTAGTTCCTAAAAAGAACCCCGACTTCTCAAAGAAGTCGGGGATCTAGATATATATGTGCCTATGCTGTGACTTCTTCCTTCACTTCCTGTTGTAAGGCTGAAAACAATCTATTTAGTGCATTTACGTAAGCCTGAGCCGATGCTACAATAATATCTGTGTTGGCTGCATGACCAGAAAATACACGGGATTCATGGCGGAGGCGAATTGTTACTTCTCCTAAAGCGTCAATTCCTCCAGTGACAGATTGTACGGAAAACTCAATCAATTCATTCGGTACATTCACTACCCGATTGATGGCTTTGTACACCGCATCTACAGGACCAGTACCAATGGCTGCATCAGTTAATTCTTCTCCGTCGGGAGTGCGGAGTGTTACTGTAGCAGTGGGTTGAGTATTACTACCGCAGGAAACCTGTACCAACTCTACCCGGAATAACTCTGGTGCTTGTTGGATTTCGTCGTTGACAATAGCTTCCAAATCCCAATCAGAGATTTCTTTCTTTTTGTCTGCTACTTCTTTGAATTTGACGAAGGCTTTGTTCAGTTCTGTTTCTGATGGTTCAAAGCCCAATTCTTTCAAGCGGGTACGAAAGGCATTTCTGCCAGAATGTTTACCCAATACTATTTGGTTGTCTGATAAACCAATTAATTGAGCATCCATAATCTCATAAGTGAGTTTGTTTTTCAATACCCCATCTTGATGAATTCCAGATTCATGGGCAAAAGCGTTTGCACCGACAATAGCTTTATTTGGTTGCACCAACATTCCCGTTAAATTGGAAACCAAACGCGAGGTTTTATAGATTTGTTTGGTGTCAATATTGGTGAGTGATGCTTCGGAATTTTCAGCCCGTCCCAAAAAGGGATTAAAATATTGTCTCCGGACGTGCAAAGCCATTACCAACTCTTCTAAAGCTGCATTGCCGGCTCTTTCGCCAATGCCATTGATGGTACACTCTAGTTGACGAGCGCCATTTTTGACAGCTTCTAAAAAGTTAGCAACAGCTAAACCTAAATCATTGTGTCCGTGAACGGAAATAATGGCTTTGTCAATGTTGGGGACATTTTCAGTAATGCCTTTAATGATTGCCCCAAATTCGCTGGGGGTGGTGTATCCTACGGTATCAGGAATATTAACAGTTGTAGCTCCAGCAGCGATCGCTCTTTCCAAAACTTCATACAAAAATTCTGGATCAGAGCGTCCCGCATCTTCAGGAGAGAATTCGATATCATCGGTGAAGCTTTTGGCATAGGCTACCATTTCTTCAGCGATCGCCACCACTTCTGGTCTAGTCTTCTTTAACTTATATTGCAGGTGAATATCAGAGGTAGCAATAAAAGTGTGAATTCTCCCTTTAGCAGCAGGTTTGATAGCCTCCGCAGCCGCTTTGATATCATCATGTTTGGCTCTAGCCAAACTACAAATTACCGGACCATTTTCTGTCCCCACAGTTTGGGCAATTTTGCTCACTGCTTCAAAATCTCCAGGACTAGCAAAAGCAAAGCCAGCCTCAATAATATCTACTCCTAAGCGTGCTAGTTGTTTAGCAATAACTAGCTTTTCGTCTATGTTGAGAGTTGCTCCAGGACACTGTTCTCCATCACGCAATGTGGTGTCAAAGATGATAATTCTATCGGTTTGCTTGCTCATTAGCTTAACCTCTGTGAGTTTTGAGAGTGGGCTGAATAAAAGAACATTAGGGAATTAGAATTAATCAAATGTGGTTTGATTTGTCAGTCCTAGAGAATTTATAATCATCACCGACTTCTAATTCCTAAATTCTTGCTTGATAAAATAACTGGAACTCTGAAATCAGAGTTTTTAACTTTGAGATTTGTGAATAAATACTAAGCTAAGTTAAGTTAACCATCAGTTTTTTCTATTCTATCTCTAATATCATTCAAGTCTATATATCTATCAGTAGCATTACGTAATTCTCTAGCAATCATGCCCTCAGTTGATACTACCGTAATATGAGTATTCTTGGAGCGTAATAATTCGATAGCCCTTTCAAAATCACCATCTCCGCTAAATAATACAACTCTGTCATATTGATCTACCGTATTAAACATATCAACGACAATTTCAATATCTAAATTCGCTTTTTGAGAGTAACGACCCGAAGCGTCATCATAATACTCTTTGAGAATTTTCGTGCGGACTGTATATCCCAAGCTGATAAGGGCATCTCGAAAACCTCGTTGGTCTTGAGGGTCTTTTAATCCAGTGTACCAGAAGGCATTGATTAATGTAGTGTCTGACTGTTCGTATTTGAAATATTCTAAAACGCGCCGGGGGTCAAAAAACCAACCATTTTTTTGTTGAGCATAGAACATATTGTTTCCGTCTACAAAAATAGACAGACGATTCATTGGAGAACCCATAAAAATTTACACCTAATAATAGATAAGAATGTTAGAGGGAAGAATAGATTATAGCAATTATCAACTGGTAATTTCGCTAACATCTTTGAGGTACATAATTATGTATAGCCATTATCTTACCTCTTTTAAAGCCAAAATTTGGACAAAATATCCAAGTAGAGAACCGAATTATTTAACTGGTTTCACCTCTGAGAGTTGTAAATATGTTATCTGATCAAAATTTAGCAATAAAATTGACCTAGTAACAGGATTCTGAACTAGATAATATCCAATTTTACTCCTAAAGAGGTACAGTATAGGATTTTGGGTAGTTAAATCTTCATCAATAGATTCTTCCCTCAACTGTAGGAATAATTTAAGAGAATTATCAATACTTCAAGAGAAGACCATTGAGGATACGCCTCTAGGATACCCTAAATAGGGTAGGGGGGGTAGGGGGGGTAGGGGAGGGAAGAACAGTTAAGTAGTGGGACAAAATTAATTACACAATGTCATTGCGTAAGCGTTGCGTTAGCCATATGGAACGAAGTGAAATGAAGCAATTCCAAGGGTTGTGATTGCTTCCCTTCGCTCGCAATGACTGTAAATATTTTTGTCCAATTAGTTAAGTTTTTCCGCCACGCTCCAAAACTTGCCCCCAAGGGTTTTTAGCCTATTTTCTTATAAATTTTTATGACAACGTTATGACAGAGGTAGGTTGCATATTCATCATTTAAGTAGGTGAACAGAAAAATTTAAAGGTATGTGAAGAAAAGTAAAATCACTCAAAACTCTCTTCCTGTTCCCAGTTAAGAGTTCCCTGTTCCCTTGCCCCAACGACAATTTTTAACGCCCACCTACTTAGTCACATTCGGAGTTTCTAAATATTGTTTGTCTGACTGAGGATAAACAGTTACCCAATCTAAGTACCTAATTGACGGAAATAACTCTACTTTAGCGATTGAGGCTGGAAGTTTCTTTAGATCTAAGGATTTAATTTTCCCTATGGCTAAACCAGCCGGGAACTTCTGACTATAAGTAGAGGTAGATACTAAGTCTCCTATTTTAACATTAGGGACTTTTTCATAGAACTCTAACACACCTTCAGTGGAAGCATCACCTTGTAAAACTCCTTTAGCTGATGTGCGGTTGATAGTTACGCCTACTTGACTTTTTAAATCACTTATTAACAATACACTGCTAGTATTAGTTGTCACACTATCTACTAAACCTACCAATCCACCATCGGCTTTGACAATAGAACCTTCTTGAATGCCTGATGCAGTCCCCCGATTCAAAATCACCTGTTGCCACCAATGATCTGCACTGCGTCCTACCACCCGTGCTATAGTTGGTTTCTGAGGCAAGGTTTGTTTCTCTACATAGCCCAGTAAATTTTTTAATTTCTGATTTTGGCTTTCTAAATCAACGATGCGAGTTTGTAATTCTAAAAATCTTGCATCTTTAATATTTTGTTCAGGAATTGCTCCTGACTGTAGCATCTGTAATGGGCTGGTGATTCCTTGGTAAATCTCCCGTAACAATGCTCCTTTTGTCTCTCTGAGTGTCCAGGAACTACCTACAACTAAGGCTAATAATCCTATTTGTAATCCTTTGTATTCCCACCAGCGTTTTAAAGTAAACATAATAACCTATATGTATTTTATAAATTATTTAGGAGTTGTAGGGACATGGTTTGGTAACTTTTTAGTGATGCCTATAGCGATCGCCATCCGCAAATCTGGAAATCAACTCCTGTGTACTTGTGTTGAAAATAATGGGTTCTATAGTTACATCAGACGGCGTAGTTAGGAGGTACAAAATCTCAATTAAGGCCTATGCACAAAGCCAGTTTTAATCCTGACTTATGACTCCTGCTGTATGAATAAATACAGAACCCATATATTCCTAACTTACTATACCCAAGACGGCTTAATTATTTGATTCTCCGGGAGGGGTAAAGCAAGAGCTTAATAGTGTCAACTTAACGTAAAACCCGTAGCCTGCCGGGGAATGATAGACGCTATCATTTCAGGGTGGGTCTGTCAGCCAAACAAATAAGCCATCTGTAGCTTAAGTTGACACCAATGAGCATTACTAAACCTCTACAAATATAGGGTTTTTCGTGATTTTACAAAAGTCCATGTCCCAAAGGTTTTGAGTATAACTACTACTAATATAAGTTGCCAGTTAGGTAAATTGTCAGAATCAGGATATCCAGGATTAAAGGATGAAACCAGAGCTTTTATTACCAATTACCTATTACCAATTACCAGCCTCAACAAAATAACTAGCAACTTAAGTTACTACATATTGCGAGAACGCCCGCTAAATACTCTCTCCAATTGCTTGAAGTTTTCTAATACGCGACCAGTTCCCAGCACTACACAGCTTAAAGGGTCGGCGGCTATATGGGTAACAAGACCAGTCTCATGACTAATCAATGTATCCAGACCTTTGAGCAACGCACCACCCCCTGCCAACATGATACCACGATCAATAATGTCTGCTGCCAGTTCTGGCGGTGTCCGTTCTAGTGTTCGCCTAACTGCTTCGATAATTACCGCTAGAGGCTCTACCATACTTTCCCGGATTTCTGGTCCTTTGATGGTTACAGTTCTGGGTAAACCAGACAGTAAATGTAAGCCTCGAACTTCCATTACACTATCACTATCGTCTGCGGTCGGATAAGCAGAACCTATTTTAATCTTAATATCTTCTGCCGTGCGTTCACCAATTACCAGATTATGAACCTTCTTCATATACTGGGCAATGGCTTCAGTTAACTCATCTCCAGCAATGCGGACTGATTCGCTGATTACTGTTCCTTGAAGACTTAATACCGCTACTTCTGTTGTCCCCCCACCGATGTCAATAATCATGTTACCAGTAGGTTCTGCCACTGGCAGTCCTGCACCAATTGCTGCTGCAACTGGCTCATCAATCAAATATACTTCTCTAGCGCCGGCTTGGGTAGCTGCATCCATGACAGCCCGTCTTTCTACTCCAGTGACACCACTGGGGATACCAATGACAATGCGGGGCAACATCAGGGATCTCCCTTCATTTACCCGCTGAATAAAGCTTTTTAACATCAACTCAGCCGTATCAAAGTCAGCGATCACACCGTCGCGCAGGGGACGCAGAGCAACGACGTTCCCCGGTGTGCGTCCGAGCATTTTTTTAGCCTCTTCCCCCACTGCCAGTGCCACTTTCAGATTTTGATCAATGGCAACGACGGAAGGTTCTTGCAGGACAATCCCTTTACCAGATACATAAACTAGGGTATTGGCTGTACCGAGGTCGATACCCATATCCCAGGATGGACGAAAATTTAAATTGAAAAGACCCACGCTTCTCTATGCCCCCTATTTACACTACTTCTGACTACAAACATAAGAGTTAATATAGCGGTTCTCGATTGGGTGATATACAAGAACCCCGACCCACTCCTCGCAAGCGAGCAATAAGCTATGATGTATTTCATTCAAGTGCATACTGCTATAATGATGCCATGATATTCGGTTCCCTGACTCCAGTAGACTAGACTATTTTTTTATTTAGTTTTTGTCAATCTTGAGTTTAGTTTCATGAATCTTAACTTCTATCTTCTCAAGGTTACTCAGTATAACCGTATAATTTTTTTTAGCTATAAGGTATTTTTTGAATTTTTTTGGGGTTGACTGTGGCGATTCTAACATATTTTTAATCATTTCACAATTAGTTATTATAGAATCCGGAGTAATAGAATACAAAAATACTAGGAAATAAAAACCATGAGCATTAATGTTGTCACTCTTGTTGGTCGTGTCGGTGGTGATCCAGATATGAAATATTTTGAGTCAGGTACAGTTAAATGTAGATTGACTCTAGCTGTAAATAGAAGATCACGCAACAATGATAAACCAGACTGGTTTAATCTAGAACTTTGGGGAAAAACTGCAGAAGTTGCGGGTAATTACGTCCGTAAAGGTGGTTTAATTGGGGTTAAAGGTTCTTTGCGATTTGATACTTGGAGCGATCGCCAAAGTGGAGTTGCGCGTTCTAGTCCAGTTATTAATGTTGAACAACTAGAATTATTAGGTTCTAAGCGTGATGGTGAAGGTGGGATGTCTGATATGTCCCCAGATAATTTCTAATTTAATTAAACGGGCGGTTAGAAACCGCGTCTACACAGGCAAAACCCAGATGGTGCGTGGGTTTCAAATCCTTGATTTTTCCTTAGTCCGCGCAGGCGGACTTTGTTTGTGTAGCCGTGACTTCTAGTCGCCGGGGCTTAAATTGACTAATAGCTAATTTGCAATGTTACTGATGCTTGTACTTCTTGTTCCCCCGCAACTATGGGAGTAGAAGCATCTGCGAAATTGGCTTTAGCAGCTTCAGCCCGATATAGCATCGGTGGCGGTGGTGGGGTTGCACCATTAATTTGAATACTGATAATGTCTTTTTGCTCTAATTTTAAGGTGCTAAGAACCGTTTCCGCTTGTTCTTGTGCATCCTGGGTAGCTTTTTTTAAGGCTTGTTTTTGGGCGCTGGCGATCGCCTCATCACTAGCAATAAAACTTATACCATTAATTTGTGTCGCTCCAACTTTCACCGCATCATCCAATAAAGTTCCGGCTTTATCTGTAGGAATGCGGAAGCTCACTGTATTACTAGCAGCATAACCAGTAATGCGTTGAACATTATTACTGTAGCTATATACTGGGTTGAGGCGAATTCCTGTAGTTGTCAATTTTTCAACATTGCGTTTTTTTAATAAAGCCACCACAGCCGATGATCTGCGTGCCGCTTCTTTTTGGGCATCTTCCGCCGTTTTTCCTTGAACTTCTACACCCAAACTAACTTGAGATAAAGTTGTCGAAATTGTTTCTACTCCCCTTCCACTCACGGTTAAAGTTCGCCATAATTTTTCTTGTGCTGATGCAGGTAACATAAAAATCGCACTGAGAAATATACTCAAAGATAATATTTTCCCAAAATTCCGGGTTGGAAACCGATAATTAGATAAAACAGTGATAGACATCTTCCTTAACACTCCTCTAAAAACCTATTAATTCTGGGGTAACTGTTATTAACAGCCACCAAAATATTTTCACACCGAAGGTGTAATTTCCATACTTATAGTTTCACACTGCTTAAACTTATATCGAACCTGGTTACATTTTTTGTAACGGTAAAAATTATGTGTTGGGTTTCCTTCCAACCGCAATTATTTTATGATAGTTCTTCCTTATCAAATTTATGATAACAAATTTAAAATCAATTGTCAACCCCCACATCTTCTTTTTTGCGCGACTCAATTGAGAGATTGAGTGATATTTTTGTAAATATCGAGAAGTTGAGATCCCCGACTTCTTAAAGAAGTCGGGGATCTTATGGAAGTCGGGGATCTTATTATTGTTCAGAAACAACCATGACATCATCAACACCAGAAACCCTATCTAAATTCGTGCAATTTTGTCACCAACATATCACCGGACAAGAACGCAAAGAAGCACAAACATTTCTCGACCGATTTTTTCGAGCCTTTGGACATGAAGGTGCATTAGAAGCGGGTGCGACTTACGAAGAAGCAATTAAAAAAAGTAGTAAAACCGGAAAAACTGGCTTTGCTGATTTAGTTTGGAAACCTCGCGTTTTAATAGAAATGAAAAAACGGGGAGAAGATTTAAATAAACATTATTCCCAAGCTTTTGATTATTGGACTAGGTTAGTCCCAAATCGTCCTAAATATGTGATTTTATGTAATTTTGATGAATTTTGGATCTTTGATTTTGATATTCAATTAGATACACCTGTAGATAAAATTACTCTTGAACAACTGCCAGAACGGTCAGGAGCATTGGCATTTATGGAATTAGGGCAAAAAACCCCTGTATTCCAAAATAACCAAGTAGAAGTTACTGTTAAAGCTGCCCGTCGCATGGGTGAATTATTATTAGAATTAGAAAATAGGGGAATTGAAAAGTTAACAGCACAGCGGTTTATTTTGCAATGTGTTTTAGCGATGTTTGCGGAAGATAGACAACTGCTACCCCGTGATATGTTTGTTTCTTGTGTCCAAGATTGTATGAAAGGGGGAAGTTCCTATGATGTTTTGGGTGGTTTATTTCGGGAAATGAATCAACCCGGAAAAACCCCAGCGGGACGTTATCAAGGAGTAGATTATTTTAACGGGGGTTTATTTTCTCGAATTGATGCAATTGAATTAACGAGGGAAGAATTAAATTTTTTAGATGTGTCTGCGCGAGAAAATTGGAGTAAAGTCCGTCCGGCTATTTTTGGGAATTTATTTGAAGGGAGTATATATAAGGAAGAACGTCACGCGAGGGGAATCCATTATACTTCTGAAGTGGATATTATGAAAATTGTCCGTCCCACAATTAGCCGTTATTGGGAAGAGAGAATTGAGGAAGCTGGGACAATTAAGGAACTTTCCAAACTACAAATAGAATTACAAAGTTATCGAGTTTTAGATCCTGCTTGTGGTTCGGGTAATTTTCTTTATATCGCATATCAGGAATTGAAAAGAATTGAAATCTTGCTATTAGAGAAAATTCAATCTTTGCGTAAATCTCCAGATAAACAATTGCAAATGGGTTTGGTGACACCTTTACAATTTTATGGAATGGACACAAATCCCTTTGCGGTGGAATTAGCGCGGGTGACTTTGATGATTGCGCGGAAGATTGCGATTGATAATTTACAATTAACTGAACCTGCTTTACCTTTGGATACTTTAGATAATAATATTGTTTGTCAAGATGCTTTATTTAGTGAATGGGTAAAAGCTGATGCTATTATTGGAAATCCGCCATTTTTAGGTGGTAATCGAATTCGTTTAGATTTAGGAGATGAATATGCGGAACGTATTTTTAGCAAGTTTTCAGAAGTTAAATCACAGGTAGATTTTTGTGGTTATTGGTTTCGTTTAGCTCATGAATTTCTTAATGGAAAAGGTAGAGCAGGTTTAGTTGGTACTAATTCTATTAGTCAGGGAAATAGTAGATATGCTTCTTTAGACTATATCACTAGAAACGGTGGTTATATTCATGAAGCAATTCCAACTCAAAATTGGTCTGGAGAAGCACAAGTTTATGTTAGTATTGTGAATTGGTGTTATGAAAAACCATCTAAATTTCATTTAAATAATCAGGTAGTTAAACAAATTAGTTCCTCTCTAAGCTCAACCGTTGATATTTCAATAGCTGTTAAATTAAAATCAAACCTTGATCGATGTTTTGAAGGAGTTAAGCCGAATGCAAAGGGATTTATAATCACAGAAAATCAAGCTCAATGCTGGATAAAATCTAATTCTAAAAACGAATTAGTAATTAAGCTATTTTTAGATGCAGGAGACTTAACTAAAGCTCCAAATGGAAAACCCAGTAGGTGGGTTATTGACTTTGAAAATATGAGTTTAGAGGAAGCTAGTGATTATATTCTACCTTTTGAACACGTTAGAGTTACTGTAAAACCAGAAAGAGAAAATAACCGTGAAGCTGTTTTAAGAGAAAAGTGGTGGAGGTTTAAACGTACTCATGCAGCAATGAGACAAGCATTGATTTCTCTAAAAATTTATTTCGCTGTTCCTGCTCACTCAAAATGGTTTATTTTTGTACCTTCATTGTCAAACTGGCTACCTAATAACTCTACCAAAGTTGTAGCATCAGATGACTTTTATATATTAGGAATTCTCACATCTAACGTACATCGTCTTTGGGTAAAAGCGCAAAGTTCAACTCTTGGAGAGACAACACGTTATACTCACAACACTTGTTTTGAAACCTTCCCATTTCCGCAAACAGCAGATATAAAAATAGTCCAACAAATCCGCACCAAAACAGAAGAACTACATCAATATCGCACTCAACAAATGGAAACAAAACAATGGGGAATCACCACATTATATAATAAATTCTTCAACGAACCCAGCAGCCAACTTTATAAACTGCATCAACAATTAGATAAACTGGTAATGTCAGCTTATAACTTTCAAGCCAATGATGATATTTTAGAAAAACTGCTGATATTAAATTTAGAATTAGCCGAAAAAGAAAAACAGGGAATCAAAATTATTGGACCGGGTTCACCAAATTAGAATACAAAGCACATTTTAGGTAAATGAAGGGCAAATAAGTAGTGAGACAGAATTAATTACACAATGTCATTGCGTTAGCGAAGCGTGGCGTTAGCCATATCGAACGAAGTGAAATGAAGCGATAGCGAAGCGCTGCTGCAAGCAGTTCGCAAGGGTTGTGATTGCTTCCCTTCCCTCGCAATGACTGTAAATATTGGCGTTGCTGAATTGGCGTATGATTTTTGGAGGTAGAGACGTTCCATGGAACGTCTCTACAAGAGTCTTGAACGTATGCAAAATTATTTTTATCCCTAAAATCAGCAACGCCTAAATATTTTTGTCCAATTAAGTAGTGAGACTTTTTGTGGAGTTCTCTAAAAGGAAATCCTGTCAGGATTTCCCAGTTTCAGCCAATATGACTAAAAATTTAGCGCTTGAAGCGAGAACGTTGTTGGCGACGTTGCTTGTGTCTGGCTATGGCTTTGCGCTTTTCTTTTTCTAAAGGTGTCTCAAAGTGACGCTTTTTCCGCATATCTTGGAAAATTCCTGCTTTGGAAACTTCCCGCTTGAATCTTCGTAGTGCTGATTCAATCCCTTCATTTTCACCTAAGACCACTTGTGTCATTCCTGTTCCTCCGTAGTTTAATTCAATATTTGAGAACTAAAGTCAAAATAAAATACTCCAGCAGCGCTTAGCGGGAGACTGTATCTGCTGGATACTCTAGATTTTAATTTTTTTTTACTGGACTTAGTAGCGATCGCCGCTACTACTACTCCCAAACCAGAGAGTGTAGAGAGTTAGATTCGGAGAGACGTATTTAAAAAAATCTTCAAACGACTTACTCAACCGAAAATAATCTTTGATATCCCCAAGTATAGCACTACATGAGAATATTAACCCATAACGAACAAATTTTCCCAACAAAACCACCAGCATTGTCAGGAAATTCTCCACGACAAATACTGTTTCGTTGACACTCTCCTAAGAGGAGAGGGAAAAGGAATAATATTTAATACTGGAGAGGCTTTGAACTTGTTCTTTGTATGATAAAAAAGTCCGGCTTCTAGCCGTTTTGAGTATATCACTAATATTGAAGGCAATCAATTAGCCCCTGTGCGTTTTCCCCTTCGGTCTGAAGACGCGAAGCTCCCAACGCTACCGCGTTCATTTTGTAAACCGTGTGAGAATGCTTTGCGCTTCTTGACACAGTACCTCATGATTTTGATAATTACTCGCTAGTAATTCCCCCCATTGATGAATGTCGCCAGTGTTATATTCTAATGGCGTGCAGTCAAAGTGGGTAAAATTACCACCTGCTTCTGTCAAGATTAGTTCAGGAGCAGCCATATCCCAGTCTTTAGGTGCGGATTTACCGGAAAGGGAAATGTAAACATCTGCTTGCTGTTCAAGTATCGCGGCAATTTTGCAACCGACGCTACCAATTGCTTTTTGATTTTGATAGGGCAGGTGCTGTAATAGATATTCTAACCTATCGTTGCGGTGTGAGCGACTAACCACCAAAATTAGATCCTGGATATTTTTACGGGAGTTCAGTCGCACAGGCAAAGAACCTGTTGCAGTTTCGATAAAAGTTCCACTACCTCTAGTAGCATAATATAACTTTTGTGCCTCTGGAACTGCCACGACGGCTAACATTGTCTGTGTTCCTTGAATTAAGGCAATATGAATTGCATATTCTCCGGTTTTGTTGATAAAATCTCTTGTTCCATCTAATGGATCAATAATCCATACCCACTCAGCAGGATTTTTTCCCTGTTGTGATTTATGAGTTTCTTCGCTGATATATCCAAAGTCTTCATTACCTAAAGCAGCTTGTAACTGTGACAAGATATATTCACTAACGGCTAAGTCTGCCACTGTAACGGGTTCGCTGTCTTTATACTGGATATCTAAATTTGGTGCGTCAGCAGTACCGTGATAATAAGAACTCAGGAGACTGGCCGCACCCCAACCTACCTTCCGTGCAATTGTTAATATTTCAGATAAGTCTTTCATTTGGGGACAAATTTGGTTGACACTCTCCGGGTCTTTAGACGCGGAGATTCTATAGAGAGTTTCAGTCTATATCCATCAGTTATACCAGTTATAAGGCTACGGTGTACACACAAGTTATCGAATCACCATTAGACTTCTCCGGTAAAGATTGTAGAGACGTTCCATGGAACGTCTCTACAAGGGTTTCAAACGACGCACATTTAATTTTCGGAGATGTCTATTATTCCTCAAATTACCCCACCCTAACCCTCCCCGATGCTTTGGGGAGGGGACAAGATTCCGGTTTCCCCCCTTGATAAGGGGCTTGATAAGGGGGGATTAAGGGGGGTAATTTAACTTGTGTGTACACGATAGCCTTTATAAGAGGAGGGTTAGGGAGGGGTAAAACATTTGATACAGCAATCATGACTTTTCAAACACCCTCTAAGAGGTTGTTTGAAAAGTATTAGATGAAACCGATAATCTCCAGAAACCTAACCCCCCTTCTCTAGGGGACTTCCAAGAAATAAATTATCCTGATTAACGAACCACAGAGGCGCAGAGGACACAGAGGAATAAGGGTTTGAGAGATTTTTGCGTTAGGTGGTTGAGTATTTTTTTATTTGGAAGTCCCTAGGAGGGAATGGGGGTTTCAAAGCCTCTCCCCGCATCGGGGAGAGGTTTACCAGAGGGGTTTATTTATACATTAAAGACTTTTCAAACATCCTCTAAGCATTAGACTTAGACGTTTAAATTTCACCAAGTTCGCGTACCAAAATGTTTACACGCCTCCGCAGCAGTATTTCCAGCTAGTGCTAATGCTTCTATAAAATTCGTTTCCAGGATGTAGTGACAGAAAGCACCGTGAAAAATGTCTCCTGCGCCCAGTGTATCAACGGGCTGTATTTTTGGCACATTAACTACACCAGACTGATCACGAGTTAAGTATTGAATGGGGTTTTCCCCTTCAGTAATGGCAATATAAGGAATGTTAAAATTTTGCAAATAGGCAAAAACGTCTTCCTGATTTTTGCAGTTAGGTGGATAGAAATTAGCAGAACAAATAGCATAATTGACAAAGGGTAATATTTCTGCAAATCCTGGTTTCCAGCTACCACCATCAATAACAACTGGAATATTCTGAATATTAGCAGTTTGGGCAATAATTTTGCTGACCTCCATTTGATGTCCGTCAATTAATACAATATCAATATCTTGTAAAATATTGGCAGGGATAGAAGTAATATTTGCCTGAGTTTTAACGGCATTAATAGAAATTACCGCTCTTTCACCTGTACCTTGGGTAACAATAATTGAAGAGACAGGTGGCGGTGTTTTCCTGTAGGGGTCTAAGTCAATAATTGCAATTTGGTAATTCTCTAAATCGCTACAAATTAGCTGTGTGATCTGGTGCGAACCCAATACACCTAAAACTGTAGATTGGTTGTTTAAATGACTGAAGGTGACGGCGGCGTTTGTTGCGGGTCCCCCTGCTGCTATAGTATAGTCAGTGGCAACTAATTTTTGATTATTTTGGGGGGGAGAATCCGCGAGATAAATGAAATCTAAGGTAATTAAACCGACAAATAAGCCAGATTTGCTCATTGCTAATTTGCATTTGAATTTTCACTAGATGATATCATGTATAATTAAAGATGTATATAATGTTAATTTTCCTGATATTGATCCTTGACCAGAAAGTTTAGAGATTTTGTTAAATAATACTTTTGGAAAAGTGAAGAAAATTCACCAACAAGTTAAATTATATGCAAGATTATCTAATCTGTGAAATCCCTTAATCCGTTGAATCCGTGTTCAAAATTAATATGCAAACTGAACCTTGACCAGAAAATTTAGAGATCTTGTTAAATAATACTTTTGGAAAAGTGAAGAAAATTCACCAACAAGTTAAATTATATGCAAGATTATCTAATCTGTGAAATCCCTTAATCCGTTGAATCCGTGTTCAAAATTAATATGCAAACTGAACCAAAACCAGGAACACTTTATATTGTCGCTACACCCATTGGTAATCTAGAAGATATGACTTTTAGAGCGGTGAGAATTTTACAAGCAGTGGATATAATTGCGGCGGAAGATACACGCCACACAGGCAGATTATTACAACATTTTCAAGTGAAAACTCCCCAAGTTAGTTACCATGAACATAATAGTAATAGTCGTATTCCTGAATTATTAGAGCATTTACAATTTGGAAAAGCGATCGCTTTGGTAAGTGATGCGGGAATGCCAGGAATTTCTGACCCAGGATATGAGTTAATTAAGGCTTGTATTGATGAGGGGATTACTGTTGTTCCTATCCCCGGTGCAAGTGCTGTAATTACGGCTTTGAGTGCGGCTGGATTACCCACAGATAGGTTTATTTTTGATGGTTTTTTACCAGCTAAAAGTCAACAACGCCAGAAATATTTGGAATCTTTGCAAGGTGAATCTCGAACTTTGGTTTTTTATGAATCACCTCACCGGTTGCGGGATACTTTAGTAGATTTGGGGGCAATCTTGGGAAGCGATCGCTCTCTAGTTATAGCACGAGAACTGACGAAATTATACGAAGAATTTTGGCGGGGAACAATTGCCGAGGGGATTACCCATTACCAAGACAAAGAACCCCAGGGAGAATATACTCTTTTAGTAGCTGGAAATCCACCTAGTAAGCCTCAACTCACAGAAACCGAATTAAAAAACGAACTATTATCAATGATTAAACAGGGTATTTCTCGTTCTCAAGCTAGTCGTGAGATAGCAAAGGATACGGGTTTATCTCGTCGCTATCTCTATCAACTAGCTTTGACAATTGAACTTAGCAGCTAAGTACAGAGACGATGATCAGGATCTAGAATAGGACAAACTGAATCAGGATATCCAGGATGAAAGGATGTACAGGATAATGATTTAAAATGGTGCGTTACTATATTATATAGCGATCGCTATACTACACCCAAAGTCTTTACCAATGGTGCGTTACTAGTCGCTAACACACCCTAATATTTGGCTGTCACCTTTTTACTGGCTTTTTGTAATAAAAGCTACACTAACCTCCCAGGGAACTATTTTATTCCGTTAAGGTTTTCAGATTTTACCAGTGGGGAAGAAACCGAATAGTTTGACTACTCCACTGATTAAGGCGATAATCACTGCTACTAGAACTCCACGATTAATAAATTCTTGGTTATCTAGTCTTTTATCAATACCAATAACTTTTTCTTCTAGGGTTTTAATTTCCCCTGATAGTTTTCCATCTAGGGTTTTAATTTCCCCTGATAATTCTGCCTGTCCAATTTCCAGTTTATTTAGTCTACCATCAATAATTTCTAGTTTTTGATTGACTTCAGCAAATTGCTTCTCCATTTTTTGATTGACTTCAGCAAATTGCCGATCCATTTTTTGGTTAACTTCGGTAAATTGCTTCTCTATCTTTTGATCCAAACGAGATAATATTTCTTCCAGAGTATAAGTGAGAATTGGTGGGTTGGTTGTCATATATTTTGGTGATAGTTGTTTTATGGACAATAACAGCAACACCTGTCATTTTACTATTTTACCCCCTCTCCACCTATCCATTACCCACATCTTTACTTAACATGGCTGAAAAACAGACAAGATAAAGGTTGTAGAAAATGGTATTGTTGTGCTGCTTGACAAAAGACAATAATTGTGAATATGCGAATAATTAGGTGAACACAATAAAACCAAACTGCGTAAAGAAACGTAAAATCGCCCAAACCCTCTTCACTCTTGCCTCTTGCCCATCCTTGATGATTAGCGGGCAAGACTCGTACTGAGCTTGTCGAAGTATGCCCGCACCACAAGAAATTTTGGGATATTTTTTTAATTGGAAGTCTCTTACCCCTACCCGGAGAATCAAATAGTGCTTACGCTATCGCTCCAAAGGAGAAAACCGCATCATTAAAATCGTAGTCACTTACCCCCACACCCGCAGGTAAATCTTCAAAACCAAAGGTATTATTCCCAAAACTTCTTAAATGAGCCGCACCGTCCGGGTTAGCTACCCCAAAGCTAAAATAGGCTACAGGTAAAGTCGTGTAATTTTGGGCGGTAGCTGGGCTATTATTAGGGTTCGCAGCAAAGAAAGCATTAATTGCTGCTTGGAGATTACCGGAGAAGTTACCACCATTAGCAATTACAAAGGGAGAATAGATTTTACCACCACTGACAATGACATCACTCGCAGCACCACTACTTGAACCCCCTACCCGCACAATAAAGTTATCTACTACCTTACTCAAAGCGGCTTTCGCATAACCGATTTCCCCGGGTTTAATGCCATTTACAGACCCCGTTACATCATCCACCTCATAGAGACCGAACAGATTATTAAAAGCTGCGGTGGTCTGATTTAGGGCATTTTGCAGGGAGTTTTTGACAAGGGATGGGTTGTAGTTATTAGGAAATTCGTAGCCCAATTTATCAACAATACCAGTTAATGTACCTGCTTCCTTGGGAATCAGTTTATCAACAGGAGCAATTGAGATTAGCTGAGTTGGTGCTACTGTGGCAGTTGTAGCTTTACCCGTAACCGTCACCCTAACATCAGCACTTGCGGAAAGACTACCATCAGAGACAGTGTAACTAAAGACATCATTGCCCAA
Organism: Anabaena sp. 54; assembly: GCF_017355725.1. Lineage (NCBI taxonomy): Bacteria > Bacillati > Cyanobacteriota > Cyanophyceae > Nostocales > Nostocaceae > Anabaena > Anabaena sp. 54. The sequence continues at coordinate 196,097 of NZ_JAAVWA010000003.1, forward strand.
ATAATTGCCATCTAACAGCGTATAGGTCAAATTATTGCCATTGATATCTACTTTGCCATATTTACCGTCGGTTTTGCCGGTGAGCTTTAAACTATCTCCTTCAGGGTCACTATCATTGTTTAAAGGGTTGATAGTTCCCGCACTTCCTTGACTGACAGATAATTGATCATTTTTTGCAACGGGAGGATCATTTACCGGAGTCAGATTGATTGTGATTGTAGCAGGATCAGATTCTACTTTTGGAGTACCATTATCAATCGCTGCTACTGTCAATGTGGCAACATTACCATTAGCATTAACAACGGGATTATATCGCAGATTAGCTAGGTCATTAACTAATATCTCTTGATTTTTAGTCACTTGTTGACCGTTCACAAAGGTTAGGCTTCCAGCGGTTGGTAAACTTACTACCTTAATTGCCATTAAATCATTATTGTCTTCGTCTCCGTATTTACCCTTGTCTTTGAAGTCTCCAATACCAAAACTTATTATTTGATCTTCTTGTCCACTTTGGGTGAAGCTTTGCAGATTTGGTTTTTTGTTATCATCCGTTGGGTCATTGGTAACATTAATAGTCACATTCGTAACCTGGGAAGTAGCCTCTGCTGCATCTTTAGCAATAATCCCTAATGTAAAACTATTAGGACTGCGTTCAAAGTCATTGGCTGCACTGGTCACTCCCTTGTCCGTCAGGGTGATTATACCTTGATTATTAATGTTAAAGAAACCAGAATCATTTCCACTGGCGATCGCAAAACCTGTTACAGCTATGTCATCCGTAGCCAAAACAGTTCCTACTTGGAAATTTGCTGTTTTGTTTTCAGTGTAGCTAAAGATTTGATTTGGTTTGACTTCGGGAGCATAATTTACATCTGTTACCGTGAGAGTGAAGTTGGTAAAAACATCAGGAGTATTACCTACGGTGGTATCATCAACATTGACTGTTACACCATAACTGTTCTTGGTTTCATAGTCCAACTTTGTGTCTTTTTTGATGTAAAGAACTGTTCCTTCTACCTCAAAACTAGCAGCATCTACACCTGTTAAAGAGATAGTATTGCTTCCTAGTCCATCATCCGTAATAACAATATCAGCTACTTTGAGCCTAGTTGTGGTACTTGTCCCTTCAGAAAGGGTTGTAATTGGATTTTGTAGAGTAATATTTGTGGGAGCTTGGTTTATAGGTGCAGCATCATCATTATTAATAGTCCCTTTCGCTGTACCATTATTAGGACTGATAACTGCACTATTTGTAGGATTACTCAAACTAACAGTAAAAGTCTCATTGCCTTCAAATAGGCTATCTTGAGTTGTTTGAACAGTAAAGGTTTTGCTAGTTTCACCTGTGGCAAATGTGAGAGTTTCTGTTTGAGTATTTGCAGTCAAATCACTGGCACTAGCTGTATCATCTGTCGCAATAGAAGTAGCTACAGTGACACTTTGGTTAGCCTGAGCATCTCCTGTGCGGGTAACAGTGAAATTAACTGCACTTCCTTCTGTTGCTGAAGCAGCAGCAATACTAAATATGGGTGCAGCGTCATCATTATTAATTGTTCCCTTCGCTGTAGCGTTGGTAGAACTGACAACCGCACCATTATTAGGATTGCTTAAACTAACAGTAAAAGTCTCATTGCCTTCAAATAGGCTATCTTGAGTTGTTTGGACAGTGAAAGTTTTGCTAGTTTCTCCTGTGGCAAATGTCAGAGTTTCCGTTTTTGCAGTTAAGTCATTTGCACTAGCTGTATCATCTGTCGCAATAGAAGTGGCTACAGTGACACTTTGGTTAGATTGAGCATCTCCTGTGCGGGTGACAGTGAAATTAACTGCACTTCCTTCTGTTGCTGAAGCAGCAGCAATACTAAATATGGGTGCAGCGTCATCATTATTAATTGTTCCCTTCGCTGTAGCGTTGGTAGAACTGACAACCGCACCATTATTAGGATTGCTTAAACTAACAGTAAAAGTCTCATTGCCTTCAAATAGGCTATCTTGAGTTGTTTGGACAGTGAAAGTTTTGCTAGTTTCTCCTGTGGCAAATGTCAGAGTTTCCGTTTTTGCAGTTAAGTCATTTGCACTAGCTGTATCATCTGTCGCAATAGAAGTGGCTACAGTTACACTTTGAGCAATCAGATTATCTCTCGAACGAGTCACAGTGAAATTGATGGCATTTCCTTCCAACGCTTCAGCCGCCGAAATTCTAAATTCCGCTGGTGTATCATCGTCAGTAATAGTTCCCAAAGCTATTCCATTTGTAGAACTAATAATTGCACCATTGGTAGGACTGCTTAAACTAACAGTGAAAGTCTCATTGTCTTCCACAAGGGAATCTTGAATTGTGGCAACTGTGAAGGTTTTAGTCGTTTCTCCCTGTGCAAATGTGAGAGTTTGAGTATTTCCACTAAAGTCACTGGCAGTTGCTGTATTTTGTGCCTCAATAGAGGTAGATACGGTAACAGTTTGGTTAGCTTGAGCATCTCCAGTGCGGGTCAAAGTGAAATTAATTGCACTTCCTTCTAATGCCTGAGCAGCAGCAATACTAAATATGGGTGCAGCATCATCATTATTAATTGTTCCTTTGGCTGTGGCATTTGTGGAACTAATGATTGCACCATTGGTAGCATTGCTTAAACTAGCAGTAAAAGTTTCTTGGTCTTCAAATAGGACATCTGGAGTTGTTTGGACAGCAAAGATTTTAGTAGTTTCTCCCTGTGCAAAAGTCAGAGTTTCCGTTTTTGCAGTCAAGTCCGTATCACTGGCTGTATCACCTGTAGCAATAGAGGTAACTACAGTCACACTTTGTTGAGCCTGGGCATCTCCTGTCCGAGTTACAGTAAAGTTAATAGCATTTCCTTCTGATGCCTCAGCGGTAGCAATGCTAAATATGGGTGCAGCGTCATCATTAGTAATAGTTCCCTGGGCTGTGGCGTTTGTAGAACTAATGATTGATACATTTGTAGGATTGCTTAAACTGACAGTAAATGTCTCATTTCCTTCAAACAGGACATCTGGAGTTGTTTGGACAGCAAAGGTTGTAGTAGTCTCTCCCGGTGCAAAAGTCAAAGTTGCTGTTTTTGCAGTCAAGTCAGTATCACTGGCTGTATCACCTGTAGCAATAGAGGTAGTTACAGTTACACTTTGTGAAGATGAATTATTTCCTGTCCGAGTGACAGTGAAAATTATGATATTTCCTTCTGTTGCTGAAGCTGAGGTGATAGCAAACTGTGGTAATTCATAATTCTTCAGAATAGCTAAGGGATTACTATTCGCACTAATTAAGGTGTAATCTCCCTGGGGTGAAAGTGTAAGTTGATTTATGTCCTTAAACCCATCAACATTAACGTTTAATAAATCTTGTGCTGGATTAAAATCGGTAATTATGTTGGGACTTTGCAGATATGCAGCATTAGCTAACCAAAAGGTATCTTGACCATCACCACCTGTTAAGGTGTTACCACCAAGACCAGAGAAGATGATATCATTACCAGTATCACCAAATACTTTGTCATTGCGATCAGGGAATATTTGATCATTGCCTTCACCACCTGATAAAATATTATTACCTTGACCATCGGAGAATATTTGATCATTGCCTGAACCACCTAAAGCCGTATCATTTTCCTTAGCAAAGATTTCATCATCACCTTCACCACCATCTAGGATATTGTCACCTGTTCCTGTGACACCATCAATGGAGTCATTACCTGCTAAACCCAGGAGAGTATAACCGCTGGCAGATGCTAATAATACATCGTTTCCAGAAGTACCACTAATAGTAACAGGTAGATTATTTGCTAGTTCAATAATGCCTAATTTTTCAGGAATTGTTGTGCCAGCAACATTAAAATCATTATCATTAATCAAAGCCAGAATATTGGGGGCAACTAATGCCAAACCTTCTAATTTTTCAACTCCGGTGTAACCTACTTGTGCTGCATTAACAATTAAAGTTTTGTTAGCAGCAATAATTCCAGCGGTAGTTAATTCAGCCGGGCTTAATTGTTCAATAGTCTTAGCACTTGGCAAAGTAAAGTTAGCAGGATTATTGATATTAGTCGCTGTTGTTAAATCTATTTGATAGATAAGTTTATTGGAAGTATTATCACTTCTATCATCTCTTTCTACAACGGCAAATTTACCATTACCCAAGGCAACAGCATCACCGATTTTATCAGTTTTGGCATTACCACTGCCTGTAATATCATCCAAGAGATAGAGATATTCACCAGTTACCTGTTTAGAAACTATGTCAAATTCCAAAATTCGCAAATTACGGGAATTTCTGGAGGTTGTATCAGTGCCATTATCGGGATTATCAATTGGACTTTGAATAAAAGCATATAGTTTGTTACCTTCTAGTGCTATTGCTTCAAAGCCGCGATTTGCCCGTCTTTGGGCATAAACTGCTGGTAATACCTCAGTTCCAAAAGTTCCTGCGGGTTGATCTGGTTCTGTGGCTGCTGCTGTTCCTTGGGGAACAAAACGATCAAGTAACTTCCCATTGACATCAAAATGGTAAATTCCGGGACGATATTCATCCACCAGCCAATAGTTGCCATTTGGTGCAATCACGATACCTTCGACATCAGCCCCTAAAGTATCATTAGGTAAGATTTGACCATTTAAATCAACGCCAATTTCATCAGTGTAAGCTGTTCCACCAGCCCCAGCTTGGACATTGGGAAGTCCAGTTAATGGAGTTGTACCATCTTCACGAAATAACCCAGTTCTTTTGGTAATTGTGATTTGATTAGTCGTTTGATTGAGTTCAAAACTGACTATTTCTGGTTGAAAATTGGGTAATAAAAACGGTCTATTTTGACCAGTGGGTTCACCATTGGGACCACGATCTGTATTAGTAACAAATTTGAGATTGCCATTATCTGCTACACCTTGGAAATACAATCCAGAAAAACCGCCCAAAAGTATATCTTGTCCGGTGGAAGTTGTGCCTAATTTGGGTAGATTTTGAAATTCATAAGTCGTTAACTTTGGTTGGGAAGCTATTTCATAAAAGCTAACGGTATTACTAACTTCATTAGAAACTGCCAGCATGGGACGAAAATTGGGACTATTTTCGGCAGAGATAAATTTTAAGCCTTCAGGAGAGACATCACCTTCGGTTCTAATATACTGAACAAATTGAGGTGCAGTGGGGTTGCTAAGATTATATACCATCACCCCACCGCCAGCCCGTTCTAAGCCAACGAATCCATAAAGAATACCATTAATTACGCCAACAATTGCACTTTCTGGTTCAGGTCCTTTATTATCGGAACGAGTATCAAATTCAGTGGCTGAACCATTATTAGCATTAAAGAATGTAGGCGTTTGTTGTTTGAGAATTTGTTCAATTTGGTCGCCACTGTCATATACTAATTTACCTTGATCATCCCAAATTGAGAAGGAACGAGTGCCGTAAGCATAGAGTTTATCAAAGTCTCCGTCTCCGTCGGTATCTCCTAGTTTATTGGTAACGGTTAAACGTCCTAAATTTTCCGGTTTTTTCAACTCAGTAGCATTAGGAAAAGCTGTAGGATCAAGATTTAAACTAGAAACTCTTGCTTCTTCGTTAAATAGTGATCCTTCATTACCAAAAGTACCATTTGCTGTAGGACGAATCCGCGCATCTCCTTCATTGGCTGTGATATAATAGGTCTTATCAGCAATTTGAAAAGAGCTAATTGCATCGGGTTGATACATCCCGAAAATTGGCCAATTTTGAATATTAATTTTACCTCCACCACTAGAAGTACCATTAACATCTCTATCACTAGCATCAAGACCATTTCCTGGTAAATTATGATCTTTAAAACCTAATGGAACAATTTTAGTAATACTAGCAGTAGCAATGTCTAGAACTGCAAAGGCATTATTTTCTTGTAGGGTAACAAATGCAGTTTTGCCATCGGGAGAAACTGCAATATACTCTGGTTCTAAATCTTGAGCAACGGTGGCATTAAGCCCAAAAAGTCTGACTCCGGCGGCTGTTAAAGTTTCTTTTTGCCCATTAAATGCCGTGAAATTTGCAGTTGTAACTTTACTGTTATCTAAACTGGCAATGTTTCCAGAAACATCAATAATACTAATTGAACCTTCTGGATCAATGGCATAATTTTCACTGGGTTCTCCTTCGTTGGTGACAAGTAATTTGCTACCATCCGCAGTGAAAGTGATCATGTCAGGTAAAGCACCTACTGTTACTTCGGAAATTTTAGTGAGAGTTACAGCGTCATAAAAAGCAATTTTACCAGGGTCGGTACTTATATTTGCAGAAATAGCGATCGCCACAATGCTATTTCCAGTTCCTATGCCTTTTCTGACGGCTACACTTTGAATTCCTGCACCTAAGCTAGAAAGATCAATGTTAGTAACTTGAGTGGGGTTATTTGCATCAGAAACATCCACTACTTGGAGAACAGGTTTATTCGCAGATTCTCCAGTCACAAACAGGCGTTGAGATATGGGGTCAAAATCAGAAATTTCTGCGCCGCTTAATTTAATAGTACCGATATGGTTAAGTTGAATTGAATTCATAATTTTTGTATTGACAATTAGAGGTTTGTTGTTACTTAGTCTGCAACGGAGATTTTAGTCTTTTTGATCTCTAAAAAAATGGGTAAGTTTTTGACTATAAAGAGAATCTATCCCAATTTATTTAAGGAATAAATAATTAAAGGTTAAGGAAAATTTAAAAAACTAGAATAACAGCTTATGTGTTAACCCTGTGTTTTCTAACTTTCAGTAATTTTTGTTCTATCAATTTGGTCTTATTCCCTAATACCTTGTCCAAATTAGAAAAAGCCTTGATTTGTAGGTTGGGTTGTGGAACGTAAACGTTCGCGGAGCAATTAGCATAAAACCCAACAAATGCGTTGGGTTGCGCTGTCGCTTAACCCAACAAAGCAGGAAATGGACAAGGTATTGATTCCCACAATAGATCATATCTGAAGGTGGAACGATAGCTTACCTTTACGTAACTTGTTTGCGTAGCATTCTGTAGAAAGCGCTAAAAAATAAGTATTAATACTGGAGCAAGCAACCAATTAGTTATGACCTTCTCAAGTATATATTGTAGGTATTAAGGAAAGTTTTCCCATGCTTGAGTAACCAACTGACTTAACCAGCGTCTTTGTTGTCTATCTAACATTTGATCATCCGCTAATACTTGGGTCGTTAATTGATCTAAGGACTGACCCTGGGCGCGAACAACTCTAACTACACCAGCAATTACCGCAGCAACTAGTTCTTCATCAACTGGCTGTTTTCTGAGTGCAGATATTTCTTGGGGACTGTCTGGGATAGGATAATTCATGGCGTGGGTTTAGGAAATTTACAATATGAACAATAAACATAAGAATTCAGGGGTCAGGAGTCAGGATGTAGGGGCGCAGGGCTTGCGCCCAGTCAGGAGTCAGGAGTATGGCTAACGCCACGCCACGCTATCAGGAGTTTAGGAGAAAGAAATTGAAGAATAGAGAATGGAATTTCTCCCCTGTTCCCTGTTCCCTGTTTCCTTCCATCTCAAACCTTATGTATCCTGAGTCCTTATACTTGATAAATTATAAGATCTCGCGGTAAGTGGGAAACTCAGTCCTTTTAGGGCTGAGAGGGAAGCGACACGAGCGATTTTAACCGCTGTGGATATTAAAATTGAAACCAGATTTTTGATTGGAATCTGGAAACCAACTCCCATTTCTGGGGTAATGTTAGCTAGATGCCTCCGGCACGCTGGCGCGAACGACCTGTTATAAGAGCTTTTTAGACTTGCAACACTGTTTCAGTGACCTTAAAACTGTTTAATTGCAAATGACAGAGCAGGGAACTAGTGAAGCAGCGCGGTCTTGGGGGTTTCCCCCATGAGCGACTGCTGAACCCCGAAGGGGCAACGCATTCGGTGGGTGTCGTGACTCAAATAACGGCTACCATGAGAGTAAACTCAGGGTGGTCTGGTCAGTACGGCTTGCTTGATTTCTCTTACAAGCCCAGTCCCTTTAGGGCTGGGTTACTGACTAAAATTCTTTATGGGATCTTTATGAAGTTAATCAGCGCAGATTCTAACCTAGTTTCTGCCTTTTTTTAATCTGTCTAACTGAGTAGATTGATAGGAGATATCAGAAAAATATGCAAGAACTTCTTTATTTAGAAATTCCTACGCCCGATACAGTATCCGTTAGCAAATGGCTACAAACAGATTTTGTTGTTGAAAATGGGCAAAAATTAATTACCCCAGATGGTTTGCGGTTGAGAGGCGCGGTTCAAAGTACCACTTCTGGTGATGTAGAACTGTCTATATTTGTGTGGTCGGTGCAGCGAACAACTTATCTCAAGGTATTCCGTTGGGGAGATGAACCTTTTCCAGGGGAGAGAGGTATTCTCCAATCTCTGACACAGGAAATTAGAGGTCGCTTTCCTAATTGCTACCCGGAACTACCTGTCATTGATGCCCAAAATTCAATTTTCGCAGAGCTAGAACCTTATTATCCCTTAACTGTTAAGTATTTTCAGAAAATGTCTAATGGGGAATATCACCTCAACCGGGCTTACTGGTGGGAACAACGGTGGCGCGAAGGGGTAAGAAATCCGCAAAAGCCCCGTCAAGTGGTATTTTATCAAGGGAATAGCCAGGAAACATCACCTGTTCTTTCTCCTGCTGCTAGTCCTGAGTATGACCTAATTTATATTGGTGGTGCTTTGGGGTCAATTCATGCCGCAGTCATGGCTAAATTGGGCTATAAGGTGCTATTGGTGGAAAGATTACCTTTTGGTAAAATGAACAGAGAATGGAATATTTCTCGTGATGAGATCCAAAGTTTAATCAATTTGGGTTTGTTAACAAATGCTGAATTAGCAGAAATTATTTCTAGGGAGTATAAGGACGGTTTTAATAAGTTTTTTGATGGGAATAATCCTGTTAAGTTAAAATCGCCTGTTCTCCATACTCCTACTGTTCTGAATATAGCTTTAGATTCAGAAAGGTTACTGGCATTATGTGGACAAAAACTTCAAGCTGCTGGTGGTGATATTTGGGACGAAACGGAGTTTTCCCAGGTGAATATTAGTTCTACACAAGTTGCTATTAATGTCAAACATTTGCCTACTGGAAATGAACGGCAAGTGAGTGGAAGGTTGTTGATAGATGCAATGGGAACGGCTTCACCGATTGCTTGGCAATTAAATGGTGGTCGGGCTTTTGATAGTGTGTGTCCAACGGTGGGAGCGGTGATTGAAAAGGGCTTTGAACCTGGGGTTTGGGATTCTGAATATGGGGATGTTCTCTATAGTCATGGGGATATTTCTAGGGGACGACAATTGATTTGGGAGTTGTTTCCTGGGGTTGGGGAAGAGTTGACGATTTATCTGTTTCACTATCATGAGGTGAATGAGCAAAATCCTGGTTCTCTGTTGGAAATGTATGAGGATTTTTTCACAATTTTGCCAGAGTATCGGCGTTGTGATTTGGATAAATTAGTGTGGAGGAAACCCACTTTTGGCTATATACCGGGACATTTTAGTGTAGATAGCAGCGATCGCACTATTGCAGTTGATAGATTAATTTCCATTGGTGATGCTGCTTCTTTGCAGTCTCCTCTAGTTTTTACTGGTTTTGGTTCTTTAGTCCGCAATTTAGACCGATTAACTACTCTGTTAAATATCGCGCTCAAACATGATTTATTAAGTCAGCAACACTTAAATAAAATTCGGGCTTACCAAAGTAATGTGGCGGTAATGTGGTTGTTTTCTAAGGGAATGATGGTTCCCACGGGCAAATTTATCGCCCCCCAAATGATAAATGCGATGCTGAATACTTTCTTTGGGTTATTAACAGATGAAACCCCGGAAGTTACAGATAATTTCATTAAAGATCGTTGTGATTGGTTCACTTTTAACCGTCTAGCTTTGAAAGCAGCCCTGAAAAATCCGGCTTTATTATTGTGGATTTGGCAATTAGCTGGTTGGCGAGATTTATTACGTTGGCTGGGTAATTATGTTAGCTTTGCTCGTCATGCTTTAGTCAGTCTGATTTTGGGGACATGGTTTCCAAAATTCCTAAAATGGAATCAATCTTGGTTAGAAAATCGCTTTCCAGGATTATGGTTACAATTGTTAGTAATTAACTATGCAATTTCTACTGGTAGACCACGATTACCGCCAGTGTTGCGTTAGTTTTAGGGACTTCCAAGAAATAAATTATCCTGATTAACGAACCACGGAGGCGCAGAGGACACAGAGGAATAAGGGTTTGAGAGATTTTTGCGTTAGGTGGTTTATCGGTTGTCAAGAGATTGCTTCCTTTCACTCGCAATGACAACTCATGCAGCACAGGTTTATTAGAGACTTCCAATCAAAAAAATATCCCAAAATTTCTTGTGGTGCGGGACGAATTGCCCGCTAATCATCAAGGACGGGCAAGGATGCCCATCCCACAAAATTGGATCATTTTTTTGTGGAGTTCTCTTAGGAACGCAAATTTAATAACCTGCAATTCTGATGTAACCTGGAATGGTGTGTTACGCTGTCGCTAACACACCCTACTTTTGCACCTTATTTAATTCACATTCCTTATTTAATTATATTCATCATCAACATAGGATTCATATATCTCCGGTGTTTCTGCGGAACTAACAGAGTCCGATAGTTGGAAACTGTCATCTGTCATCCGAATAATTTCTCCCGAAAAGAATTTGGCTAAACTTTCCGCAGCTTTAACGACTCCATCATGATCCCAATTTGATGGAGATGGTGACACCGGTGGCGGAGAAAGAGTTTGTACTGGTGCTGTATTGGTAACAACAGGCTCAATTTGGACTGGTGTAGGTGATGGCGTGGATACTGTAGCTACTGGTTGTGGTGTGGGTTGTGGTTCTGGTGTTTGTTGATATGTTTGTTGGGGTGGTTGTTGAACTGGAGGAGAAGTTTGTGGTGGTGGATTTCTTCTGGTAGATGTGGCGTTTGCAGTGGTAGCTTTTTCTAAAGTAACTTGAATTTCTTGCTGGAAAGTTTGTCTAAAGGCTGTGGTGATAATAGGTAAATAAGATTTCACTTTGTCATACCAAACCGCTTTTACACCTACACGGGCAGTATGACCATTAAATTCCATTAAATGGCACATTTGACCCAGTAATGCTTGTGTGGGTAACTGTTGAATATGTCCACGAACTTGTTGCCAAAGTTGAGTTAAATCGTATTGTGAACCTTCTCCTGGTGGTTGTACTGCTGCTGTTTGATAGTTGGTAGGTGGTGGTGGAGGTAGAGGTTCTGATGTTGGTGGTGCGAAATTAACAGATGGATTATGATTTGTGGGTGGATATGCTGGTGGTGCAGCAACGGGTGGATAGGTTGGGGTTGCGGTTGTATTGATTCTTGGCGGGATATTTGCAGTTGGGATTTGAATATTGGCACTGGGTAATAATCCCAGTAATGTTACTTCTAACCATAACCGGGGTTGAGTGGTGTTTTTTAGTTGGACTTCGGCTGTTCTCAGGTGTTGTTGTCCTAGCAAGATGGTACTGATGTCAAATTTTTGGGCAAATTCAACTAATGATGTCCAAGTTGACTGAGTACAAGCCACTAAATCTTGACGATTGGGGGCAGTTTTAGCGATGAGAAAATCTCGATAAAAAGCGGCGAGATTTTGGAGAATAATTAGGGGTTCTCGTCCTCTATCGAGGATTTTCCGGGTAGTGTCTAGGACTATTTCTGCTTGATCTTGAGCGATCGCTTCTAACAATCCAAATAGGTCTTTTTCGCTGACTGAACCCACCAAATCCCAAACTTTATCCGGTGTCACTTCCCCAGCGACTAAAGCTAATTGATCTAATAAACTTTCTGCATCTCTTAATCCCCCTTGGGCAATTTGTCCCACTAAAGTCAGGGAATTATGGGAAATATTAATACTTTCTTTATCGGCAATATGTGTTAAATGTTTTACCATTGCCTCTAACTGAATCCGTCGAAAATCAAACCTTTGACAACGAGAAATAATTGTTGGTAATACCCTTTGTGGGTCTGTTGTCGCCAGAACAAAAACAACGTGCTTGGGTGGTTCTTCTAGGGTTTTAAGTAACGCATTAAACGCTGCGGTACTTAGCATATGACAGTTATGTACTAGTAATCCATTAGCTACAAAGTTATGATTATCCTCAACTTCCAGATCATAAACTCGCTCAACTCCAGCGAGGTGAACAGATTCTACCTTTTCCAAATTTGTAAATGAGCGTGCCGCATCCACATTCACAGGGGATAGTATCTTCATTCCTTCTTTTACGTCTTTGGCTGCTATCCATCCCTGATCAGTCCTGATTAAATGATTACTTGTACACTTAATTTCTCTGTGAGTTGTTTTGATAACTAAAGTTTGCTTTTCCCCTTGATCTAACCAACGGACAACTTTTTTAAATTCCCATTTTTTAGAGGATTCATTGTAACTAAGAACTTTTTGTCCTTTAATATTCGGGTTGTCAATGCGAACAAGTCCGGTATTAGTGAGAATTAAAGAATCTCCTGTTAGACATTCATCAATCACATATACTTTATAACGGCACTGCATCGGGGCAAACTGCGCCCGTTCAATCAGTTCCCGGATATTATCAACACCAGTATTACTAGCAGCGTCAATTTCAATAACATCAGTAGAATAGCCTTTAGTAATACCCTGACAGATTTCACAAACGCCGCAGGGTTGAGGGGTTGGCTGGTTGCCTTGGAGACAATTGAGAGATTTGGCGAGAATTCTCGCACTGGAAGTTTTTCCTGTACCTCTGGGGCCAGTGAACAAATAGGCAGGGGCGATTTTCGCTGAGAGAATGGCGTTTGTTAGGGTAGTAGCGATCGCCTCTTGACCCACTAGTTCAGCGAAGCTCTTTGGCCGATACTTATGGTGCAGTGGTTCGTAAGACATGGAGACAGGTTTAAATCCGTATATCCCAGGTAAATTTTAGGGTTTTACCATTCTAACAACTCATGGCATTCGATTTTGGATTGACAATTTTGGATTTTGGATTAACTTCACCCTAAGAGAACTCCACAAAAAGAAATGCCCAATGTCATTCTGTTCGCCCAGCGTGCCAGAGGCGTTACGAAACGAAGTGTAGTGAAGAATCTCAAGAGATGCTTCGTTTCGCTATGGCTAACGCCACGCTCCGCGAACGCTACACTCAGCATGACAAAACAGGATCATTTATTTTGTGGCTTACTCTAAAGGACGGGTCTTGTAGCAAGTTTTTTAATCTAAAATCTAAAATTTTTTATTTACAGTCTCTTACGCTGTTGTGTACTATACTACAAACGGTTCATAGTTTAAAGAAAGATGGAACCCCCCTCCAAACCTCTCCAGTATTAAATGTTATTCCTTTTCCCTCTCCTCTTAGGAGAGGGTTAGGGAGAGGCTTTAAACTTGTTCTTTGTGTTATAAAAAAGTCCAAGTTTTAACCGTTTTGAGTATAAGTAGGTTGGCGTTAAAAATTGTCGTTATGACAAGGGAAGAGGTTTTGGGCAACTTTACTTTTCGTTACATATTACTCTTCGAGAAGCCGCTCCGCGTCTACGGTTTTTTCCGTTCACCTACTTAGTCACTCCCACAGGTGACATACTCCACACACTCCCTCTCAGGTGAGTGTGGGCTTCTCAGGGACTCTTCTTTGAAGACATTAACTGAGCTTTAAAGCCCTATGCCCTAGGGACTTGTGGAGATAATTTTTAACTTTTGTAATAGGCTGCTTTTTAGCATTTAATTTGGGTTACACCTATCACCTAGAATTGTATCAGATATTTGGAGAAAAACAAAAAAAGTGTTCGTTCCGCACTTCGTGCCGCTGCGCTAACATCGACCAACATTGCTGATTTCGCTATGCTCAATTTTGCTCGTTGGTCAATTCTTAACTCGCGCGTATTGTATTCATCTCATCACCTCCCTATCGGGTAGGTGAGAGGCTTCTACTGTTTAAGCTAAAATTTTAATAGGCAACATCAATGGTGCATCAAATGTTCAAGCGGCTAATTCAATGGCTCAAAAAAATTTTTCGGCACTTGTTTGGTGGTAAACAAAATCTCACCCTCAGTCGAGAGGAAGTCCCCACACAAGTAGCTCCACCCCTAAGTGATACAGATTTAGAATTTCTATTTACAGAACTACTAGAAGGGGTTCATCAGGTCAAGGGACAAGCTTGGGCGCAAAAATGGTTACATAGTCTTGAACATCGTGTTAGTACGGAACAGTGGTTAGAATGGTTAATCCGTTTTGGAGACAGATTATTAGCATCTGCTAAACCTCATAATGAATTAGCAGCCAGATTAGTCCAACTTGGTGAACTAGGAGTTGGGGAAATCAGTAATCTGTCCTACGATATAGGCATGAAAGTCTTAACACTTAATCCAGGAGAACCAATTTGGGAATATGACGGTCCTGATGTAGTGGAGAGTAATCCCTTAGTATCTGCCAACACAGAGGAAAATTTATCCGAAGGGGAATACAAAACTGTTACCCTAGATGAACTGTTGATGATGTTACAACAGGATGAGAACCTATGTGAGCAAATCTCCCAACAACTAGGAGTGGAAACACAAAATCCCGAAGAGATTATTCAGGTATTGGTTAATCAGTATAATGAAGCAAAGGAACCTTCTGTATAATAAAAATTGGCAGATGTTCAGGTGGCTCTTGCAGTGGCTTAACAGATTTTTACAGTACCCCTTTGGCAGTCTTGGGATAAGTGATCCCAAGTCTAGTCAAGGCAATCTGGTGGCAGATCAACCACCAGAACTTACGAATGCGGATCTAGAGTCCTTATTTAACGAACTCCTAGAAGGAGTACATCAAGCGCGAGGACAACAATGGGCATTCAAGTATTTACAGCGGATGGAACCGCGTATTACTGTTGACCGTTGGATAGATTGGCTGTTGATATTTGGAGACAAATTATTAGCTTCTCCCGCACCGAATCTTCAGTTAGCGGAGCGGATGGTGAAACTGGGTGAGTTGAGTATGGGAGAGGTTAGTAACTTGTCCTATGACATTGGGATGCAGCTATTGCGGCGCAATCTTAATCAGGAGTATGAAAGTACGCAAGAGTCACAGGAGTGGGAAATTTCCATCCCTACACAGGAGGAGTTAGATACTCCTGGTCAAGAATTGCTGCGCCAATTTGGGGAGCAAATCTGGCAATATCAGGAAATGGAACCTCTGAGTCATCCACAATCCCCAATGGTTGAGGATCTATTCACTGGTGAGTCTCTAGAGTTAAGTCATGAGTCTTTGGCTGAAGATATTTTTGACAATACTGCCAAGACGGAAAATGACTATCAGAGTTATGAGCATAAAATTCAGGAATTTTCCCAGAATGTTGAGGATGTAATTGCCGATCCAGAATCTCGAATGGAGAAAAGCTGGCACGAGCCTTGGGTAAATTTAGAACCGCAGTTAGCATCCACTTTCGATGAGTTGGTGGTGCGGTTAGAGCAAAGTAACGATCTTGTTCAGCGGTTAGCGTCGGAATTGGCAATTCGTGATGGTCAGATTGTGCAGCAATCTAGATCACAAGTGGTTGTTACTAATCCGGCAGAAAGTTTATTTTATGAAGGGTTACAGCAAGCTAAGGCTGGAAAGTTATTAGCGGCTTTGTATTTGTATGAACGAGCTAGTCAAATCCAACCTCAAGCTTATGAATATTGGTTTAATCAGGGGCTGACACTGTTTTATTTGCAACGGTTTACAGAGGCGATCGCTGCTTATAACCAAACACTGGCTCTCAAACCCGATTTCTATAAGGTTTGGTATAACCGAGGCGGTATTCTCGGTGAGTTGGGAGACTTTGATGCGGCTATTGCTTCTTTTGATCAAGCGATCGCTATTCAACCAAATTACCAACCAGCTTGGTCTAGCAGAGGCTTGGCATTACTCAAGTTAGGTTTGATCGGGGAAGCCATTGATAGTTATGATCAAGCCTTGAATTTAGAACCCCAAGATGCGGAAACTTGGTATTACCGAGGTATAGCTTTAGCTGTGGTTGAGCAATATGCAGAGGCGATCGCTAGTTACGACCAAGCTCTCCATCTCGAACCCAACTATCATGAAGTATGGATAGACCGGGGGGTAGTGCTATTTAGTTTAAAACAATGGTCAGAAGCGATTGAGTCTTGGGATCAAGCTCTGGCTGTGCAACCAGAATTTTATTTAGCTTGGTATAACCGGGGTGTGTCCTTTGAAAACTTAGGTTGTCGGGAAGATGCGATCGCCTCCTATCAACAAGCGATCGCCATCAAACCCGATTTCCATCCGGCATGGTATAACCAAGCTGTAGCCCTATTTTACCTAGATCGTTTCCCTCAAGCCATTTCCTGCTATGACAGTGCCTTGGAAATGAAACTAGACTATTGGGAAGCTTGGCTAGGAAGAGGGGCGGCTGCTGGTCATCTCACCCCCCAACAATCATCACTAATTATCGTTAGTAGCATTTCTGCCGCCAATCCCAACCTGAACTTAGGCGGTTATGAAGGCAAATTAGCCAGTTATCAAGAAGGTTTAAAATATCTTCGCCCCGATACTCATCCAGAAGGTTGGGGAAGATTACATATAGCTGTTGGTAATACTTATTACGAGCAAGGCAAAAAAGAAACTGCACATCGGGATTATTGGCATCATGCCATGTCTGAATACCAATTGGCACTATCCACCCTAACACCAGAAGATTTTCCCGAATTCCATTTAGAAATTTTGCAACTTCTCGCCAAAGTCCTTGTCTGCTTAGGAGAAACAACAACCGCACAAGAACTACAAAAATGGGGAATTGAACTATTACAACAATTACTCACTCAGCCCACCCGTTCTGATGAAAATAAAAAACAACTGTTACTAAAATTCATAGGTTTAGGACAACTAGCAGTTGATTTGGCTGTAAATACAGGAGACCTAGTAGAAGCTTGGGAAATCGCTGAACAGGGTAAAAATAATTGTTTACAGTGGTTAATACCTGATTTAAATTATCAACTTCAGTCGGGGAATTATCACGGTATTCAAAAATTACTGAATCCCTCCACAGCTATAATTTATTGGCATATTAGTCCAGCCGCTTTGCACACATTCATTATCAAAGATCAAGCCCCATCTCCCATTTTACTTTTTACACCTATCCAAGATATAGAAGCAATTCCAGAGGGAGTAAGACGCTTAATTGAGTTTGAACAATGGTTAGCAGATTGGCAACAGTCAGCAACACTATCCAAACTGTTAGAGTTGCAAAATATCTTGAATATTTCCACAATTATTCAAGAATTGGAAGGGGTAGAGACAATCATTTTAATTCCTCACCGTGACCTATACAAGTTACCTTTGCACAGTTTATTTAAGCTGTCTTTTGTTTCGGTAGCCTCTGCAAAGGTGGCAAATTATAATATTAGCTATCTACCCAGTGTAGCTATGGGAATTTATTTACAATCTCAATCATCTTCTAATGGTCATCAGGACTATCCTCTACTTAAATCTGATAGCGAAGCGCGATATAGGAATCAATTAGCATCAGAAATCATTAGCGAAACCTTTGCTATTTCTCAGGATTTTCTGAGTTATTAAGAGATGATTGTTAACAGTTGACTGTTAAGGTAATACTGCTCGGTTAAGCCTAAAAAGTAATTATACGGTAGGTTGGGTTGAGGAACGAAACCCAACATTATCAAGGATTTTGTTAGGTTTCGCTGTTAAGGGACTGCCAAGAAATAAAGTTCCCAATTAATGATAATGATCATCATTGGTAATGTCTTTTAATTATCCCTCTTATATATTTAACCGACCTTCCGCACCCTAAACTGTCACACAACGAAAAATGGTCGTTTGGGGATTTGAGATTGGCGATAGCGAAGCGCTGCTGCAAGCAGTTCGCCACCTAAGATTTCGACGATTTTGTATCAAAATTATCATCAAAGGTATTCAAAAATCCGAAATTACCGATTGTGACACTGGGGGGTGCGGAATGTGGGATTTAAACTTTAAGAGGGATAGGCTATTATCTTACACCTCTATATCTAATTTACTCATCAGAAATCATACTTAATATCCATGCTATCCATCGTCTAACTGTGCTAGAAGTTTTATAAAAAACCTGATATTGTAAAATTTTTCTAATAAAATATAATATTTTTATTTTATGCCTTTTTTTTAAATAATCTGTGCTTTCATCACTTAACTTAAAGTTGATTTCTTTAGTATTTATGTCTTTATATTTTTCAACAAATCCAAGATATCTAGCAGCATCAGTATAATAAGTAGTCTGTCGTTGATTAAATTGATAATTTGCTGTAATCTCTTCCTTTGTAAGCTCTTTATTTAACAAAATTGTTAGTAAATCTATAATTCTTGCAAATGTATTTGCTTGTGGAAATGGAATATCTGTTGGTTCAGGGGCTATCGTAATAGATTTAAATACTTCAGATACATCATCATGAGTTATTATTTCGGGTGCTATAACATAATTTTTTTGCTCTACTAACTTTATAGAATTGTAATCTAATAAATTCTCAAATTTGTATATAAAGAAGCTAAATATATTACTAGAATTAGAGTAAGTCATTAAAACTGGAATTACCTCTTTTGTTCTAATTTTATTAGACCATAGTTGATATGGATAATAAAGCTGCCTAATTAAAAAATTATCCACATCATATAATTTAGCTTCCACTAATACAAAATAATTTTCACTCTCAAACCCTGCATCTATTTCACACTGAGAGTTATCAACTTCAATTTGATACTGTTTATTATCTACTTTATCTTTTATAAAAAAATTAAACTTACCTGTAGACATTCGACCATAAACAGTTTGTTTAAAAACTTCTCCATTACTATTAATTAAATCATCTATAATATCTATATTGAAAGCACAACTTAAAGCTGCACTTTCTGAAAAGAGATTACAATAATCTATACTTTCTATACTGGAAGGAAAATCAACAGGAGTAGGTTCTAAACAAGCGTCATAATCAACATTTAAATAAGTATCAAATCTGCCTATTATATATTTATTTCTGGAAATAGGTAATATAGACAGCTTATGTTGTTTAAAGATTTTAGGCAAAGTATGATAATGATCAAACTTTGCCATTAACCTACTTTCTCTGAATTCATTAATACTATTGGACTCTATCTCAAAGTATCCTATTTCATTTATTTTTTCCAAAATAGAGTATTTTTCAAATAGTGCTTCCCAAGCAATATCATTTTTAGTATTTTTATCACTCATAGTTTTTTACTAAAATCTCATCCACTTTACCTCTTTTTTTACCATTACAATTTATCGCTCTTATAGCTGAGATTTTTGTGTGCAGATAATCTTTATAGAGGTCTTCGATAAATTCTGTACAAGCATTACTTAGTAAAATATGACAACCCCTACTGTTTAGATCATCAAATACCTCTTTTAATCTTCTCTGTTCCTGTTTATTGAAACCGTTAACATCGTAGCCAGTAAAAGAAGCAGTTTCGGAAACTGGATCATAAGGAGGATCGAGATATATAAAATCTCCTCGTTTGGCATCTTTAACAGCTTCTTGAAAATCAGAGTTTAATATTCTAACTTGATTTTCATTTAAATATTTATTAACTGCTTTTAAAACAGCTATATCTAAAATATTTGGATTTTTATATTTGCCAAAAGGTACATTAAATTGACCTTGAGAATTAACTCTAAACAACCCATTATAACAAGTTTTATTTAAGAAAATAATCCTGGATGCTCGTTGAACTTCTGTTTTAGACTTGAAATTCTTTTCTCGATCCCAGTCTCTAATATCATAATAATAATATTCATTATTTTTGTGATTTTTTAAATCCTCAATTAGTTCATCTAAAGAATTTTTAATTATTTTGTAACAATTTATCAATTCAGCATTACTGTCATTAATGACAGCTTTTTTAGGTTGCAAACTAAACAAAAGCGCACCACCACCAATAAAAGGCTCGTAGTAGGTTTGAAGATTATAATTTTTAGGCAGGTGATTGGCTAGAATTGTCGGCACAAGCTGTCTTTTTCCTCCTGCCCACTTTACAAAGGGTTTGACTAACGGATTAACTGATACCATTTTATGACCTGTAAATTATTAAGTGACAATAGCTTATTGATACTATTGTACTATATAATTGATATTTTCGTCTAGAATCCAGATTATACTATATTTTTTGGAAAAATCTGGATTTTTGAGAATTATTGGATTATTCCCAGTTTAATTGACATTCATGTTGATCAAATTCCCAATCAATACATACATCAGATATGGAGTCCATCGAATTTATTATATTAAAAACTTGAAGTTTATCTTCTTGTTGATATAAGCTAACAGCATATAAAATAATAGCAGCTAACCAAGCATCAAGTCGTCTAGCAAATTCAAGTGTCCAATCATATCTTTCTTCAACAGTAGGTTGATAATTAATCACAGGAGTAGCTGTTTAGTGTGTTAATTTTGACAGACAAACCAGAAATTTCCTTCATGCAGAAAGTGTGATAGAAAAAAGAATCCCTGAAAGCCTGAAACCTTAAATCCGCAAATATTTCTGACACGGAACTTGCCAGAAGTCTTACGGGTAAAGGATTCACAGAATTAACACACTAGTAGCTGTTGATTTATGTGATGGAGGGTAAGGTAGTTGAATCAATCCAGGTAAAACACCTAAAATATGAAATTCAGTTTCATTGTCACTCACATCAATTAATTGCCATTCAGTATTATTTGAGTATAAAGGCATATTAAAAAATAAATAATTTCCTCGTTCGTAAGTGTTACTTGTATTCCATATATCCCAAGATCGTAAAGCTTTTACTAACACTTTCTGCCATCGAATATTATCGGTTGACGCTCACGGAAGCCTCATTAATTTACAATCTGCTATATTCCCAATCACCAATTATCTATTTTGTAAAAATTCCGCGTGTTCAGGTGAATTTAATCCGGCTTGTAAAACTGCTAAAACCTGAGTCATGTCACCTGACAATAATGCTGGCACTGCTAACCATAAACCTGGCATAACTTGACTTTTGATAACACCATTAGCATCGGGTTCAAGAGAGATATATTCACTTTCATGTAATTGAAACCAATTTAGTTTTTTTTCTAAACTTTGCCAAACAATATATTCTTGAATACCGTTGCGACGATAAGCCTTTTTTTTATCATGCAAATCATAAGCTGCACTACTAGCAGCAATTTCGGCAACTAATTCTGGTGAACCTTCAATATAGTCATCTGCTGTAATGCGGGACTTTCCTCCTAAACTTTGATCAATGAATAGAATTCCATCGGGTTGGGGTTCGTTATCTTGATCTAATCTAATTGTGGGTTCAATACCTAACTTGACACCGGGTGTAGCAATTTGATAATTCCCTAACCAAATTACCAGTTTTGCATGGGGTTCTGCATGACGTTGAAAGCGTAAGGGTGATGCCACGTAAACTACTCCTTCGATTAATTCGGCTTTTTTAACATGGAGACTTTCTGTATAACGACGTTCAAATTCGTGGCGTGATAGGCGATCGCCACTTTCTAAAGGTAAAATCAGATTTTGAGTATTGTTAATATCTGGTTTCTTAATCACCATGTTGCGTCCCTCCATTAATTACCTTAATTTTATAAAATATCCAACTTGTCAAACAACCATTTGCACGCACTATCCACGTCTGGAACTTGTTCTCCTGGGGGTACAGGTGGACGATTTACCATCACAACCTTAATTCCGAGTTTCCTAGCAGCGATAATTTTGGGATAGGTGGCACTACCACCGCTATTTTTACTAACAATGGTATCTATATTATATTTGAGTAAAATTTCCTGTTCGTTTTCTAAAGTAAAGGGACCGCGATCGCATAAAATTAATCCAGGTGGAATGATAACATCAGTATTTGGTGGATCAATCATCCGCATTAAAAACCAAATTCCCTGTGAATTTGCAAAAGTCGCAATTTCTTGTCTACCAATTGTTAAAAATACTCGTTTAGCTTGATTTGCTAACACAGCAGCAGCAGCGAGATTATTTTCTACTTCTAACCAGCAATCATCTCCTAATTTTTCCCAAGGTGGACGAATTACCATTAATCGCGGAATACCTATTTCCTGTGTCGCTGCGGCGGCATTTTCAGAAATCTGATTAGCGAAAGGATGAGTAGCATCAATTAATATATCAATTTGCATTTCTCGCAAATAACCAACCAATCCTGGGACACCACCAAAACCGCCAATCCGCACATTACCAACAAGATTAGCAGGTTTACGAGTTCGACCGGCTAAAGAAGCGATCGCCTCAATACCAGGAATATTTGCTACCTTAGCAGCCAATTCCACTGCATCACCAATTCCACCGAGAATTAAAACCCGCAACATATCAATTTTGGATTTTGGATTTTAGATTTCTACGAAGTTTGCACTTGAATGAAATACATCCTAGTACAAAACGGCGTAAATAAACCAACCATTCTAAATCCTCTAAAAGCCTATACTGTCTTCATTTTGACTTTTGACTTCCGCTTTGCGGTACTAGTCCCATCCTTGGTTGCGTGGCTATCGTGTACAGACAAATTACAGCGATTTCTAATCATATAAGGTACATCTTAGCCCCCTCATCGCTTGCGGGGAGGGGGTTGGGGGTGGGGTTCTTGTACTTCATAACACTACAAAGTGCTGTATGTTTATTCATTTTTAATTAAGTAGGTGAACAGAAAAATTTAAAGGTATGTGAAGAAAAGTAAAATCACTCAAAACTCTCTTCCTGTTCCCTGTTCCCTGTTAAGAGTTCCCTGTTCCCTTGCCCCAACGACAATTTTTAACACCCACCTACTTACTAATGTCTATTGACACCAGATTCTAGGATTTTAACTTGATTTTGGAGTTTTTCTACAGTTTGCAAATGCGATAACTTTAATGAATAATTCAACCAAATAAAACTACCGGAAAAGATAGTTAAAACTACAACTAAAATACCTGTTAACAATTTCACCTGGAAATGCAGATGTTTTACCTGATTAGCTTGATTTTCTTCTGGAAGTTGAGACATAGAAGCTAAACTGAGATTTTCATTATCTACCATCACCTCTATCTTCGTTTCTTCCACTCTGGCAAATGTCACCTTACTTTCCAGCCATTTAGTAATTAACTCAGGACAATTTTTATTAAACCATTGCCAAGCCAGGATTTTAAATACTGGCTTCGACATTTTAGTCATAAATTTTAGAGTCTTATTGAGAGTTCCAAAATGCAGCTTATGATTTATAAAATTAGTTGAACCAACATCATAAAGACAATCTATGATGGCTTTAATTGTAACTTCTTCCTGATAAATCAAGGTTTTTAATAAAAGTCTAAGTTCATTAATTAGTTGTTCCTCTTTCTCTTTCTCTTTTTCTCGAACCTTTTGTGTTAAATGATCAGATATTTTTACTGATTTAGACATATTAAGACTATGGGTTGCTGGAAAAGTTTTTTTATTATAGTTCCCAGTTTCCATTACCTAATCTTCCGAGAACCGGAAATTTTCGCCAAAGCATCTTGAAACGCGGGTGGTAACTGACGCATAATTTTACCTTTTTCTCGATCCAAAGCTACTAACGTTACCAGAGCAGTAATATATAAATCCTGACCATCAGGAGAAACAAGGGTGTAGTCCCAGTTCATTCGCACTCCCGTTACCTCAGCCATCCGTGTTCTTACTAGGACTGGCATTCCTAATTTCACCGACTGATGATAACGAATTGACAATTCTACAACAGGTAAATCACAACCTAAAGCTACTAAATCAGCAAATTCAATGCCTATAGAGCGTAAGCATTCTACCCGTGCTTCTTCCATCCATGTTAAATAAGTACCATGCCAAACTATACCTGCGTAATCAGTGTGGTGAGGTTGGGCCCGAACTGGATATTCAAACCAATTTTCAAATGCAACATTAGTCACACTGTCAATAGCGCTGGTGGGTGGTAATTGGGGCTGATTGATTTCTTTAGGCATAGGAATAATTTTTACAAGCAACGGATGGCTAAAAAACCGATAAAACTTTGTAAATTGGATATTTGTCAACTATTTTTCATCTTACCAGATTGTCAAGACGTTGCGTGAAACGCCCATGATTCGGAAAATTTGAGCAATACTGGTACATGAAGCAAGATAGACAGAAATTACAAAAATGACGATTCAACTTACAAATACAGGATTATTAGATTGGACTGGTGATACTTTAGCCTTTGGTCTATTTGAAGATGCAGTGGAGTTAACTGGTGATCTGGTCAACTTAAATGATAAATTTGCGGGAATTTTAAAAGAAGTAATTGCCGAGGAAGAGTTTACAGGTAAGGCAAATAGCACCGTTGTCATTCGTTTAGGTGGGACTGGTCCAGTGAAGAAGGTGATTGTGGTTGGTTTAGGGAAACCAGACGCACTAAAATTAGACAGTTTACGCCGTGTAGCCGCGACTATAGCCAAAACCGCCAAAAAGCAAAAAACCAAGACTTTGGGCATCAGTTTACCACTGTGGAATAATGACCCAGCCACCACAGCCCAAGCACTAACTGAGGGCATAGAATTGGCACTTTACCAAGATATTCGCTTTAAATCCGAGCCAGAAGATAAAAATCCCCAGATCGAAACCATTGATTTACTTGGTTTAGCTGGACAAGAGGCGGCTATTACCCGTGCTAATCAAATTGTTTCTGGTGTGATTTTGGCAAGACAGTTGGTAGCAGCCCCAGCGAATGCGGTTACATCTATTACTATGGCAGAAACTGCTCAAGCGATCGCTCACGAATACGGGTTAGAACTGGAAATTCTCGAACAGGAAGAATGTGAAAACCTCGGTATGGGAGCATTTTTGGGAGTTGCCCAAGCTTCTGATTTACCACCAAAATTCATTCACCTCATCTATAAACCAGCCGGTACACCTAAGCGGAAACTGGCAATTATCGGAAAAGGTGTAACTTTTGATTCCGGTGGATTGAACATTAAAGGGGCTGGTAGCGGCATTGAAACCATGAAAATGGATATGGGTGGTGCAGCCGCAACTTTAGGTGCAGCCAAAGCCATTGGGCAGTTAAAACCAGATGTAGAAGTTCACTTTATCTCCGCCGTTACTGAAAACATGATTAGCGGTAAGGCTATGCACCCTGGAGACATCTTAACTGCATCAAATGGCAAAACAATCGAAGTTAATAACACCGATGCTGAAGGGCGGTTAACCTTGGCTGATGCCTTGGTTTATGCTGATAAATTGGGTGTAGATGCGATCGTTGATTTAGCTACCCTTACAGGTGCTTGTGTGGTGGCTTTGGGCGAAGATATCGCTGGTTTATTTACACCAGATGATGCGGTAGCTTCCCAACTGCAAACAGCCGCTGATAGTGCTGGTGAGAAAATTTGGCGGATGCCAATGGAAGACAAATATTTTGACGGACTTAAATCTGGTATTGCCGACATGAAAAATACCGGACCCCGTTATGGCGGTTCTATTACTGCGGCTTTGTTCCTCAAACAGTTTGTTAAAGATACCCCTTGGGCGCATTTAGATATTGCCGGACCAGTTTGGGCTGATAAGGAACATGGCTACAATGGTGCCGGTGCAACTGGTTTTGGTGTGAGAACACTGGTTAGCTGGGTTTTGAGTTAATTTAATTTCCTCTAATCTGGACAAGACAAGATCCCCGACTTCTTCGAGAAGTCGGGGATCTGAAAAAACAAATGGGAGTCTTATATCAACTGGAAATTAATGGCTGATTTTCTGAACTTTTATCTTTAAATGTTTGGGGTACAGATACACCTAATAAAATCATATTACTTGTCATGTAAGACAATAAAGTAGACCACAATAAATGATTATTATGAAAATACCAAGCTGCAATTAGTAAGGGCATAAAACCTACTATAAAAGATAATAATACCGCATTCCGTAAAGTTGCACTTTCCTTTAAGCCAATAAAATAACCTTCTAGCATAAAAGTAATAGCAGTAACTACTAAAATAGGCAGTAACCAAATGGTATATTGATTAATCTCTTGATTCACTTCTGTGTGATTAGTTAATAATCCAAATACCTGATCAGGGAAGAAAATAGATGTCCCGGCAAAACCTAATGCAATCACCACACTAGTCACTAAAGAAACTATTAATAAAGGGATGATCTGTTGAGTATTGCCTTTGCTTTTAAAATTCGCTGTCAGGGTTTGCATTGTTACTCCTACCCCTTGAATTGTAAACTGACTCAAAAGAGCAATTTGGAGTAATAAACCATTTTGCGCTAAAACAGTTGTTCCCATGGTTGCACTTAAATTAGTAAAAATAGAATAGACAGAAACTAATACTAAAAACCGAATCAAAATATTACCTTTTAATGCAAAAGTTTCCTTTAAAGCTACCCAATCAAATAATTCTTGAATGGCTGCTGGTACAGCTTGCCAAGGAATAGTAAAAAACATCCATATTAAACCCACGATTAAAGCTAAATACTGGCTTAATGCTGTTGCTAAACCTGCCCCTACACTTGCCCAACCCCATTTAGAAATCATCAAATAATCTAACAATACATTAGAACCATTACCGACAATTGACATTAATAGCATCACCCAATTCATTTCTCTACCTAAAAACCAACCAAATAAAACAAAATTGAGGAGGACAGCAGGTGCGCCCCAAATTCGCGCATAAAAATAATCAACTCCAGCAGATTCAATATCTGAAGAACCACTCAAAATGAAAAAACCAATTTTTTGTAAAGGATATTGCAATAAAACAATAATTAACCCCACTAGTAAAGCAATTAAACCACTCCGTAAACCAGCTAAAATTACGGCTTTATCATCATTTTGACCAACAGCTTGAGCAGTAATAGCATTAGTGCTAGAACGCATGAATTTTAAGACTCGATAAAGATAATCAAACAGAATAGTGGCTAAAATTACTCCTGCTAAATGTCGAATATCTGTTAAATGCCCTAAAAAAGCAATATCTACCAAACCAGCCAAAGGAACCATCATATTTGCAAGCACGCTGATGCTTGCCAGTCGGTAAAATCTGCCTAAAAAATTGTAGTTACTGGGGACTGTAAATGTAAATCTCATTTTTGTTGTTTGGTCTGCTATAATTTCAGTTTATTATCATCTAGAAAACGCCTTTATAGTAATTAGCAAGGGGTAGTTCATTCACATATTTTCCGGTGAACGGTAAAAGAGCATAAAAAAGCTTTAACCTGACCGTTCTCAGTCCTATTCAAAATACCTATATGCTTAATTAGGTATCGTTATATTTCAATTAATGCAAGCTCCTGAATTCTCTTAGTTGCAGAAAAAATAGATTTTCTTATGCTTTTTTGAGAATTCTGAATTTTTAAGTATTGCAATCTGATAAAATTTGTAAGGTTTCTATAAGCTCTGAGCAATGGGATCGACTGGTGTAAGGATCGCAATTGACGCAATGGGGGGAGATCATGCACCCGCTGAAATCGTCGCCGGCGCACTGCGGGCGCGAGAAGAATTGGGTGTAAAAATATTACTGGTTGGAGATCCCCAACAAATCGAGGCTGTAATGCCGCCAAAGACAACTATGGCGGATTTGGAGATTGTTCCTGCCGAGGAAACGATCGCTATGGATGAAGATCCTCTCAACGCAGTTAGACGCAAGCGGAAATCTTCCATCAACATAGCGATGGATTTAGTCAAAAATCAACAGGCAGATGCTGTATTTTCTGCTGGACACTCTGGGGCAGCTATGGCATCAGCTTTGCTGCGATTAGGCAGATTACCGGGAATTGACCGCCCAGCAATTGGCACAGTATTCCCCACCATCAAAGCCGGCAAGCCAGTAATGATCCTGGATGTTGGTGCTAATGTAGACTGTCGCCCTAAATTTTTAGAGCAGTTTGCAGTTATGGGTTCAATTTACAGTCAGTATGTTTTGGGAACCGACAATCCCAAGATAGGTTTATTGAATATTGGCGAAGAAGATACTAAAGGTAACGAAGTAGCTCTCCGCGCCCACCAATTGTTACGGGAAAATACTCAAATTAATTTTACTGGTAATGCTGAAGGGCGTGATGTATTATCTGGTGAATTTGATGTGATTGTTTGCGACGGCTTTGTGGGTAATATTTTATTAAAATTTGCCGAAGCAGTTGGGGGCGTAATTCTACAAATTCTTCGAGAAGAATTACCCCAAGGGATACACGGTCAAATCGGTACAGCGATTTTAAAACCTAATCTGAAGCGCGTTAAACAACGCATGGATCATGCTGAACACGGAGGAGCTTTGCTTCTGGGTGTCAGCGGTATTTGTTTTATTGGTCATGGTAGTTCCCAAGCACCATCTATTTTTAGTGCCATTCGCATGGCTAAAGAAGCCGTAGATAATCAGGTGCTAGAAAGACTCCAATCCCAATATCAAATTCTCCAAAATGAAAGTAGTTAGCTATTATTTCTTCAACGTGGAGATACTACGTTAACAACTATTTGTCATTTGTCATCCAATTTTAGATTGCGGATTTTAGATTCATAAATACTTTTATAAATCTGAAATTCTTGATCTCAAATCTAAAATTGGGATTGTCATTGGTACTCGTTATTAATGCTTACAAACAAGACAACTGACAATTTAGAAATGACACTTGACAATTGAGGAAAAAAGAAGTGCCAAATTTTTTCAACAGTGGTATAGCGATTACAGGTAGTGGTTCAGCAGTCCCAGCAACTTGTTTACATAACCAAGAATTAACTCAACTGGTAGAAACATCAGATGAGTGGATTGCCTCAAGAACAGGAATTCGTCAAAGACGGTTAGCATTGCCCCCTGACTCACTGACATCATTAGCCACTGCGGCTAGTCGGCAGGCTATTACTGCCGCCGGGATCACAGCAGCAGACATAGATTTAATTTTATTAGCCACATCCACTCCTGATGACCTGTTTGGAAGTGCTTGCCGTGTTCAAGGTGAATTAGGTGCTACCAAAGCAGTTGCCTTTGACTTAACTGCTGCCTGTTCTGGCTTTGTCTTTGGTTTAGTCACAGCCGCCCAATACCTCAGAACAGGTGTTTATCAAAATGTACTCTTAATTGGGGCTGATATCCTCTCTCGATGGGTAGATTGGCAAGATAGACGCAGTTGTGTGTTATTTGGTGATGGGGCTGGGGCGGTGGTATTACAGGCTAATAAAAGCGATCGCCTATTAGGATTTTGCCTCAAAAGCGACGGTTCTCAAAACAATTGTCTCAACCTAGCCTATAACGCCTCTAGCACAGAATTAGCGCCAGATATTCACGTATCTACAGGCAAATATCATCCTATTACCATGAACGGTAAAGAAGTCTACCGCTTCGCTGTGCAAAAAGTTCCAGAAGTGATAGACAAAGCCCTATTTGCAGCTAATCTCAAAGTTGAAAATATAGATTGGCTAGTATTACATCAAGCAAATCAAAGGATTATCAATTCCGTTGCTGAACGCTTAGAGATTCCCAAACATAAAATTATCAGCAATGTCGCCGACTATGGTAACACCTCCGCTGCATCTATCCCCCTGGCTTTAGATGAAGCAGTGCGAGCCGGGAAAATTAAACCTAATGATATCATTGCCACATCTGGTTTTGGTGCAGGTCTTTCCTGGGGGGCAGCCATTTTTCAATGGGGAAGATAGATAATTCAAAAGTCAAAAGTCAAAAGTCAAAAGTAGAAAATTAATACTAATAATCAATGACAACTGACAACTAACAACTAACAACTAATAACTAACAACTAACAACTAACAACTAACAACTGACCACCGACTAATAACAAATGACTAAAACTGCATGGGTGTTTCCCGGACAAGGTTCTCAAGCATTGGGAATGGGAATAGACTTGTTAACTCTACCATCTGCCGAAGAAAAATTTATTCAAGCTGAGGAAATTTTGGGTTGGTCTGTAATAGATATATGTCAAAGTGATATTGACACCTTATCAAGAACACTTTATACCCAGCCTAGTTTATATGTAATCGAAAGTATTATTGCTGATATTTTGCGGGAAAAAGGACAGCAACCAGACGTAGTTACAGGTCATAGTTTAGGCGAATATATAGCCCTTTATGTCGCTGGTGTCTTTGAATGGTCGGCTGGATTACACTTGGTAAAACGACGGGCAGAATTAATGGATAGTGCTGCTGGGGGAATGATGGCAGCATTAATGAACTTTGACCGAGAAGAATTAGAAAAAGTTATTAGCGCCACACCTGATGTAGTTTTAGCAAATGATAACAGTCCTCTCCAAGTTGTTATTTCTGGAACTCCAGACGCTGTACAGACTGTCATTTCACAAGTTAAAGCTAAACGGGCCATCCCCTTAAAGGTTTCGGGTGCATTTCATTCCCATTTAATGAAAGCAGCCGCAATGGAATTTCAAGAAGTTCTGGATTCAGTGATTTTTCAGTCAGCAAATGTTCCAGTTTCATCTAATGTAGATCCAATTCCAGCAGTGGCAGCGGAAACTTTAAAACAGCGTCTTTCCCAACAAATGACTGGTTCTGTCCGCTGGCGAGAAATTTGTTTGCAATTAGTAGAAGATGGCATTGAGAAAGTTGTAGAAATTGGTCCTGGAAACGTATTAACTGGGTTAGTTAAACGAACTGCACCTAGTTTAATTTTACAAAATATTCGTAATGCTGCTGAGTTACCTGAATAGGTGAAGAAAACACCAAATTGCTGCAAAAGTCTGGAATTGATGAATTTTTCTCTCCTCATTGGTTGCCCTTTGTAAATTTACAACCTTTAGACTTTACGTCGGATGAAATATTTTCGCAAAGTCTTAATCAACCTGCAAACAAAACTAAAAATATTCATGAATACACTTGAACAAAAAGCTTGGATGACGCAAGCAGAGTATGCTAAAAAGTTGCGTCCTTTACTGCCGACAGAAGCATTTTTACCTGATATCAATAAACTCTGGATTCTCTTAATTAATCTAGCAATTATGATTTTAGGTTGGGGAATTGCCAATCATCTTGATGACTGGAATTGGTATTTTCTTTGGCTGTATTTACCATTAGCATTAGTGATGGCTAATAGTGTGATTGTTTTGCTTTTTAGTACCCACAATTTCCTTCACAGCCGCACAGTTACGAATCCTTGGTTGAGACAAATAATTAGCTTATTGGGATTCACAATGTTATGGATGCCGCCAACTTTATGGAAAGCAGTACACAATCGAGAACATCATAATAAAACAAATTCTTTGGAAGATCCAGATCGTAATTATTTAGATAATCAACCTAAAAATTGGGGTAAATGGATTCAGAATGCTTTTGTGCCGTCATCTGAGGTAAATCCTATTTTATTGTTTATAGGAATGAGTCATGCTTGGGGCGTCCACACATTTCGGAATTTGACCTCAGTTTTATTATTCAATAATGGTAAGTCTAAGTATCCTGTAGTGGCTTTTACAGTTAGTGGGAAAGAACAACGGGCGATCGCTGTAGAATTACTCATGATTATCGCCATCCATACCACCATCTTAAGTTACCTGGAGTTCCACCCCATTAAACTACTTCTTAGCTACTTCTTGCCTATTTGGATAGGCTATGCGGGGCTGATATTTTATATCTATACCAATCATATGTTGTGCCGCATGACCAATGTAAATGATCCTCTCATTAATAGTCTCTCTATTCGAGTTCCGAAACTATTTGATGTCTTACATTTAAACTTTTCTTACCATACAGAACATCACATTTTCCCCGGCATAAATTCAGATTATGCGCCAATGGTGCAAGAACTATTACAAACATATTACCCTGAAAGATTTAACTTATTAAATGCGGGAAAAGCCTGGGAATTAATGATGGAAACACCCAGACATTACAAAAATGATCATACTTTCACAGATTGGTCTGGAAATAAATTTGTAAACTGTCCAATCTTAGGGATAAATCTCAGCGATAAGTAATTGGACAAAAATATTTACAGTCATTGCGAGCGAAGGGAAGCAATCACAACCCTTGCAATTGCTTCATTTCACTTCGTTCCATATGGCTAACGCCACGCAACGCTTACGCAATGACATTGTGTAATTAATTATGTCTCACTACTTATATAGTCAAATTCGGCGTTGCTGATTAAGGGTATGAATTTTAGTTTCACGCAAAGGCGCAAAGACGCACTGAGGTTTGAGTTTTAAAGGTTCAATTTGGGAATTTCATACCTCGATTCAGCAACGCCTCAAATTCAATCAGAACCTATGGAGAAGTAATGTAGAGACTTTCCCCGTCAACTCGATTACATCTCCATCCAAAGACGTTCTAATTGTCTTTGCCAAGCTGCCAAAACTTTTTCTCTTCCCTGAGCATTTTGGTCAATATCTCCTAATAATCCTTCGGCATAAAAACGGTCTAGATTTTGCATAGTGGCTTCTAAGGATTGTCCCTGTTGTTTTGCGGCTTTAATAATTTCGCGGATACGAGTTTCTACTAAATTATTGAAAACATCATGAACACCAGCTTGATATAATGAAATCAGACGAGCGATCGCATTAGCAAAATCTCCATTAGTCAAAGTGCCACTATTATGTTGAAATACTCCCCAAATTACATCATCATAAACAGCATATCGTGTTTCCTGAGTATCATCAAAATTAGCCTCTAGAAACTGTGTCATAAAGGCTGCAGCTTCTTGTAAAGGCATAATTGGCAATAATATCCGCAACCAGGTATTATCTTCTGAAAGCAGCACCAACAACCGAAAATCAGCAGTTTCTACTTGCCAAGAACCAGGAGCGATAGATTTTACAACTTCAGCACTAAATAACTCTGTTAACGTACCCGCTATGTCTTCCGGTGTCATAATTATTTTTGAACTTTATCATCTAGAGTAACGCTTTTTGGCATAGGACTTACCCAAGTTTCACACTAAAAATCTGTTGTCGGGTGCTAATCTTAGCACTATTGACTTTTAGACTCAGTTGGTGATGTAGTCGCAGGTTCTAGTGGTGCGGGAGATTCTGCTGGTGGTGAATCAGCAGACTTTTGACGACGACGGAGGACTTCTGTTAAGCGTCTCTGACTTTTTTGTATTCTTTCGGTTCTACCTTCGTCCGATTGATTACTCGTGTCAGATTTTACGGGCTGAACTGAACGGCGACGGGCTGGAGATTCTTCTGTTTGCTTGGGTTGTTCAGGTTCAATAGACTGACGGGGTAGTGAAACTGGTTTACTTTTGGAGGGTGCAGATTCTTGTCTCTGTCTAGTTATATTTTCGGATGGAATATCGGTAATAATAACATTCGTTTTTCTGCGATTGCGTTGACGTGATTCTATCGAAGTGGAAGCAGCAGCTTCTTGTTCCGGTTTTTTATTAATGGCTTCTCGCTGTTTTTCTATTTGGCGTTCTTGAAGTTTACGGTGACGCTGTGATCCTTTAATAGCAAAGTTAACCGAGGCTCTTACTCCTTCTCTTCCTGCTTCTGTGGGTGTTAATTTCCACTCTTGAGCAGCTTTTTGAGCAGCTTCATCCAGTTCACTATCACCACTGGAACGGATTAACCGCACTCTCGTAACATTACCCTTATCATCAGTATCAATAGAAACTTCTGGATTTCCTTCTGCACCCCGCCGTCTGGCTCTCTCTGGATACTTAATTTGACACTGTAGACAATCCGCACGATTCAATTTAGAACTATTTTCGATGGGAGGTTTGGGTGCGGTAGCTACTGGTTTATTTTCTGGCTTTGCTGTGTTTTCTACACCATTACCAGAATTGTTTCCTACACCATTACCGGAACTATTTCCAATACCATTACCAGAACTATTTCCAATACCATTACCGGAATTATTTCCCACACCATTACCGGAATTGCTTCCCACACTATTATCGGAATTGCTTCCCACACCATTACCGGAATCTTTACCTAAAATATCTCTCCAGCGCTGATTACCTAAATTACTGAAAATCTTTCTATTCTGCGAAACAGGTGTAAAATTCGTGGAGTTGCTGGGGATATTATTAGAACTAATATTAGGTTGAATTTCTGACTTTAATAATGGGATTTCCGTAGGTTTTGTTTCCGCTTGAGGTTCAGTAGACGCTAGGGTATTTGAAGTTTCATCTAATTTTTGGATTGGTTTGGTTTCTGTTGGGATTGTTGCTATTGTCGGTTCAGGAGTTGTATTTTCTATAGAGTTATTTTTTAGAGAATTTGGGATGATTGCACTTTTAGGAGGCGTGAGTATTGGGGATTGTTTACTAATCAGGTTATTAGTGGTTTTTGGTTGAGGCTGTGTGCTTACAGGGGCAACAGAAGACTTGATTTTACTAATGGTTGTTTTTGTTGGTATAGAAACTTCGCCGCCTTCATTTCCACCACCAGAATTTATTTTTGCTAGGGATTTGATCTCTACTGGTGGTTGGATTATTTTCTGAGGGAGAGTTTCCAAAATTGTTACTTCAATTGGTTCATTTGTAACTTCAGGTACTTTGAAGAAAAACTTATTAATAGCTAAAGCTAATAGTCCAGTATGTAATGCTAGTGAGCCAATAAAACTAAAGATCAGGAAAGTCTTTAAGGCTTCAGCCTCTTTTTCGCGCTGTTCTATAGTAATGCCTGATAAACTCATATTTTATGATTAGTTATGGATGATTAGTTATGAATAACATGACAGTTATTATGCTTAATGCAATACAATCTAGGGCGGGGAAACCCCGCCCCTACAGGCTTTGCGGGTTGCTGACTGGATCTCACAAAGAGTGCATACTGCTATAACTATAGGAATAATAAGCGAAAAGCCCCGCACATTGTTAAACCATCAAGTTAGATGTAACTTTACTTTTTCCAGCCATTATCAGCTTGTTCTAGTACATAAGCAGCTACATTTTCTATTTGATCTACTTTTAATTTATTACCAAAGGCTGGCATTGCACCTTGACCTTTAGTAACTTGAGCAATAATTTTTTCAGCCGAGTACATACCGTACTTTTCTAAAGCCTCTTTCTTCAAGGTTTTAGCTCGATTAACTAAATTTCCGCCCCCAACGTGACACTGAGCGCAATTAGCCTTAAATAATGCAGCGCCACTAGCAGCGTCAGCAGCCAAAGCGGGGCTACTGAAGGCAAAGGTGAAGATGGCTATGCCTATTAATAATACTGAGACGATATTTTTCATGTGGTGTTCTCTCTACGACAATGGCTGAATCCGTGCAAATATCCTCTATAATTTTCATTTGATTTTGTGGGATTAGTCAAAAGACAAGCTGTCAAACTTGGTTCTCAATTATGGGAAATTGGCGATTAATTGATTGATAGCTTGAGGGTTTAGGCTGAAGGTAAATTTATGTGAATTTAAATTTACGATTAGCAAAAAGAAATTAATAATGAAAGATAAAAGGTAAACTGTTTGGATTTTTCCTTGATTTTTTAAACTTCATTTTTGATTTGCTAATTGGGGAATATCCTTTTCAGTTACACGACAAATCCGCCAATCATCTAAAATATCTGCGCCCATGTTCCGGTAAAATGCTTGGGCTGACACATTCCAATCTAAAACGCTCCACTCTAAGCGCCCACAATCCCTTTCTAGGGCTATTTGAGCTACCTTTGCCAAAAGTGCTTTACCAATACCTTGGCGGCGATATTCTGGCAAAACAAAGATATCTTCGAGGTAAAGTCCCGGCTTGGTGAGAAATGTTGAATAATTATGAAAAAATATAGCAAAACCTACAGCTTGACCTTGAGATTCAGCTAAGATTGCGTCTACATATTTTGGCGAACCAAATAAATGATCTTTGAGGGCTTCAGCATTACCAATCACAGCATCGGATAGTTTTTCATATTTTGCAAGTCCTTGAATTAATGCAAATAGGGTCTGAGAATCACTGGGTTGGGCAAAACGGATAATTAAATTAGTCATTAGTCATTAGTCATTAGTCATTAGTCATTGGTCATTAATTCACAGTTTATACTCAAGAGGTCTAATTTTTTCTAACCACAGGCAACTAACTAAGTAGGTGAACAGAAAAATTTAAAGGTATGTGAAGAAAAGTAAAATCACTCAAAACTCCCTTCCTGTTCCCTGTTGAGAGTTCCCTGTTCCCTTACCCCAACGACAATTTTTAACGCCCACCTACTTAATGACAACTGACTAATGACTAATAACTTAAACCAACCAGCCTTTTAACCGTTTGGCTATGTGGGGGCGACGTAACTTTCGCATGGCTTTACTTTGGATTTGGCGAACTCGTTCACGGGAAAGGTTAAACATATTACCTACCTCTTCTAGGGTGCAGGGTTCGCTGCTGGTGAGTCCATAGCGGAGGGAAATGACATCTTTTTCCCTGGGGGTAAGTACGTCTCCTAGAACTTCCCAAATTTCCTGACGCATCATGTTTTCGTTCATTTTTGCTTCGGGAGACTGGTTATCTTCATCTTCTAGCAAGTCCATTAATTCTGTGTCTTCTTCTTTACCGACACGGTGGTTAAGGGAAAGTGCTTGTCGTCGAAGTTGTTGAAGTTGACGCAGTTGGTGAACCGTAATTTCCAAAGATTCAGCCATTTCGGCTTCCGTTGGGTTACGAGAGAGTTTTTGTTTAAGTTCCCGTTGTGCTTTTTTTAGTTTATTAAGTTTCTCAACAATATGGATTGGTAAGCGAATAGTTCGGGCATCATTAGCGATCGCTCTGGTAATTGCTTGTCTAATCCACCAATAAGCATAAGTAGAAAACTTATATCCTTTATCGGGATCAAATTTTTCAGAAGCGCGGTTTAAACCCATTGCTCCTTCCTGAATCAAATCGAGAAAAGGGACACCACGATTTAAATATCGTTTAGCAATAGATACAACTAACCGGAGATTGGAGCGAATCATTTTTCGCTTGGCGACTCTACCTTGATACAATCGGCTGTCCAGTTGTTTTTCTGTCATTTCTAATTGCGAAGCCACCTGAACCTTACTAGGGTGCGCTCCTAGTTCCAATTCCAATGCTGCTTGCAATTCTTTGACTTCTTCCAAAAATCTGACTCGTCTGGCTAGTTCCACTTCTTCATCAGGTTTGAGTAGTGGATAACGTGCCATTTCCTTAAAAAATGCGCCTACAGCATCATCATTTTCGGTTTTATTATATCCCGAAGGACGGGCTGCGGCCATGTCATCGCCATTGCGTTCTTCTGATTCCAAGTTTTCGACAATTGCAGTATCTTCATATACTACTTGATCTAAACTCTCAATTGTTGGTTCTTCATGATCAGTAATATTCTCTAGTATTTCCATTGTTCCCAATTCAGCAAGATTCATAGTTTCCTTTAGGGATGGTTGCTTTGTTTGGTACATAATTTAATCACAACAGCCTGTTTCAGACTGGGTAGTTTTCCCTTCAGGACAAATACACCCTTTTTCTCTAGCAAAAGACTCTCTTTTTGATCATTCCTTATCTGGAAGGTAAATCAGTATTTGTCCATTATTTTTGGTTATGGCTAGATACAACCCATGATCATTACTGGTTTTAGCACCCACAAAAAACTATCTTTTTTGGAAGATATATCGGCATATTCTTCATTCTTTTCTTAATTAGCAAATATGTCAAACCCCCTGATACTCACTTTAACAAATATCCAAAATGTAGATAAACACTCCTATATATCCATCCTAAATGATCTGTGAAAAAATCTATTGCTTGTTGCCTGTTGTCTGTTTAGCACCTCCATGAATAAGCCAGGAAAGCTATATATTAAATTTTTGTGTATTTTTTGCAAAGTTTCTATGTTTGTCCGGGATGGACGATGAGAGTAATTGGATAAATCGCCATGTTGTTACTAGATTTATTTGTTCCTACGAAAATTTACTAAATAATCCAAAATACAAAAATAGAAACTTACAATCCGGATAATATTTATCGTTTAAAAGCATCGCATATTGAAAAAATATTTAATATCTATCAATGGGTGGAAAAGCTCTATGCCTGATTTCGTAGTTCAAAATGAGTTTTAATTAATAACACAATCACGTAAGAAGTTAGAAATAATAATTCAACACTTAATTCACTCATAGTATAGGTATAGCATGGGTATTTAAGAGTTAGAATACTTGTTAGACAAGAATTTGTCTAAAAGGTTTATCTCAGATTTATTCTATATTTTGAATCCTTACTTCATCGCCTATTACTCATAATTACTCATTCTCTGAATGTATTTCTCAAGATAGGGTTGGTAGATTGAGGACACAAGTATGTAAATCAATTTTCAACTATTTATTACTCGGATACTAGAAGATAATTTGTCTGGTAGATTACATAAATTCCAGATTATCAAGTATTATGTGTAATTGAAGTATTGTAAAATACTATTTACATCAGGTAAAACCAAAGGATATAGTTAAGTAAGATTGAATAGAATTAACCAAGTCTGTAAATAAAATATTTGTTTATAAATTGAGAAGTTATGTATAGTATTAGCGTAAATTCATCGGTTATAACCGTATCTGAACCAGGAGGATTATATCAATCTCAAACAAAGTTGTCTCAATGGGTTGAAGTGCTTGTAGATTGTCCAGGATGTTCAGATTTATTTACCTATAAAATACCGGAACAGTTAGAAATCAAACCAGGGGATATTTTAAGTGTTCCTTTTGGTGCAACACAGGTAGGTGCGATCGCTATCCGCTTATTAACTCAACCTAATCTAGATATTCCCTTAGAAAAAATTCGAGAAGTTGAAGATGTGGTTAGTGAAGGGTTTTTTCCTGCTGGCTATTGGATATTACTTAACCGAGTTGCAGCTTATTACTATACACCTCTAATTCAAGTTATTCGCGTCGCATTACCACCAGGATTATTAGGAAGATCACAACGTCGTCTGCGGTTAACTCCCTTGGGTAGAGAAAATCTTTCTATTTACATTAGCCCTACAGCCCAGCAAGTAATCACACTTTTACAAAAAACGCCGACAGCAGACTATAGTTATCACTACATTCAACAAAAAGTTAAAGCTGCATATAGAGGTATTCGGGAATTAATTCGTTTGGGATTAGCAGAAAACTATTTAGAACCGCCACGACTTACCCAACCTAAATTACAAAAAGCTGTCACACTTCTGGATAATCATGATGACGATTTAACAACCCGTCAAAAAGAAATTGTGGAAGTTTTACGCCGACAAGGCGGGGAAATGTGGCAAAGTGAATTATTGCAACTTTGCGCTACTAGCACGTCTACGCTGAAAGCCTTAGTAGATAAAGGCTATATAGTCATTGAAGACAGAGAAATATTACGCCAAGAACAAGGACCAACAGTAGCCGGAGATTGGGCTAAATCCTTAACACCAGCCCAAAATAACGCCTTAGAAACGATTAATTCTTTAACTGGATTTACTCAAGTATTGTTACATGGGGTGACAGGTTCAGGAAAAACAGAAGTATATTTACAAGCCATATCACCTTTACTCGCACAAGGAAAATCCGCCCTTGTTTTAGTTCCCGAAATCGGACTCACCCCCCAACTCACGGACAGATTCCGCGCCAGATTTGGAAACAAAGTCCACGTTTATCACAGCGCCCTTTCCGACGGTGAACGTTACGACACTTGGCGACAAATGCTCACAGGAGAGCCACAAATCATCATTGGGACTCGCAGTGCCATTTTCGCCCCTTTGCCCAATTTAGGCTTAATTATCCTGGACGAAGAACACGATAGCAGCTTTAAACAAGATTCCCCCATTCCTACTTACCACGCCCGCACTGTCGCTCAATGGCGAGCCGAATTAGAACATTGTCCCCTTATTTTAGGTTCAGCAACTCCTTCTTTAGAAAGTTGGGTGAGTAGAAATCATCAATATTTATCATTACCAGAACGGATTAACTCCCGGCCATTACCACCTGTGGAAATTGTGGATATGCGTCAAGAGTTAAAAGAGGGAAATCGGTCTATTTTTAGTAGAAAGTTGCAAAATGCACTGCAACAATTGGAAGAAAGACAACAACAGGGAATATTATTTATTCACCGACGGGGACATAGTACCTTTGTCTCTTGTCGCAGTTGTGGTTATGTGTTGGAATGTCCCCATTGTGATGTTTCTCTAGCTTATCATCATGTGGAAGCGGGAGCGCCAGAATTATTGCGCTGTCATTATTGTAATTATGGGCGTTTACATCCTCCCCATTGTCCTGAATGTAGTTCCCCTTATTTGAAATTTTTCGGTAGCGGTACTCAACGGGTAGCACAGGAATTAACTAAACAATTTCCCAATTTGAAAATAATTCGCT
Organism: Anabaena sp. 54; assembly: GCF_017355725.1. NCBI lineage: Bacteria > Bacillati > Cyanobacteriota > Cyanophyceae > Nostocales > Nostocaceae > Anabaena > Anabaena sp. 54. Next base: position 236,304 of record NZ_JAAVWA010000003.1, read on the forward strand.
TTGATAGCGATACAACTACAAAGAAAGGTTCGCACCGTGAACTCCTAACTAGATTTGCTAACGGTGAAGCGCATTTATTAGTGGGAACACAAATGCTAACTAAAGGGTTAGATTTACCCCAAGTTACCCTTGTGGGTGTCGTCGCTGCGGATGGATTATTGCATTTATCTGATTATCGCGCCAATGAACGCACATTTCAAACTCTGACTCAAGTTGCAGGAAGGGCGGGAAGAGGGGATGATCCAGGTAGGGTAATTGTCCAAACCTATACCCCAGAACATCCGATTATTGAAGCGGTACAAAAACATGATTATCAATCTTTTTGTGATGCAGAGTTAGCACAAAGACAAGCTCTGAATTATCCTCCCTATGGGAGATTAATTTTATTGCGGTTAAGTAGTTTAGATCCGATTCAAGTCCAAAATACAGCCCAAATCATTGCTACATTTTTAAACGATAAGGAAGGGTTTGAGATATTAGGACCCGCACCTGCTAGTATTTTACGAGTAGCTAACCGTTATCGCTGGCAAATATTACTCAAGTTTGCTCCTGATGCTTTACCTAATTTACCAGATTGGCCAGAAGTGCGATCGCTCATCCACTCTTCTGTTAGTCTAACAATTGATGTAGATCCCATTAATATCATGTAATCGGGGAAAATATTATCCAAATATTATGGCAGATTTGGGTTATCTAGCGATCGCTCTTTAAATTAGTGGATACTACTGGAGCGATCGCTGCTATTATGGCTACTTATTGGTAATTTTTCAGCCAAGTTTCTAAATCTGTAACTGAAGTAAAGTCTAATAAAGCCTCTCCTAATTCTTCAAGTTTCTCCACAGATAATTGCTGGACTTTTTGAATTAATAATGAATCAATTTCCCCAACTCGGCGATTTAAGAGACGGATAATTAGACGTTGTTCTCCTTCTTGTTTAGCCAGTTCTCTGTCTTGTTGGTAAAGTGGCGCTAATCGCATAATCAACTCCTGATCTTCTGTTTGTGAACTTTGATTGATTTTTAAGTTTTTCTGGAGGTTGTAGAGTAGTTCTAAGGTGATTTTGACGTAAGGTTGATTTAATGGTAACGCAGCTAATTCATCAATGGCTCGTTTTTGGACTGTACCTCTACCTAAAAGTCTTAACCATAGTGTTTCTGGAGTTTGGGGTAATTGATGAATGACAACAATTGCGGTGTGTAAGGATTTTGTTGGGTAAATTGTCAGAATCAGGATATCCAGGATTAAAGGATGAACAGGATGAAAACCAGAGATTTTATCACCAATCATCAATTACTTTAAAGATATCTTAGATGCTGCCAGATCCCCGACTTCTTTAAGAAGTCGGGGATCTATTCTCTGCTATTATCTACTTGACTAAATCTAAAGTTTTCTGTATTATGGACGAAGCACTCATCAAGCATCCGAAAATCTAAAAAAATATTTTTTATAGCTCCACTCCGTTACAGTAGAGAAGCGAAAAGAATAAGAAGAGCAGAGGGTAAAAGGGTAAGAGTATAAAGGGCTACAAAGTCCTCCCAACGGCGCAAACAACACGAAAACCAATATAGTTGAAGTCGTCGTCGCGCTCCGCCCAATCGTTACTGCGAGACGCGGAACGGCAGAATTTAGGATAGTTGACCCAAGAACCGCCACGCAGCGCACTACAAGAACTGCTTAGACTTGTCAATGCACTACCGTCTATAGGCGCATTTATATAATTTTCATGCCACTCATCTTCGCACCATTCCCACACATTCCCGCACATATCATATAAACCAAAAGGATTGGCGGGAAAAATTCCTACATCTGTGGTTTTTCCTCGATATTCTCCTTTTTGTCCCTGTTCATAAGTGTAGCTACCATCATAATTGGCTAAATCTGTGGAAATCGTTTCCCCAAAATAAAATGGGGTAGTAGTTCCTCCACGACAAGCATATTCCCATTCCGCCTCACTAGGCAAGCGATAGGTTTTACTTGTCTTTTGGGAGAGTCTAGCGCAAAATTCTTGAGCATGATTCCACGATACACGCTCAACAGGTAAATTATCACCTTTAAAGTTCGATGGATCAGATTCTAAATCAATCTTAACTTTTTCTAGTGCAGCTACAGCTTGCCATTGTTTTTGAGTAACTGGATATTTACCCATAAAAAACGGGGGAACAGTAACTTGATGTTGTGGACTTTGGGATTTGCGATAACCTTCCTCACTTTCTGGAGAACCCATGATAAAAGTCCCTCCAGAAATATGCACCATTTCCAGAAATGCACCATTTCCTAAATCTTGAGGAAAATACTCGGCGCTTTTGGCAATACGTTTAATTCCTGTACCATTCTTATTTATCTGAGCAGTTTCAAACTGAAAAGTCTTTAACTGATAACCAGATTTATTTTTTTCTGCTTCTGCTTCTCGCTGGCGTTGCAATCTTTCTGCTTCTTGCTGCAATCTTAGTTGCTCGGCTGCTTCTGCCTCTCGTTGGCGTTGCAATCTTTCTACTTCTTGCTGCAATCGTAATTGTGATAATGCTTTTGCTTGTTGCTGAAGTTGCAATGCTTCCTCTTCTTGCTGCTTTTGTATCTGAAGCTGTTTTTGATATTCTGCTTCTTTAACGGATGTAATTTCTAACTCCATTGATTCTACATCCTCATCTCTCAAACCTAAAACATCTTGTTGATAATCTTTTAATATCTTCAAAGTATGTTCATCTAGAGGATATTGTTGCTCAACTTCTTCTGCAAAATATTGTTTATAACTTTGCAAATTTATTAATCGTCTCCGAAAAGGTTCTAAAACTTCCGTTTCTATTTCCTCGGCTTTTGCATCTGTAATTACCAAAGTTTTCCGTTTTGCTTTTAAAACTTCAATAGCAATTCTTTTAAGTTCACCATTTTTAGCATATTGTTCAACCAATTTGCGATACTCAGCTTCTGGATTTTTGGGAGCATAGGCCAATAAAATATTGTATCCTTCCTTGTCCAGAATGATATCCGGTGTCATGTTAGGCTTCACCGCTTGGACTTTTGATTTAGCGTAAGTGTGTAGTTCTTGGACATGAATATTGCCATCGTTATCTGTATCTGCTGCACCTGTCTCAATTCCCTCAACTAAATATTGAGTATAGAGGGAAAGTGTTGCACCTTCTTGTGCAAAGGAAGTTTGAGTTGCACCAGAAGATGTAAGCACAACTCGTCCTTCTGCACCTAATTGCTTTTTGATATCTACTCCAATACTTTTTGTGTGCCAACCATTAGCAAAAGCACCACTATAACAAGCATCTAAAATTAAAACTTGTCGTTTGGAATAACAACTTTTTGATTGTGTTTGAATAAAATTTGCATCTACAGCAGTGGCTTCAAAGTTATCTTTTGCTGTGTTGCGAGTTGCTAAATAGAGATGATTATCATCATTAGTAATTCCATGTCCAGAAAAATAGAATAATAATAAATCTTCTTTACCTGCGTTCTTAAACAGCTTTTGAATTCCTATTCTCATAGCTACTGAATCAGGATTCAGCAGCCGTTCTACCTGTGCAAAATTTCCCAAGTTGGGATTTTGCAAAACTCGTTCCATAGCCTGGACATCATTGAGTGCAGATAATAGGGGTGGGATACCTGCACCATATTCACTGACTCCAATCAGTAGAGCCATTTTTTTAGCCATTGTCACCACCCATTGCGGCTAATAGGTCTTTTGCTATTTTTTCGCTTTCTAGCAGTTCTTGGCGGCTTTTGGCTTTGATACTGACTTCTTTCTCACCGACTTTGACAGTGATTTCCAGGGATTGATCTTTCAGGCGATCGCCTAAAAAGCTCAAAAATGTTTTAATATTTTTCATACTGACTTGTGCTGTCAGCACTCCGATCAAAGTTGCAAAACCTGGCTTACTTCCTGCTTCTGGGTTAAAATCTTCAGCACGGTCTACTTTTTCTACTTCATCCGAATCCCGCAATTCCCGCAGTAGCTTACTTGCTATTTTTAGCCGTCTCTCATCATCTAATTCTGGGTCATCAATAGCAAAAGTAAATTGAATTGTGCGATTATCCGTCATATTCACCCCCAGAGTCTTAATTATATTTTTAATACTAAACTATACAGTGCAATTCTCCACTTTACTGTGAAAAAAGGTGGTAATTTTTAGATTTAAAAGTAGTGCATTTCCCATAACCTTTGTAGAGACGTTCTATGGAACGTCTCTACGGAGATTTCAAATCACTCTTAACTCCCTACTTTCAACTTCCCATAGGCATAACGAGTTAAACTACCCTCATTGAGATTATTCCACGCATACATCCGATCTCTAAAGGGTTTCCATTGTTCATAAACAGCTTTAAAATCAGCATCTTTAGCCGCAAATTCATCATATAAAGCAAAAGAGGCTTTTTCCGCTGCTTCCAAAATTTCTTGACTATAAGCACGCACTTGAGTACCTGTTTTTAATAGTCTTTCCAATGCTTCACCATTACGAGCATCATAACGAGCTAACATTGTTGTATTCGACTGATATGCAGCAGTTTCTAAAGCTGCTTGGTATTGAGCTGGTAACTTTTTCCATTCGTCTAAATTAACTTGTACTTCTAAAGTTGGACCTGGTTCCCACCAACCTGGATAATAATAAAATTTAGCGACTTTATTTAAACCCAATTTTTCATCATCATAGGGTCCCACCCACTCAGCCGCGTCAATAGCACCTGTTTGTAAGGCTTGGAAAATTTCCCCACCAGGAAGAGTCTGTACCGTTACTCCCAATTTAGCCATAACTTGCCCCCCTAAACCGGGAATCCGCATTTTTAAGCCCTTGAGATCATTAAGTGTTTTGACTTCGTTGCGAAACCATCCCCCCATTTGTGTCCCCGTATTTCCCGCAGGAAATTGAATCACATTGAATTTGCTGGCGTAAATTTCCCGCAGTTTGGTTAAACCTCCGCCTTCATATAACCAAGCGTTTTGTTGTTGGGCATTAAGTCCAAATGGTACTGATGTACCAAATCCTAGAGCGGGACTTTTACCAATGTAGTAATAAGCAGCAGTATGTCCGGCTTGGACTGCACCTTGGGAAACCACATTGAGAACTTCTAAACCGGGGGCTATCTCTCCAGCCGCACGGGGTTCGATGATAAATTTCCCGTTAGTGAGAAATTTGACGCGCTCTGCTAAAACCTGCGCTCCGCCAAAAATAGTTTCTAAAGACAATGGCCAACTTGTAGCCATTTGCCATTTAACGGTCGGTAGGTTACTTGTATCAGTTTGACCTGTAGCGGCTTGATTTTGTGCCTTTTGACAACCACCAACAATTGCTACTCCGGTGGCAGCGATCGCACTTTGAGATAATCTGTTAACAATAGCTCGACGTTTCATAAAAATGAATATTAGTAAGATTTACCTACAATATCATAATCCTGTAAAATTTTAGCCACTACAGGGTAGGTTGATGTTAAAATTTTTCGTGGAGATTAGGCACGGGGAAAAAAGGTTTTAGACTTGTTTACTTTTCCTTGTACAGTTTGATTCTATGGTGCTGATACACTTAAAACTTATTATTTCTTATAATTTTGCCAATTGCTGATCATTTCAGATTAGTATAAAAATATTAAGTAATTTCTAACTAAATTTAACGGCTATGTTAGAAACTGTTTTGGCTGTACCTAGCATTAAACTGCCACCCACCCAGGCAGAACTTCCTTGTGATGATGGTATCCCCATGGAGACACAAAGACATAAATTACAAATGGATATTTTAATTGATACCATTCAGCCTTGGTTAGATCAAAGGACTGATGGATATGTAGGTGGCAATATGTTTGTTTACTACAGTTTAGCACAATTAAAAAATCAAGATTTTCGCGGTCCAGATTTCTTTGCTGTTTTAGGTGTGCCGAAAACAGAAAGACTTTCTTGGGTAGTTTGGGAAGAAGGAAAACCCCCAGACGTGGTAATTGAATTACTTTCAGAAACCACAGCTAACAATGATAAAAATCAGAAAAAACTGATTTATCAAAATCAAATGCGGGTTTCTGAATATTTTTGGTATGACCCGTTTAACCCCAATGATTTTGCAGGTTTTGATCTGAATAGTGGTGCATATCAACAGATTGCTCTAAATGAGAAAAATCAATTGGTAAGCAAAGTTTTAAATTTAGCTTTAGTGCGTTGGGAAGGTAATTATAGAGGCGTTGATGCCACTTGGTTACGCTGGGCAACTTTGGATGGTGAATTATTTCCCACTTCTCAGGAAATGGTAATAATTACACAACAAAGAGCAGATGAAATAGAACAAATTGCAGAACAAGAAAAACAACGTGCAGAACAAGCTGAATTGCAATTAAGACAAGTTGCTATTAAGTTGTTACAGAATGGAATGTCCATAGAACAAGTGGCACAATTGACAAATTTGGATATTTTGGAGGTGGAACAATTGATGAATTAATAGTAAAAATTCACTAAAGTTTTTCTCGTTCCCATACTCTGTATGGGAATGAATTCCAGAAGGCTCTGCCTTCAATAACAGCAGAGGCAGAGCCTCCGTCAGGGCATTCCCAGTCAGAGACTGGGAACGAGATAAAAAATGACTAAACCTGGGACGATTTCTGAGTCTGTTTTAACAGACTTGAGCTATTAGACAGGGAATTTATTCCCTGGCTGAATGGCTGACTGTATTCTCAAGTCTTGCCTTTAATTTATTATGTTCTATGCGTCACTCAAAAAGATTTGCTTTCATCAGTAAGCTATTAAAATTTTCGCAGTTTATTGACAATGGTGCTGATAAATTGGGATGGTTATCGAATTGGCTGGTTTTGCTGACAATTGGAGTCGGTTTTTTCAATGTTGTCGCCCGTTATATGGGTCGCTTTATTGGCGTACAATTGTCTTCTAATGCCTTATTAGAACTGCAATGGTATTTATTTTCTCTCACATTCTTATTCGGCTTCGTTTATATTTTACGTCATGGAGAAAATGTCCGGGTTGATTTTCTCTATACTAATATGAGTGAAAAAAAACGCGCCTTAGTTGACTTTGTGGGAACAGTTTTATTTTTAATTCCCTTTTGTCTACTTGGCATTTGGGTGACAATCAATCCAGTTTTACAATCTTGGGGGAGATTAAGTGATGGTAGTTGGGGAACTTGGGAAATATCTTCTGATGCTAATGGTTTACCCCGCGCCCCAATTAAAACAATGGTTCCTATAGCCTTATTATTGCTGCTTTTACAAAGTATTTCTCAAGCAATTAAATATTTAGCAGTATTACTAGGCTATCAACAAGTAGCGGAACAAATTCGTTTAGAAACTTCAGAAAATATCAATATTGAATAGGGGAAAATATGGGTTTTGAATGGTTAGCAGTTTTAATGTTTGTCGGCTTTTTCTTTATTCTCATGAGTGGCTTCCCTGTCGCTTTTTCTTTCGCCGGCACAGCCATTGTTTTTGGACTTATTGGTACAGCAGTTGGGGCTTTTAATCCGGCGCGTCTTCTCCTATTACCTAATAGTTGGTTTGGCACAATGTCGAATTTTACCTTACTTGCTATTCCCTTCTTTGTGTTTTTGGGCGCAGTTCTAGAAAAGTCAGGATTAGCTGAAGAATTATTAGAAACTATCGGCATTATTTTAAGTCGTGTTCGGGGAGGATTAGCTTTAGCAGTTGTCTTAGTAGGAACTGTTTTAGCAGCCACAACTGGAGTTGTAGCCGCCACAGTAATTGTGATGGGGATGTTATCATTACCGTTGATGTTACGCTATGGCTATGATAAAAAATTAGCTTCAGGAGTAATTATTGCTTCCGGGACTTTAGCCCAATTAATTCCTCCCAGTTTAGTTTTAGTGATTCTCAGTGATCAAATTGGTGTTTCTGTGGGAGATTTATTTTTAGGGGCATTAATTCCCGGATTAATGTTATCTACTTCCTATATTCTCTATATTTTAGGACTAGCTTTTTTTCAACCGGAAAAAGTGCCACTTATCCCTGATGATGTGGTAATTCCTCAAGGTAATCAATTAATTAAACAAGTTTTTAAAGCTGTTGTACCCCCGATTATTTTAATTTTTGCGGTGTTAGGAAGTATATTCTTTGGTGTGGCAACTCCCACAGAAGCCGGGGCTGTAGGTGCTGTTGGGGCTTCTATTCTGGCTGCTTTTAATAAACGTCTGACACCACAATTAATTCGTGATGCTGCCCATTCTACCGCAGTAATTACAGCTTTGGTGGTGATGATTTTATTCTGTTCTTCGATGTTTAGTTTGGTGTTTGATGCTTTGGGTGGCAAAACTCTGATTACTAATTTATTAGTAGGTTTACCTGGAGGATATTGGGGTTTTTTAATTGTTAGTAATATCGTGATTTTTATTTTAGGAGCTTTTTTAGAATTTATTGAAATTTGCTTTATTGCTATGCCTTTATTTGTGCCAGCAGCCCAAGCTTTACATATTGATATGGTGTGGTTTGGTGTGGTTATGGCAGTGAATTTACAAACCGCATTTATTTCTCCACCTGTGGGATTTTCTTTGTTTTATTTACAAAGTGTTGCCCCTAAAGAAGTGAGTACATTAGATATTCATAAAAGTGCGATTCCTTTTATAGTTTTACAGTTTATTGTGTTATTAATTGTGATTGCTTTCCCGCAAACTGTTCGCTGGTTAATTGATATTTCAGCAACAACTGGTGTATAAAAAATAAGATGTGTTATCTTTCATTCTTTCGCCCAAAAAGAGCAGCAGTTATAGTTGTTCTAAAATTTTGATTAACTAAGGATATAAATAAAATGTCACAAGAAGAGTTTCAACAAAAAATCTTAATGATGAGTTTTGCCTGTGTAGTAACTGGAACTTGAAATATAGACTTAAAGAAAAATTGGCTGTAAATCTAAAATAAAACCTGGTAATACATCTTCTCCAGATAAACTTATAGGAGATTGTAAAACTTCTATTTCTTGATTTTGACGATAAATTTCTACTTGTTTGGTTTTAGGATTAATTAACCACCCTAAACGTAAACCATTGGCTATAAATTCCTGCATTTTTGCTTGAGTATCTGCTAAATCATCACTTTCAGAAACTAACTCAATCACAAAATCGGGACATAAAGGCAAAAACTTTTTTCTTTGTTCTGGTGTGAGTACATTCCATCTTTCTATTTTAATCCAAGACACATCTGGGGAACGGGTAGCACCATTAGGTAATTTAAAACCTGTGGAAGAATCGAAAGCTTTTCCTAAATTATTTTGGCGATTCCAATACCCTAAATCAAAACACATTTCAAAATTACGATTTCCTGTTTCTCCTCCAGTTGGTGACATAATAGTTAATTCCCCTTGATGTGATAATTCTAAACGCAAATCTTTATTAGCAGCGACTATTTCCACAAATTCATCATCTGTGAATTTTAATGATTGTGGTATTTGTAAAGTTACAGCAGTCATGATTCATACCTCTTGACTAATCTTGAATAATACTTTCCATTATATCTGTTAAAATGGCGGTTAGAAACCGCAGCTACACAGACGAAACCCACCTTCGTGGGTTAAATTCCGTGAGTCCGCGTAGGCGCGATTTATAAAATTAATGTTTCAAGTTTCGCTTGTACTTCTTCTATTAAATCTTGGGTAACACTTTCAACAAATTTTACCTTTCTAGCTCTCCAATCTAGTGTTTTAATTTGGTCAGCTAACACAACTCCTTTTGTTTTCATTCCCTCAACAAGTGGAACTTCAAAACTCAGCCCTTTTGGATTGCTAGTTATAGGACACACTAGAACTAAAGAAGCCATTCGATTATATTTAATTGGAGATATAACAAGAACAGGACGATAGCCGATTTGTTCACGCCCAAGTTGTTGCAATTCGTTATTTAATGTCTTAGCAATATCATCAAAAGACATTCCTGACGCTTGCAGGGAAAATGCACGCTTAATCGAATCAGCAGTAAATCTTTGTGTGTTCCCAAATTCTAATTTAACAATATCTCCTCGATTGGGAAAATAAGAATTAACTACCAATCTTCATTCCCCACAGCGTTTCCAGTTTCAAATTCAGGATGAAATTTATCAGGAGTCATACCTTCAAGCAACTCATCCAGGGTATATTTTTTTCTTTTTTGTGGTGTAATCACAATCCTGTTACCTTCCACACTAAAATTTATCGCTATCCCTTCCGTTACTTGCGCTTGTTCAGCTACGGATCTGGGAATCCGAATCGCTAAACTGTTTCCCCATTTTGCCACAACTGTTGTCATAGTTATCTCCCAATATTTTGTTAGAAATCTACAGGACTAAACTTGAGGTTTTCTCCAGTCAAACACTCTTCACAACTTAGGTCAATGTATATACTTTGAGTATACATATTTAATTAGCGGGTGTCAATAAATTTTTTAACCTGTAGAAAGGAAATCGCCCTGATCACTTCCCCCGTCTCTGATCTACGGTTACACACAAGTTCCGAAATAAATACGTTGTAGCAATCACCGGTAGAGTAACCCAACGTCCTGAAGCCAAAGCTAAAATAACTGATTTTTCCAGAACTAAAACTACTACAATGACAATTGATGCTAGATAATGGGAAAGCCTTGACATTTACCCAACCTAGCCCGGAACCAAAGAACTAACAATTATGCGAACTCACTATTGCGGCGAACTCCGAAAAGAACATATTGGTGAAACTGTTACCTTTTACGGATGGGTAGACCGTCGCCGCGATCACGGTGGTGTGATATTCTTAGATTTGCGCGATCGCTCTGGTATTGTCCAAATCGTTAGCGACCCCCAGCGCACCCCAAACTCCTATGAACAGGCTAACGCACTCAGAAATGAATACGTTGTAGCAATCACCGGTAGAGTAACCCAACGTCCTCCAGAATCCCTAAATCCCCGGCTTCCTACTGGCAAAGTAGAAATCTATGCGGATAAAATAGAACTACTCAACGCCGTCCGTAAACAATTACCTTTCCAAGTTTCCACCGCAGACACGGAAACAGTCAGGGAAGACTTGCGGTTAAAATATCGTTATTTGGACTTACGACGGGAACGCATGGCGCAAAATATGCAATTGCGTCATCAAGTCATCAAAGCCATGCGGCGCTACCTGGAAGACTTAGAAGGTTTTATCGAGGTGGAAACCCCTATTCTCACCCGTTCTACCCCCGAAGGGGCGCGAGATTATATTCTTCCCAGTCGCGTGAATGAGGGTGAATGGTTTGCTTTACCGCAATCTCCCCAACTTTTCAAACAATTATTGATGGTATCGGGAATGGATAGATACTATCAAATTGCGCGATGTTTCCGCGATGAAGATCTACGGGCTGACAGACAACCGGAATTTACCCAATTAGACATGGAAATGAGTTTCATGTCTGAAGATGAAATTATCGAACTTAACGAAAAGTTAGTTTGTCATATTTTCAAAACCGTTAAAGGAATTGATTTACCTCGTCCTTTTCCTCGTCTTCCTTACGCGGAAGCTATGAACCGTTACGGAAGTGATAAACCAGATACCCGCTACGGTTTAGAATTAGTTGATGTTTCTGACATTTTAAAAGATTCCGGTTTCAAAGTTTTTCGAGAAGCTATTTCTAACGGTGGTATCGTTAAAATTCTCCCCATTCCTAACGGTAACGATGCAATTTCTAATGTTCGCATTAAACCAGGTGGCGATATTTTCCGGGAAGCCGCAGAAGCTGGAGCGAAAGGTTTAGCTTATATTCGCGTCCGAGAAAATGGTGAAATTGATACTATTGGCGCAATTAAAGATAATTTGACACCGGAACAAAAGCAGGAAATCTTAACCAGAACAGGTGCAAAAGCTGGACATTTGTTATTATTTGCGGCTGCTGATAGGTCCACTGTGAATAAAACTTTGGACAGAATTCGTCAATTTGTGGCTAAGGAATTTAAGTTAATTGAAAAAGACAAAATTAACTTCCTGTGGGTGACAGAATTCCCCATGTTTGAATGGAATGCAGGTGAAAACCGGCTAGAAGCATTACATCACCCATTTACAGCACCTCATCCTGATGATATCAATGATTTAAAAACCGCCCGCGCTCAAGCTTATGATTTGGTTTTAAATGGGTTTGAAGTTGGTGGGGGAAGTTTGCGAATTTATCAGCGAGAAGTTCAAGAACAGGTGTTTGCAGCTATTGGTTTATCAACGGAAGAAGCACAAAGTAAATTTGGCTTTTTGTTGGAAGCTTTTGAATATGGAACTCCTCCTCATGGTGGTATTGCTTACGGTGTAGATCGTTTGGTAATGTTGTTATCTGGAGAGGAATCAATTCGTGATGTGATTGCTTTTCCTAAGACTCAACAAGCTCGTTGTTTGTTAACAGATGCTCCTGCAAATGTGGACGCAAAACAATTAAAGGAGTTGCACGTTGCTTCAACTTTTAAACCGAAGGTTTAAGGTTTGATTATTCCCTCTGCTTTTTTTGCAGAGGGGTTAATTTTGGTTAAGTTCTCAGGCAAAAGCGCACTTTCAACCCCTATTTCCGTTTTCGTTGCTATCTGTATCGGTGGTTATCAATAACATACAAAGCTAAAGTCATTACTTGCTAAATACAAGCCAGTTACTCCCTCAACAAATCCAATGAGTTCAGAAGTATCTTTCAGAAAAATGCTAGTACCACTCTTGCCTCCAAGGGAATAGGTTTCGCTTAACTCATAGGAGCGACGATTTCCATGAAGTTGAATGGTATCTTGAGTATTGAAATCTTTAATCAGAGCGTAGTCTTGTAAACCTTTTCCTTGATAGTATGCTTGTTTAGAATTTCCTAGTACAAAAGTGTCTTGATCTTTTCCGCCGTAAAAGATGTCAATTTCTCCTAATCCTGGATTGCAAGCATAAGGATTAACTCCAATCAGAGTATCACGACCATTCCCACCATAAAGAGCGTCATTGCCTTCTCTGCCAACAATGTAATCGTTGCCGTTGAGTCCTTTGATTTCGTCCCATTCATTAGTGCCGAAAAGAGTATCTTTGCGATTTGTACCCTTTATCTCATTAAGATCGAAAGAAATGTTGTAAGTGATATCCAACACAAAGTCAGGTCCTGGGTTGTCGGCATCAAACTCAAGAGACCCCCCGAATTTAATCACATGATCTTCAGGAGAAAGGTTGCCTATCCCCACCCAATACCCGTCAGCAAGCACGCCACCAAAAGTTCCTCCTCCAGGGATGTCTGAAATGTTATCTTCAGGTAAAGTGTAGGAAAAAGGCTGATCAGATTGCTGTCTGTATTCAAATAGGTTAGGAATCTTAACGCCATCTATAGAGGCACTGAGATCCACAATGCCAGCAAGAAGAGTATCGAGTTCTATTTTAACCTCACCTTCTGTTGGTCCACCTGTACCAATACCTCCCACTAAAGTTCCATCCGAATTACGAATCGGGTCTCCCTTCGCATCACGAAGCACATCAGGACTTACCGCATTCAAAATCGGCAAAAAGAAGACAGATCCACCCGCTACCTTAATTGTCCGCTCGGCAGTTGCCGTGAATGGCAGTTCATCCGTCTCTGCAACTGCACCTGCCAGAAATTGGATGGAACCAATCCGAGTTAAACTGGCTTTTTCACTAGAACCTGCCGCCCCATTTGGATCGGTATTGTCGTCAAACTGACTAGGATTTTTGTCGGCAGGAATACCAAAGAATGTTTGCCACCAGATGTCTCCTAAATCATTCTGTTCAAATCCATTTATTCTTTCGCTCGGCGAAAAAACGCTTGCAAGCAGTAAATCATTTGTCACCTGCCCATGGGAACTTCTATCCATAGGCTTCTCTGGTTTAGAAGGAATTAGCTCATCCTTATGATTAAATTTTTCCACCTTTATTTTCCCATTTAACTAGTTTTAATCTTTCTGCATCCAATAATATTGTCTCTTGTCTAATCAGAGTAAATTTGTTGCGTCAAAATGACATATTAAATCAGAAATAAGGTGAATTCGTATGGAAAAATGTCAGATTTTTTCAAAGTTACTGTATTCATGAACTCAATACAATTCTTACATTTATTGGTCTTGAGTAAGATTTTTAACTATAATTTTTATTAGTATGGTATAAAAGTTAATATCTTGGTTTTTTATTTGTAGAAAATGACTATTCCTGATTTTCAAGCTATTATGCTGCCTTTATTGCAATATGCAAGTGATGGTAAGGAACATTCTTTAAGAGAGGCTATTACATATTTAGCTGATGTTTTTAATTTAAGTGATGAAGAAAAAAAGGGTTTATTACCTAGTGGACAACAAACTGTTTTTGATAATCGTGTAGGTTGGGCTAGAACTCATTTAAAAAAAGCTGTTTTATTGGAATATCCCAAAAGAGGATTTTTTCAAATTACTGATAGAGGTAAGGATTTATTAATTCAAAATCCCACTAAAATCAATATCAAGTTCCTTAATCAATTTCCAGAGCATATAGACTTTCTAAATTCTAAAAAAGATAATGATAAATCAGAACCAGAAATTATAGAAATATCGGAAACTACACCCCAAGAATCTATAGAATTTGGATATCAAAAAATTAGAAAGGAATTAGAGTTAGAGTTACTTAACCGTGTGAAAAGTTGTTCACCTGATTTTTTTGAAAGATTAGTGGTAGATTTACTTGTAAAAATGGGTTATGGTGGTTCAAGACGTGATGCTGGGAGAGCAATTGGTAAAAGTGGTGATGGGGGAATTGATGGGATAATTAAAGAAGATAAATTAGGTTTAGATATTGTTTATATTCAAGCGAAAAGATGGGATAATACTGTTGTTGGTAGACCAGAAATTCAAAAGTTTGTCGGGGCTTTACATGGACAAAGAGCAAGAAAAGGTGTTTTTATCACTACTTCTAGATTTTCCCAAGAAGCTAGAGAATATGTATCTATTATAGATAGTAAAATAGTGTTAATAGATGGACAAGAATTAGCCCAATTAATGATTGATAATCATGTGGGTGTTTCCACAGTTTCTATTTATGAGATTAAAAAAATAGATTCCGATTATTTTACAGATGAGTAATTATTAAACCAGGGTTATTTCATTCTAAACATAATTCGCCCTGAACTGAAGTAGCCTACGGAAACGCTACGCGAACAGGGCTAATAAATAAATTCCGTCAAAACGGACTATAAACTGCTAAATAAGAATGAAATAGCCCTGATTGCTTGGATCTATTGCTGAATCTGGCCGGCAATTTTTTTTACCAATCACTAATACTATTCTCATCCCAAACCTGCAATTTCAATTCTTGCAAATAATTTAACCCATTTTGAATTTGTGTTTCTGTTCCTTGTAAATCTAAGTCAAACCAACCATCACCTACAGCATTTTGTCCGAGAATTGCAGCTTTGATATTTACTGTTAAGCCGTATTCGGAAACTAGGCGAGAAATAACAGGTTCTTGATGATGATCTTGAGTGATTCTGATGCGAATTCGCTTGTTTATCAGGGTATTTTCACTGCTCATAACAACTCCTAAGATGTAATTTTATATCTGTCTAAAAATTACCCATTACCTATTACCCATTATTCAACTTCTTTAATCTGGGTTTTGCGTTCTAGAATTTCCTTGAGTATCAAGGTGATTACGGCTAGAAATGCTAACAATACAGCCGCAGAAAAAGCAGCTTCAGTTTCATATTGTTTGTAAGCATCTTCCACGAATAAGGGTAAACTCTGGGTTGTATTAGCAATGTTACCAGATACGACAGAAACTGCGCCAAATTCACCCATTGCTCTGGCATTTGTTAAGATTAAACCGTAGAGTAACCCCCAGCGAATACTCGGTAAAGTTACTCGCCAGAAAGTTTGCCAATCGTTTGCACCTAATGTTCTGGCGGCTTCTTCTTGATCTTTGCCAAATTCTTCTAAGATAGGAATTACTTCTCTGGCGACAAAAGGCATACTCACAAAGGCGGTAGCCATTACCATTCCTGGAAAAGCAAAGATAATTTGGATATTATGTGCTTGTAGCCAAGGACCAAACCAGCCCTGTCTGCCGTATAGTAGGACTATCATTAACCCGGCGACGACTGGGGAGATGGAAAAGGGTAAATCAATGATACTGAGAACTATAGCGCGTCCAGGGAATTTATGTCGAGCGATCGCCCAAGCCGCGCATAATCCAAATACTGCATTTACAGGGATGGAAATCGCAGCCAGTAATAGAGTTAACCAAGCTGCATGGAGAAATTCCGGTTTTGCCAGGTTGGATAAAAATGGTCCAGTTCCCTTTTTGAAAGCTTCAAAAAAAACATTAATAGCTGGAATATATTGAACCAGAAATAGGTAGGCGATCGCAATCCCAATTAAAACCGCCGGCACCCAACTTTGTTTTTTTTGTCTTTTAACTTTATCTATTGTCATATCTTCTCGCCCAAGCTTGTAAGAAATTAATTGCTAACAACATCACCAAAGAAATTCCTAATAAAACCACGCCAATTACAGTTGCACCGGAATAGTCATATTGTTCCAACCGTTGGAAAATTAACACAGGTGCAATCAAATCTTTATATGGTGTATTAGAAGAAATAATTACTGTTGAACCATACTCTCCCACAGCACGAGAAAAACCCAAAGCCACACCAGTTAAAATTGTCGGAAATAAAGGCGGTAAAATCACTTTCCAAAAAGTTTGCCATTCGGAAGCACCCAAACTCCAAGCAGCCTCTTCAATTTCCGATTCCATTTCTTGCAGTACCGGTTGGACAGTTCTCACCACAAAAGGTAAAGATATAAATATCATTGCTACCCCAACTCCCAACCGAGTAAAGGATACCTTAATCCCCATTGGTGCTAACAATGAACCCAGCCAACCATTATCACTATAAACTGTTGCCAGTGTTAAACCTGCTACTGATGTTGGCAAAGCAAATGGTAAATCTACAGTCGCATCAATAATCCGTTTCAAAGGAAAATCGTAACGCACCAATACCCAAGCAATCAAAGTTCCAAACACACCATTCAGCAAAGCTGCAAATAAAGACGTAACAAAGGTAACGTTATAAGTCGCCAATGCTAAATCATTAGTCGCAATTTCCCAAAACTTCTCTGGAGATTCTGTACTAGCCTTGAGAAACATGGCCATAATCGGAATAAATAACATGAAAGTTAGATATCCTAAAGTAATCCGCCAGGTCCAAGGAAGATGAAGCAAATTATCTAGAAACACCTTCCAAATTGGAGGTTTAATGTTAGTTTGTACAAGAGAAGATACAGCCATAATTTAATCAGTTGTTAGTTGTTTTTTAGAAAATTCAGGGGCTTGTCAATTACCGCTTATTTTTAGCTTGAATTTGGTCAAAAATTGCCCCTTCAGCAAAGAACTTTTTCTGAACAGCATCCCAACCGCCTAATTCTTGAACTGTACCTAAAGTTTTGATTTGGGGATATTTGTCAGCAAACTCTTTACTCTTAGCTACTGTTTCATCAACAGGGCGAAATCCTACTTTCGCAAATTCCTGTTGCGCTTCTGGAGTGAATAAGTATTTAACAAAAGCTTCCGCCACCTCCCGATTACCATGTTTATCAACATTTTTATCAACAACAGCAATAGGATTATCAATTGAGATATTCACATCAGGAAGAATATAATTGGTTTTTTCACCCTTGTCTTTGGCCAAAACAATTTCATTTTCATAATTGATCAAAGCATCACCTTGGCCTTGTTTAAAAAATGCGTCTGTAGCTTCACGAGCATCTTTAGTTAATACAGGGACATTTTTATAAACCTTAGTCACAAACTCAATGGCTTTTGTTTCATCTCCACCAGTTTTAATGACCGAATTCCAAAGTGCGAGAAAATTCCACCGCGCTACCCCAGAAGTTTTGGGATCTGCGGTAATTAGTTTAACATTATCTTTCGCTAAATCAGCCCAATTCTTAATACCTTTAGGGTTGCCTTCACGAGTTACTAAAGCAGCGACAGATTTAGAAACAATAGCATTATTAGGAAATTTTTTCTCCCACCCAGCTTGAATTAATCCCGCCTTCTCAATTTTTTGCGTATCTAAAGCTAGTGCTAGGTGAACAACATCCGCTTCTAAACCATCAACTACAGCACGAGTTTGTGAACCAGACCCGCCATAGCTTTGTTTGAAAACTACAGTTTGGTTATGTTCCTTTTGCCATTTTTCCACAAATTTGGGAATAATGGCAGCGTGAGCAGCTTTAGTGACAGCAAAAGATACAAGGGTTAGTTCTACATTCTGGCTTTTAGCCGTATCATTACTGATGTTTGTCCCAGAACAAGCAGCAAGAGATACACTCAATACCGTTCCTACTAAAACAAGTGAGACAAAGCCTTTGAGAGAATTGGGGCTAAACCTCAGTTGTAATATTTTCCGTAATTGTTGCCACAAATTCATTATTTTTCCTCCTGTAAAACTACGGATAACTAATTTCTTAGCTTGCAATTATGCTTCAGCGCACAAGTACATAATTGTCAATGCCATTTCAATACCTTGTCCATTTTTTGTAGGTCGGGTTAAGCGACAGCGCAACCCGACGCATTTGTTGGGTTATGGCTATGGCTCCTACGTCGCCACGCAAGCTATCGCCACACTATGGCTAACGCCTCCCGTCAGGGATACGTGAACGTACCTCAATCCAACCTACAAATCAAGACTTTTTTCGATTTGGACAAGGTATTGCCATTTAAAACAGCATATTGACGATAGGGAATATGGTGATTTTACCAGTTTCAGGACAAATTACAACGCCTCTAATAAAGAAGTATCAATTTTCAATTGTATTTATAGAGGTTGCAAAATATAAATACTTACTTAAATAGTTATTTATAATACATAAATTCCAATTAAAAAAATACCCAAAAATTTCTTGTGGTGCGGGACGAAAAGCCCGCTAATCATCAAGGACGGGCAGGATGCCCATCCCACAAAATTGGGTAATTAATTTTTTGGTGTTCCCTAATTATTCTGACAGCGGTTTTTCCCTCTTATGAGGTACATATTAGCCCCCTCATCGCTGGCGGGGGTGGGGTTTTTGTGCCTCATAACATCGGGAAGTGCTGTAAGTCGCGGTGAAGATAAAATTTTTTAGGGATGCAGGATTTTATAGACCGTGACTTTAATGTATCATAAGTCAATGCCTTCGCTGAATTGAAACCAGCTTTGATTTTTTTTGGATTTAATGATGAATTTTGCTCTTTCTTATTAATAAAATAGTTGTCAAAAATCAGGCAAATTTTAGGGGTAATCCATCCTGAAATATTAGGAGTTCGCCCGGTTGAATTTGTGTCCAAACTTCGTTATCGGTTAGGGGTGTGGTAACAATGACAGCAACGCGATCGCTTGGTGTAGTCAATTCGCTAAAATCTACAGTCATTTCTTCATCAATTAAATGCGCCGCAGCAAAGGGTGCTTGTCTAATAATGTAGCAAAGTTTGGTTGAGCAATAGGTGAAAAAATGCTGACCATTTGATAATATATAATTAAAAGATCCAAGAATTGCGATCTCTTTAGTGATTTTATGTAATGTCTGGTAGAGTTCCTTTAATGGTGGTTGTCCTTGGGGAAAATGCGATCGCAAAGTATTAAGAATTAGGCAAAATGCTTTTTCGCTGTCGGTAGCGCCCACAGGTTGAAAAGTCCCGTGATTTTCTGGGTTAAAATCTGGTAAATTACCATTGTGAGCAAATACCCAATATCTACCCCAAAGTTCCCGACGGAAAGGATGACAGTTTTCTAAGGCTATTTTACCTTGAGTGGCTTTGCGGATATGAGCTATCACATGAGTAGAATGAATGGGGTACTGACGGATAAAATCGGCAATTGGTGACGCGATAGAAGCTTCAGCGTCTAAAAAAATCCGACAGCCTTTATCTTCAAAAAAGGCAATTCCCCAACCATCACTATGTTCATCTGTTTTTCCTCCTCTGGCAGAAAAACCTTCAAAGGAAAAGCAAATGTCTGTGGGTACGTTGCAGTTCATTCCTAACAGTTGGCACATTAGTTTTGTCGTTGTAAAGATCAACTCCAGGGTAACTGATTAATTGTGATGGGATAGGTGCAATTTGTACATTTAATTAGCAAATATATGAGGCGTTGGTGAATTGGGGTATGAAAGTCGAAAATTCCATCTCTCAAACTCTTACTCTCTGCGCCTGGAGCATCTCTGCGTGTTCGCGCAGCGTGCCGTAGCATAATAAAATCATACTTTTACTCAGCAACACCATATATGAATATACCTCCTGCATAAACGCCGATAATCCGATAGAGATACCGTATATTTAAATTTATTTTAGAATTATCACATATTCTTTTCAAGGGAGCAAGATGTTTTGAGGTGATTTTCATCAATTTCTCATCAGAGAATTTATCAATATTGTGGAGTTGTTTGGCTAAGGAAGAGAAAAATAGCAAATAATAGATTATGGACAAACGCAATTTCTTACAAATCAGTACCCTATTAGTCGGTACAGCCTTTTTTTCCCATTATATCAATTGGAGTTCAGAATCTATGGCACTTTCTAACACAGAGTTTGCAGTGACAAAAACAGAGGAAGAGTGGAAGAGTATCCTCACACCAGAACAGTTTCGGGTATTGCGGAAACATGGTACAGAACCCTCCCATACCAGTCCCCTCGATAAGCAATATGAACCTGGTACTTATGTCTGCGCTGGGTGTGGACAGGCTTTGTTTACTGCTGATACTAAGTTTAATAGTGGTACTGGCTGGCCAAGCTTTTTTAAACCCATAGAGGGGGCGATCGCTACTACTACAGATAGAGCATTTTTCATGACCCGAACTGAAGTCCATTGTAGTAATTGTGGTGGACATTTAGGCCATGTTTTTAATGATGGACCCAAACCAACTGGTCTCCGTTACTGTATGAACGGTGTATCTTTGCAGTTTACACCTGCGTAGATCACTAATACGGTTCACTTTTTAAACTCTCTCAAGGGGTGCAAACCCCTTGTTTTATTCTGTCAAAAGCAGGAAATTGGAATATAGCAGGTAGAGTTTAGATAAAATTGTCGAAAACAAGGATAAGGATTAGATAATGCAAGTTCTCAAAAGATCCATCAAACCAGAAAGTTATATATCGTTTCTCCACATTTACCAAACTACTTGGGGAACTGCTGGTGATATTTGTTTAGTTCGGGAATCTGTAGCTGAATCTAGTGCATCTAAGTTTGTGGGTCGCAGAATTAAATTAGCTCTCCCTAAAGGTATGGAACGTGATTACTTAGTGAATATTCCCATCATTAAAATTGCAGGTTACGTAGGTGAAGGGCATCCTAAAGATCCACAGTCTGAATGGGAAGCCTATGATGGTATAGATCCAGAAATAGCGATCGCAGTTTTGAAAATTTGGGGCTTTAAGTTAATTGAGTTATAGAAGATTTCACTTAAGGTACATCTTCATAGAATAGGCAAAAAACTCCTATTTACAAAAACCATGAGCAACAGCACAAAAAATTAAGAGTGCGTCAAGAATTATCTTCCTAACGCACCCTATAAATTAAAAATTTTTGGGTAAACTTACAGCGATTTCCAATCATATAAGGTACATCCTAGCCCCTCATCGCACCCCTCTCAATCCCCCCGCTGCGGGGGGAAGAAAAGGATAAGCTTTTGATACTGGAGGGGGTTGGGGTTTACAAATCGCCCAAAAGCCTATACGGTCTTCGTTTTGACTTTTGACTTTTGACTTTTGACTTCCGCGAAGCGGCGTTAGCGTTTGCCACGGTAAGGAACAGCATTCAGGTAATCAATATCAAAAGAAGATAGCTTTTGAGCATAGTTACCTTTACCAGATACAGAAGCCGCCATAGCTTCAAAGTTGCCGGGATCACCTGCTTTCAGACGCTTGGCTTTAGCTTTAGCAGTATAGAAATTCTCCAAAGTAAAGCGCCAGTCGGTTTTGACTGTACCGGCTGTTTCTTGGAAGTCCGCACCGTAACGAGGAGTTACCAAGTTAAAAGGACGATCTACAAACCGCTTGCGTTGGTAAGGTACGGTATTATCACCAAAGTTTTGGGTATACTCTTCGCTATCTAATAAAGCATCAACGAAACCGCCAAAGCCCTTGTTACAAATAACAATTGACCAAGCAATTTCTTCCTTTTTATTGTAAGCACAACGACCCAATAAGCGTTTGAGGGTGATGTCTACTAAACGGTAGTTGTTGTTAACAGAAACAACCAAACGATAGAAAGCTTCAGATTTAGCTAAACCGCGAATAAAATCACGAACTGACAAAGAACCGTTTTTGAGTTGAGATTCTAAAGTCCCTTGACGGTTAAACTTGAGAATTTCATGTTCACTGAAAACTTGGCGATAAGCAGCCCAAATGATGTTTGTCATGTCAGTGTAAGAACTAACATCTTCAATGCGATAGATATAAGGTGTATCTTCATTTTGGTCAGCAACGCCAAAGCTGGCCACCCGGTGATTTTGACTACTTGGATTGTATTGAAGTAATGGCAATGCCATATTATTTTTCTCCTTTTATTATCAAATTAAACAAAGATAATGAATCAGGGAACAGGGAACAGGGAACAGGGAATATTTTTACCCTATTCCCGGTAAGTTTTGGGTCAGGTCTAAATCCCCTGTATTATTCCTTGTTTCCTCTCAATCTTATTTTCCCCTCAAAAGGCTAGTAGATATCACTAATTCCTAACCAATTGAGAATCAACAAGAAAGTAATGCCTGCGGTTATTACCAGTAATACAGCAGACAATGCCCCCAAATCAACATTTTGCCCAGAGCCTGGGTAGAAACCTCCACGCCATTGACGAATATACGGCCATTTTTGGACAATACCTGCCCGGTCACGATAATCAGCACCATAGCGGGGAGTAAAGCTGATTGGTCGGTCTGTGGTCATTCGTTTGCGTTGATAGGGTACGGTATACTCACCAAAGGCTTGTTCATACTCGCTACTATCAATCAGAATATCTACAAATTTTCCCCAACCTAAAGTAGCAATTTGAATTGACCAAGCAATTTTTTCTTGCTCATTATAGGGAGAACGACCCAAAATTCTTTTTAGAACCATTTCTACCAACCGATAGTTGTTATTAGGTGTTACAACTAGCTGATAAAATCGCTCTGATTTCACCAAACCACGAATGAAGTCTTTAACCGTAATTGACCTATTTTTGAGTTGGGTTTCTAGGGTAATTTGACGGTTAAATTTGAGAATCTCCTGTTCGTTGAAGATTTGGCGATAAGCAGCCCAAATTAGTTGTTCAAGTTCGCCGGAAGAATTAGCATTTTCAATTCGGTAGATATAAGGATTGTCTTCGTTAATATCTGCCGTACCGAAGCTGTTCACTCTTTGGTTTTGAGTTGTAGGTTTGTATTTAAGTAAAGGAATTGCCATTTTAAAGAACCTGCCTTTTGGTAAAGTTGGCATCTTAAAATGTCGTAATACTTAGCGAAATAACTAAAATTAAAATCCTGAAAAAAATGCAAACTTTGTCACTTTTATCACCGAAATTTCCCAGCTAGTTAAAAAACTATTTAGCGCAGGGGAAAACTAGCACTAGGACTAATAGAAACAGGAATACCTGTTGATTTGGTTTCTCTGGTAGTGTTAGGAATTTGGATGTTGGCAGTGCTAACTGGTGTGTGAGGCACTGTTTTAATCTTAATGGAATTTGCCATATCCAAAAAGTTTTTGATGTCGCCCCATTTGTAACGAGCATCCTCGATTTGGTCGCGCCAGTAGTCGCTGTATCGTGGTGTTACTAAATTAAAGGGTCTATCTTTATAACGTCGTCTTTGGTAGGGAACGATATTTTCCCCAAAGTTGTTTTGATATTCTTCAGAATCTAGTAAAGCATCCACAAAACCGCCCCAACCTTTGGTAGCAATCACAATTGACCAAGCGATTTCTTCTTCTTTGTTATAAGGTGCGCGACCCAATAACCGTTTTAGTCCAATTTCTACTAATCTGTAGTTGGAGTTACTCTGAATTACCAAATTTTGGAAAGCTTCAGATTTTGCTAAACCCCGGATAAAATCGCGGACGGTAATGGCTTTGTTTTTGACTTGGGATTCTAAGTGAACTTGGCGGTAAAATTTGAGAATTACGTGTTCGCTAAAAAGTTGCCGATAAGCCGCCCAAATTAGTTCTTCTACTTCTCCACCAAAGCCGTAGTCTTCGATGCGGTAAATTTTGGGTGTATCTTCGTTGGGAACTTCATAACCAGAAACACGCTGGTTTTGAGAACTGGGTTTGTATTCTAGTAAAGGTATTGTCATGTTTGTTAGTTGTTAGGGAACAGGGAACAGGGAACAGGGAACAGGGAACAGGGAACAGGGAACAGGGAATAAGTATTTTCGGCGTTGCTGAATTGAGGTATGAAATTGAAAAATCAAAAAAATGAAACTCTTACTCTCTGCGACTGGAGCGCCTCTGCGTGTTCGCGCAGCGTGCCGTAGGCATAATAAAATCATACTCTTAATCAGCAACGCCGTATTTTCCAATTACCAATTACCAATTACCAATTACCAATGACTAATTTTTAGCATTAGCAGGGATGTAACGATAAGGTAAGGAAACTGCCACAGGTTTAATGCTGGGTTGTTCTTGGTTATCTCTACTAGTGTCAGGTATTGCGGTGTTACTAACGAAAGATTGGGCTGTCGCCAAACTGCGTTGGTAGTTGCATTCGTTGGTAATAATTGTTCCCGCCATAATGAAGAAGTTGGCGGGAATCGCCCGACGGATATCTGCTGTGGTCAGTTGTCCTGATGTGCGGATACTGTAGTAGGAACGACCAGCCAAACCACGCAGGTTTTGAGTATCGCGCCAGTCAGCACCATAACGGGGGTTAGCTAGGTTAAAGGGGCGTGAGCCAAAGCGACGACGTTGGTAGGGGACAACATCATCACCAAAATTGTCTAAATACTCGTCTGATTCTAATAGAGCATCTATAAAACCGTGTAAACCTTTGGTAGCAATCACAATTGACCAAGCAATTTCTTCGTCTTTGTTGTAAGCAGCCCGACCTAAGAAACGTTTTAAAGTGATGTCAACTAAGCGATAGTTAGAATTTGTATCTGCTACTTGGGTATGGTAAACGTCTGATTTACCTAAACCTCGGATAAAATCACGGAGGGTAATCGCCCGATTTCGCAGTTGTGATTCTAAAGCGGTTTGCTTGTAGCTGGCTAAAATCAAATGTTCGCTGAAAATTTGGCGATATGCAGCCCAGATGATGCTATCAATATCTTGGTCTGAGGTAGCTCTATCTAAGCGATAAGTAGTTGGGGTGTCTTCGTTGGCAACTTCATAACCTTCTACTCGCTGGTTTTGCGACTTGGGCGCATATTCTAGTAGTGGTATTGACATCTTTACTTTTACCTTGTTATATGGTACTTTAATGAGTTTACTGAGCCAAGGCTAACTGAACGCGAGCGCGGACGGCTTTTTCAATATCCTTAGTCAGCATTAATTGAAATTTAGCCGAAATAAGTAATTGCACTCTATCTACTTTTGCTAAAGCTTGTAACCCAACAATAGCAGCATAACGAATTGACCAATCTGGATCTTCGCAAATCAACAGAAGTGTCTCTAGGGCGCGGTTAATGGCTATTTCAGCTTCAGTAGGTGCTAATTTCTGCCAATGTATGTTTCCTAATCCTTTCGCAGCAGCACGGCGGACACTAGGGGCAAAGTCAGTCAATGCAGTGGAGATGAGAATATCCAAAGCACGGGGATCTGCGATCGCAGCTATTGTGCGAATCGAGTAAGCCCGTGCGCCATAGTTATAATCATCAATTTGGTCTAGCAATTGTGGTACTGCTATTTCTCCCAACTCCGTTAACCCGGCTGCTGCCACTATGGCCGCTGCTGGATTGTTATAACCAAAGACGGCAATTAAGGTAGGAATTGCCAATGGATCTTTGGCTGCTGCCAGATTTTTAACTGCTGTCACCATTTGCTCAGGTGTTTCTGCTACGGTGACAGCCCGAATTAGTTCATCCATTTGATTAGTCGTCAGTGGTCAGTGGTCAGTGGTCAGTGGTCAGTAGTTTTACAACTGACAATTGACAACTGACTACTAACTAAGTAGGTGAACACAATAAAACCAATCTGTGTAAAGAAAAGTAAAATCGCCCAAACCCTCTTCACTCTTGCCTCTTGCCTTTTGCCTCTTGCCATAAGGACGATTTTCAATGCTAACCTACTTATAAGAGTGAATCTATGAGATTCATGATTCGGATAGCTGGTGCGGATATATCAGAAGT
Source organism: Anabaena sp. 54 (assembly GCF_017355725.1). Taxonomy (NCBI): domain Bacteria; kingdom Bacillati; phylum Cyanobacteriota; class Cyanophyceae; order Nostocales; family Nostocaceae; genus Anabaena; species Anabaena sp. 54. The sequence continues at coordinate 262,497 of NZ_JAAVWA010000003.1, forward strand.
ATCAGACTGTTCTGGCAGTTGATACTCTAATAATCCTTTTAAAGCAATAAGTTTAAAGCTACTTTCCACTTGTGCAGAGGCGATCGCCTCTGCTGCGGACAAATACCCAATTGCCCCCAAATCCCCCAAGACAACGCGACGCATTTTCAAATCACCTGTTGCCAAAGTCTTCACTAATAACTCACCATAAATAGAGTCTTGTGTCAGTTGGTACATGGCTCTGGCGGCGGAGCATTGCAATCGAGGAACGGAATGCTGGAGAAAAGGCTGCACAAGGGAAATAGCCTCAGTTGCACCCATAGCTCCTAAGGCTTCTAATACTGCTGTATAGGGTTGGGCAAGGTGGGGAAAACCAGGTACTTGTACGGCTTGGTCAACTCCCCCATCTAGCAGTTTTATCAGTGCTGGTAATGCGGTTTTATCCTGAAGCATAGCTAAAGATTGGGCTGCTGCTTCGCGGACATAAAAATCACTACACTCTAAACACTTAATCAAACCTGGCACGGCTTTTAAGTTGCCCAATTTACCAAGCGCCCTCGCGGCATTACGCCGTAAGGGATAACCACCCAGTTCGGTTCTGTCAGATTCATCCTCTAACGCACTTATTAGTGCGTCTACGGCTTCTGGCTGACTGACCCGGAACTTACCCAACCACCAAGCAGCATAATAGCGGAGACTTAAATCTGATGATTGCAGGTTAGCGATCGCTATCTCTGGTGTGAGATTTGGTGCATTCTTTACAGAATATGCTTCTCCACTGGTTTCTATCATTGCCAGGGCGTATGTTTATCCTGCTACTGTCAAAGTTTCAATTTTGACGATTCTGCCACCTAAACGGCTGATTCGTTGCATTTCCTCATTCATCCGGCTGTAGGGTACGGTAATAAACACGCTACCACTGCGGCGAATGTCAAATTTATTTTTGTCGCTTTCTTCGTTTTGCTTTAAGCCGACAACTTCGTAACGAAATACGCGGCTTGCAGATGAGGAAACGCTACTAGCGCCAAGTGTGGTTTGACCGAACATTACTTCTATATCTCCTATGATGAGTTTTGTCGGTGAACAGCACCGGATCTTAGGTGGAAATTACGCTGACAATTTTGCCGCCAACTCGATGAATTTGCTGCATTTTGTCTAGGAGGCGCTCGTAAGGTACAATAAATACTGTGCTGCTACGGCGCACGCTGGGGTATCCTGGATTGCGGATGCCTGTAACTTCAACTCGGTAGGTACGATTTGATTCTCCTACGGCATTACCCAAGTTTTGCTTAGGAGCGTTACCCGCAGATACACGGAAACCCCAGTTTTCATTACTGCCAGATGGTCCAACAACTGATGAGGTCTGATTACTAGCTAATTCCCGCGCTAAACGAGATTTAGAACCTTCGACTTGAGCAGTATCGCTGTTTGCATAACCCCGGTATAAACGGAACATCCGAGTAAATCCGGCTGCACTTTGTCCTATTTGAAAATCAAAACCGCGATAGTAGGGAACAACACTTTCCCCAAAGCTATTTTGATATTCTTCAGAATCAATGTAGGAGTCAATTTCTGCGTCGTAACCTTGGTTAATATATAAGTCTAAGTGGTAAGTTACTTCGGACTCATTGTATGGTGCGCGACCCAACAAATGTTTATAGTTGAGTTCAATTAACCGAGTTTGAAAACTGTTGTAGAAGAATTTAGCTTTGTAGAGTTCTGATTTAGCGATGCTGCGAACAAACTCACGGACGCTCAAGTTGCCATCGCGTAGCAGTGATTCTGCGCTGATTAAGCGATCTGATGCCAATATATAGTCATTTCCTAAGACTTGCCGATAAACGGCACGAATTACTAATTCGACTTCTTCACGGCTGGCGTTGGGGCGCAGTTCAACTCTGCGTGCGTCGCTAAAAGGCTCTGTCCCCAGTCTGGATGCTGCTGTTGTAATTGCCATATTTTTCCCCTTTATTGTGCCGAATTTTGGCTGAATAAAGCTTGGTCAGTTGTCAGTTGTCAGTGGTCAGTGGTCAGTAGGATTTACCTCTTACCTCTTGCCTCTTGCCTCTTGCCTCTTGCCTCTTGCCTCTTGCCTTTTGCCTCTTGCCTTTTGCCTCTTGCCTCTTGCCTCTTGCCTTTTGCCTCTTGACCTGTTTTATCTGTACATAAAACTATGCCCGGAGCTAGATCCAATTGCTAGGTGAACCAGAGTGATCATGTATGGTCTTAACGCCACTCAATTCCCAGTCAGAATGTTTTCTAACTTACGCAGTGACTCCCCATGAACGACTGGTGAACCCCTTTAGGGGTAAATCCATCTAACAATTGTATCCCTCTCCGGGCATGACGCTATCTAGCTAAGAGCGTTGATTGCGTAGTCAATGTAGGTATTAGCTTCGTTAGCAGCTTGACCACTTAGACCATGACTAGCTTTGATGGATTTCAATGCTTCTACATACCAGCTAGGAGACAAGTCAAATGCGGCGTTAACTTCAGCTAAACCGGCAATTAAGAACTCATCCAAAGGACCTGTACCACCAGCAACTAAGCTATAAGTGATGATGCGGAGGTAGTGACCAACGTCACGAGCGCACTTGGATTTACCACGAGCATCAGATGCAAATTGATTGCCTTGTGTAGAGGTGGTGTAAGGGAATTTGCTGTATACAGCGCTGGTAGCACCGTCAATCAATTTTTGAGCGTTAGCTGTTAAACCACGAGCAGCTTCCATGCTGGCAGCGGCACGAACTAGACGACCGTTAACTGCTTGTAATTCGGTGTTGCTTAAAAAGCGTCCTTGGGTATCAGCAGATGCGATTGCTTCGGTAATTGGTGTTTTCATTGGTGAAAATCTCCTAGATAGTTTCTTGCTTTTTTTGTATGGCTAGGCCATGCAGACTATGGGAAAAGCTCAATTCAGGTTCGAGCCAATTTGTAGTGAATTATTAAGCAACAGCAGCCGCAGCGCGGTCGAAGTAGCTTGCCAATTCAGAAACCAAAGAACTGCAATCACCTTTGGTGATACCGTTAGGATCGTTAACGATAGCGATCGCTGCTTCTTTCATTTTACCAACACCAACTGCTACAGAGCTACCAGGAGTACCCAAAGCTTGGTATGTTTCGCGCAAGCCGTTCAAGCAACGGTCATCAAGAACACTAGCGTCACCAGCGATAGCGGCGTAGGTAACATAGCGTAAAATGATTTCCATGTCGCGTAGACAAGCAGCGTTCCGACGGTTGGTGTAAGCATTACCACCGGGAGCGATCAATTGAGGCTGTTCTTCAAATAAAGAACGAGCTGCGTTGGTAACGATAGCGGAAGCGTTGCTTGTAATGCGGTTAACAGCGTCTAAACGCTTGTTGCCGGAAGCTACAACTGCACTTAAAGCATCTAGTTGTTCGGTGCTGAGGAATTCGCCTCTAGCGTCGGCTTGGGAAACAACCTTGGAAAATACATCTAATGTCATGGACTCTAATCTCCTAAATTACTTAGTTGAGAGATGTCTAAATTAAAACTAATTTGGATTTGTTCGCAACGGAGTCAAATCAAAGCGTTTCTCAATTCGCTCTCTCATTTACTAGTTTACAGTTTACAAACCAAAAATTATGAGAGTCAAGGAAAATTTTATGAGAAAGTGGCAAACTTGATGAATTGCCTGCTTTTTTCAACTTTCCTCTGTTGTTTAACCCCTACAGTTTATGTTTATACAATGCTATAGAGTCTTTATTCGTTACAAATTATGAATAAATGAGATCATAGCCTAAGATAAGGCTCAAATCCTTCCTATATAAGGGGTATAGCTGAGAAAATTCTTATATTTACGTTACATAACTTTATATTTTTTGCAAAAAATCGCAATACTCGGCGGTTAAAGACTGTTTTAATTTTGCTGTAAACTCTTGATATAACTACACCAAAGCTTTTTTTAGCTTCTATGTGAGTTTTATAATTTTTGTTAAGGAATGTTAAATTTACATTTCTAAATATTTGGGAAATTTTCTTTTTTTTCCCCCCTGGGGGGATATAAATTTTTCCAAAGGTAAAACTCACAAAATGAGACTAAATGGCTATTTTTTCAGGAATTCTTAATAAATACCACTACGACGGCGCAGGACTTCCAGTAAAGTTGTCAAGCTGCGGGGAAGGGGTGCTGTGACTGCGACTAAATCGCCAGAAATGGGATGTTGTAACTGAAGTTTCCAAGCGTGTAATGCTTGTCCCGGCAAATTTACACCCAGGGAATGACCTGAACTATAAATGGGGTCGCCGACGATGGGATGACCCATTTTGGCGCTGTGAACGCGAATTTGATGGGTGCGTCCTGTTTCTAGTTGGAAGTGAATTAAGGTGTAGTTGCCAAACCGTTCTTTTACACGCCAATGAGTAATGGCGTTGCGTCCACCATCTTCTATAGAAACAATAGCCATTTTTTTACGGTCTTGGGGATTGCGTCCAATGGGTAAATCTATAATTCCGGTTTCTGTTTTGGGAACACCGTAAATTAGTCCTAAATATTCTCTTCTGGCGGTTTTTGCTTGTAGTTGCGCTTGTAGGTGTTGGTAAGCTAGGTCTGTTTTGGCGATCGCAATTGCTCCTGTTGTATCTTTATCTAAACGATGGACAATTCCCGGACGTTGCACGCCACCGATTCCTGGTAAGTTGGGACAGTGTGCCAATATGGCATTAACTAGAGTCCCGTCAGGATGTCCGGGTGCGGGGTGGACTACTAAACCTGCGGGTTTATTGAGAATGATGAGTTCGTCGTCTTCGTAGAGGATGTCTAGGGGAATATCTTCTGCGATTACTTCTAAAGGTTGAATGGTGGGAAGTTCCAGGGTAATGCGATCGCCTGTTTTCAGGTTAATCTTTTTAGATGTGCAAATCTTGTCATTAATTTGAACATGACCCTGTTCTATTAACTGCTGGATGCGAGAACGGGATAAATCTGATAACTCTTGAGATAAGTAGCGATCTAGGCGATCGCTATTTTCGGTAACTTGGATGCTATTAATTGCAGACACGATTAGGTATGGGGTGTTTTAAGAAACATTGAGGTTCAAAATGTTCTGGGAGAACCGCTGTACTTCATTTTTTCATCTTATGTTTAAGATAGTTTTTTATTTCTCTAAAAAATCTATAGTAACCTAAAAGTAATACTTGAATACTTATAATTCAAAACCCTTGTAAAATTCACTAATTAAATGATCATGAGAGAAAATTTTAATGATCAATCCCAGCATATTAACACAATTCCGATTAGTAGATATAGATTTTTTCAAAATATCCAACCAATTAGCTTATTAAAAAAGATTACTAATAATTCTTTTACTGGTTGTTTGCAGGTATTTAGTGAGTCGGGTGCTTGGTCAATATATATGGATCAGGGTAAACTAATTTACGCTGGTTATTCTGAGGAAATGTTTGAACCTCTTTATCGTAATTTACAGAGATTGAGTCAGCAAATTTCGACTCTTCCTATGGGTATTAATGAACAGGTACGGATGATTTTTGAAAAGGATCTTGAAAATCAGTCAATACCAAATCCAGATTATTTAGCAATTTGTTGGTTAGTTAATCAAAAATATATTAGTCACTTTCAGACTGCTTTGTTGATTGAACAATTAGCATTGGAGGTTTTAGAATCATTACTAGATTTAGAATATGGCAGTTATGAATTTGTTCGACATACTTTTTTAGATAATCTTCCTAAATTTTGTCATTTAAATTTAAGAACTTTAGTAGAACAATGTCAATCAGGGGTTAAGGTTGATGTTCAGGAAAATTTGAATTTTGAAAATCATCATCAATCCCCGTCACATACTACATATCACGAACAGTTACCTAAAAGCAATTCTGAGCAAGTTGATTCTCAACTACATATACATCAGCCGATAAACTCCCCAGTTAGGGAGAGGAAGAAATATAGTATTTTGGGTGTGGACAATGATTATAGCATATTAAATACTGTGGAAAATTTTTTAGATGAGCAAATATTTTCTGTGCTGAAATTCATGGATTCTTCCCAAGCTTTAATGGAAATTTTGCGAGTACAGCCCGATATGATTTTATTAAATGTAGAAATGCCTAATTTAGATGGCTATGAAATCTGTTCTTTATTGCGGAAACACTCGCATTATAAAAATACTCCTGTGATTTTGATGACCGAAAGAATCGGATTAAGAGATAAAGCTAAAGCCAAATTTGTGAGGGCTAATGGCTATTTAGAAAAGCCTTTTTCTCAAGGGGATTTACTGAAAATTATTTTTCATCATATTGTGTGAAAATTTGACCCCTACAAAATTGATTAGTTTAGGGATTTTTATAATGTTCAATTTATTTTGCACTCATACCCAGATCCCCGACTTCTTAGAGAAGTCGGGGATCTGACTCTTGGAGTTAATGTACCACCACGTCTTCGTGTCTACTGCGATATTTGGGGCAATCATATAAGGTTTATAAGGTTTGCTTTTGGTGTAGAGTTTATATAAATAGGGATGTCTAAAAAATCAGTATTTACAAAATTTAACAACATGAGTGGTAAGTTCATTGTATTTGAAGGTGTGGAGGGTTGTGGTAAAACTACTCAGATGCAACGGTGTTTTCAGTGGTTAGAAAGCTTAAATATATCAGTAATACTGACTCGTGAACCAGGGGGAACGGAGTTAGGAAAGGATTTACGGGCGTTATTATTGGAAAAGTCACCAAGTAAGCCGGTGGGGGAAGTCACGGAACTATTATTATATGCAGCGGACAGGTCACAACATATTGAAGAAGAGTTAAAACCTAATTTAGCCATAGGGAAATTTATTTTGTGCGATCGCTATACTGATTCTACTATCGCCTATCAAGGTTATGGTAGAGGTTTAAATATGAATCTCATTCATCAACTTAATCAGATTGCTACTGGTGGCTTAGAAAGTGATTTAACTATTTGGTTAGATGTAGATGTCGAGGTAGGACTATCCCGCAAACGGGGACAAGCTAAACTAGATAGAATTGAACAGGAAACTATTACTTTTCATCGCCGGGTACAGCAAGGATATACAGAATTAGCTGCATCCAATCCATCCCGGATTGTGCGAATAGATGGCAATGACAGTCAAGATATCGTTCAAAAAAGTATCCAGGAAATTTTACAGCAACGCCTGTTTTCATAACTATGTTCTCGTCATTAATCGGACAACAGCAAGCGGTAGAATTATTAACTCAATCCGTTAAACAACATCGAGTTGCACCAGCTTATATGTTTGTGGGTGCTGATGGTGTAGGCAGAAGTTTAGCAGCAAAATGTTTTATTGAATTACTTTTTTCTAGTTCTATAAAACCCGATCAAATTCCCATTTTACACAATCGCATTCAGCAAAGAAATCATCCAGCTTTATTGTGGGTAGAACCAACTTATCAATATCAAGGACAAAGACTCACCCCAGCAGAAGCAGCCGAAAAGGGAGTTAAACGCAAAGCACCACCGATTATTCGTTTAGAACAAATTCGAGAAATTACGCAATTTCTTTCTCGTTCACCATTGGAAGCAGCGCGGAATATCATAGTATTAGAACAAGCAGAAACAATGGCGGAATCTGCGGCAAATGCGTTGTTAAAAACTTTAGAAGAACCAGGAAAAGCAACATTAATTTTAATTGCCCCCTCCCCCGAATCTGTGCTACCAACTTTAGTATCCCGTTGTCAAAAAGTCCCTTTTTATCGGTTAAATACTGCGGCTATGACTGAGGTATTGACACAAACAGGAAATGCCGAAATTTTGCAACATCCAGAAGTTTTAAACATAGCCGCAGGTAGTCCAGGAAATGCCATTTCCTCCTACCAACAATTGCAAACCATTCCTAGCGAATTTATCGCCCAGGTGAAAAAAACGCCAACATCTTACCGTCATGCTTTAGAATTAGGTAAAAAAATTGATAAAGAATTAGATACAGAAGCCCAATTATGGTTAATTGACTATTTACAACAATACTATTGGCAACAAATACATGAACCAAAAATTATTCAACAATTAGAAAAAACCCGGAAACATTTACTTTGTTACGCCCAACCTCGTTTGGTTTGGGAATGTACATTTCTAGCCTTATTTCAAATATCCCAAAATCCGTAGGGTTTCCCCACCCTCAATTACAGTAGGTTAGCATTGAAAATTGTCTTTATGGGAGGGCAAGAGGCAAGAGGCAAGAGGCAAAAGGCAAGAGTGAAGAAGCTTTGGACGATTTTACTTTTCTTTTTGGTAGAGTCGAGGGCGGGTACTATCCCGCGCCCCTCTCTGTTAAATCTGGGCGTGCAGCTTTCACTGCACCCAGCTTCCGACGTTCTTAGCTTTCGCTTTTGCTCATGTGAAGATAATCGTGGCAGATGAAAGTGAATGGCTAGAAGGTTTTTAGTTTTCCAGTTTTGGTGGTTTCCATCTAAGTGATGTAAATGTACCTTCTCATCATTGAGCATTTTTAACCCACAATGACCACATTTATGGTTTTGCCGTTTGAGGGCTTTAGAGGTATGACTGTCATAGAGCTTGCTGTTGCGCTCGCTCCAATAACTCAAATCTCCGTCGTAAGGCGACTTTTCACCTTTGACATTGATATGTTTATTTTCGGAGTAAGGGACTGGGGGAAACGCCTTATCTAGTAATTGCTTGCTAGTGTGGCGGTTCTGTTTGGTTTCCTTGTTGAATACCTTGAATGCTCTTGTTTCGATGTGGAATAGCGAGTTACGCGATCCGTCCATCTTGCAGAAGCGGTGGTAATTCCTCCAACCTCTAACTACAGGGGCTAATTTCTCAGCCTTAGTGGTAGCACCATAATTCGAGTTGTTGACGATGAATTTTACTTTCTTGCGGAAAGATTTATAGTTATCCACTGATGGAACGCATCTAAATTTCCCGTTTTTCTGGACTTTGAAGTTCCAGCCTAGAAAATCAAACCCATCTGTCGCGGCGGTTAGCTTTGTCTTTTTCTCACTGACTTTCATTCCCCGTTCTGCTAGGAACTGACTGATTTTGTCAAGTATTTCTATGGCATCGTCTTGAGGTCGGAGTATTATTACCATGTCATCCGCGTACCGGATTGTTGGTTCAATAATTTCTCTCTTTGAGGTTTTTTCTGTAATTCGGCAATTAGATATCTTATGATATCTATGAATACTTTCAATCCCATTCAAAGCGATGTTAGCTAGTAGTGGACTTACCACGCCCCCTTGAGGTGTTCCTTGTTCAGGAAATTCTGGATTGACTCCGGCTTTGAGACATCGGAAAATCCCTTGTCTTATGCTTCTGGGAGCTATGAGTTTATCCATGATGGCGGAATGGTTTATCCTGTCGAAGCATTTTTCAATATCGAGTTCAATAACTCGTTTATCTATTCCGTTGGCGTTGGAGTTTAGGTTATTAAACAGGATTTTTTGGGCATCATGCGCTGAACGTCCCGTTCTGAACCCGTAGCTTTTGGCGTGGAAGGTTGCTTCGTGCGCTGGTTCTAATGCGTATTTGATAAGGCATTGATACGCTCTATCTGCAATAGTGGGGACTTTGAGAATCCGGGTTTTACCGTCCTTTTTGGGCATGGGTATTTCACGTAATCCCTGGTGTTTCCAGTCGTTACATTCGGTTCTAAGCTTTTCACTCAGTTGAAACCTTTGCTCAAATGTGAGCGCGGTCTTCCCGTCAATTCCCGCTGTCTTTTTTCCAGCATTTAGCTGTGTTACTTGACGAATAGCCAGTAATCTTGCTGCGGTTGATTTCAGAATCAGCTTTTGTAGGGACTTGGCTTTGCGCTTGTCTCCAACTTGAACCGCTTTATACACTCGTTTTTGTAGGCGGAATAAGTTACGGCGGAATTGCTTCCAGGGTAACGTTTTCCAAGATTCACTAGAGTTGTCTCTGTGTCTAATCATGCTCTGCGACCATCTGTGTATTCTGAACACCTCAGACCAGTTACGGTCTGTCCTACCCGAATTGAAGGGATTCCGCTGCTCGTCTAGCCTACTTATGGGGTTCGACCGCCCCTAGACCCTCAATCCGTTTTTATTCGTTCCCTCGGTTGATTGTTAGTTCCGTTAGGTGTAGCCAATTCAACCACTGGATTCCCTAGACTCTTACCGATATTCAAAGAGGATGCGGCGGGAATTAGCTCCAATGAAGTCAGGATTTTGATGTTGTGTCCTGCTTGGTGGTAGGTTGCTTTTCTAGGCTCTGTTTCACCGTAGGAACTCCCCGTTAGCACCAGTGTCACCCCACAACGGATGTCTGATTGCGCCCTGTTCCCAGCTTCACCCTCTAGAAACCGAGTCTAGTCAGTGTGGGCAGGTAGGGAGTCATACCTGAGTCTGGCAGATGGGACTTTCACCCATATCAGACCGAGAGTTCAACCTTTTCCATGATTGGATTGGGTTGGTTAGTTTATGTACGGACTGTTTACCGTGATTCAACTAACAACGAATCGCACTCTTTACACACCTTGGTTTTATAGACTTCCAATTAAAAAAATATCCCAAAATTTCTTGTGGTGCGGGCATCTTGCCCGCTAATAATAAAAGGACGGGCAAGATGCCCATCCCACAAGATTGGATCATCTTTTTTGTGGAGTTCTCTTATTCTCTTATTGTGTTCACCTACTTACAGTAGTTTCCAATGATATGAGTTACATCTTAGCCCCCTCATCGCTTGCGGGGAGGGGGTTGGGGAGGGGGTTGGGGGTGGGGTTCTTGTACCTCATAACACCGGGAAGTGCTGTATATTGCTTTTATATTGCCTTTAATTATCGAAATTTTCCCACTGTCTCATTTAATCAGGATCACAACGAATTTCAATCATAAACCCATCGGGATCATAAAAATACACTCCTCTACCAGTAGGACGGGAAACTGGTCCATAAGCAATGACCAAATTATTTTCTTGAATTACTGCTAATGCTTGGTCAAATAGTTCTGGATCAATATCAAAGGCTAAATGATACGCTCTAGTGAAAGACTTACTGGGATCTGGATCTGGTGGTAATAATTCTGGTTCTCCAAATAAGTCAATAATTGTACCGTCAGGAGTGGCAAAGTTGGCGACTTTTCCGGTGTTGACAAGTTCTATTAATGTTTCTGGTATTTCATCCCCTGTAAGTTCGTGTAAGCCTAAAATATGACCATAAAAATGGCGAGATGCTGCCATATTTTGGACGTTAAAAGCGATATGATGAACCTTGCGGAGGTAGCCAGTGGGAATATTTTTTTGAGAAATCATCATCCCGAAATTTAGAATCTATGGATTTAAAATTATCTGCAAATCGAGAATAAAGCCCGGTAAAATATCTTCACCAGAAAGTTTTGGTGGGTTGTCAACATCAAAGTTTAAAACTTCTACATCTTTTCCGTAACGATAAATTTCTACTAAGGGTGTTTGTGGATCAATTAACCAACCTAAAAGCGCCCCATTATTTTGATATTCTCGCATTTTAGCGCGTAATTTTTCTAAACTATCCGTTTCTGATCGCAATTCAATCACAAAATCAGGACAAAGGGGGGGAAACCGTTTTTTTTCTTCTTTACTTAAAGCCTCCCAACGTGCTAGTTTTACCCAAGCTGCATCAGGACAGCGATAAGCACCACTGGGTAATTTAAACTCTGTAGAAGAATCAAATACTTTACCTAATTTAGTTTGACGATTCCAAATACTTAAATCTGTAGTTATATCTGAGTTTCTAATTCCGCTTTCTCCACCTGTGGGAGGCATAATAATTAATTCTCCCGTTTGGGTAAGTTCTAATTGCCAAGGTTCGTTGGCAATGCAAAGTTGATAAAACTGCTCATCTGTTAAATTTACTGCGGGAGGTATGTTTAAGGTGAGGGTTTCCATAGGTTTTGCTTAAAGAGGCTAGTTTTATTATCAGATAAAATTCATGAAAATTCAGAAAAATTTAGGCTAGGCTAGGAAAATTCAGGCTAGGCGATCGCTAAAATTGACCCCAATGATCTAATACAATGCTGGTCGGTCAAGGAAAATGGGGAGTAAAATGTTCAATTAACGTCTATATTCATCTCCACAATCACCAATTAACTTATATAAATCTTTTGACTGTTCAGAAACTGCATCTATTTTCCCGATATCCTCAGCATCTAAATTGAAACTAAACACCCTAGCATTATCTGACAAATGTTCTGCAATTCCTAACCTTGCACCCACAATTACACCCCCAACTGCTGGCTGATTTAAAACGTAATTTACAGCCACATTAGCAATACTTACTTGATGTTTATTAGCAATGGTTTTTAAGGTATTTAGTAACTGTTGAAATAGTCCCCAACCACCCCAATTATCAATCATTTGTTTGTATTTTCTCAAACTGGTGGTATTTATTTCTAAGCCTTTAAGTTCTGGTTTATTCAAATACTTTTCTGATAACAAACCACCGCAAATACTACCATAGGTAAACAACTTAATATCATGTTCTTGACAAAATTTAACCATGTTTACCTGTGGTCTTCTGTCAACTAAAGAAAACTGCACTTGATTAGAAACAATCTTGATTCCTGCTTCGGTGATAATTTGCAAATGTTCGGTATCAAAATTAGTTAAAGCTAAATGTTTGATTTTACCTTCTGTTTGCAATTCTACCATATATTTGAGAGCATCTAAATAATTAGCATCTCGATATTCCCACCAGTGAAACTGCATTAAATCCAATGATTTAACGTCCATTCTTCTCAAAGAAATATCAATATTTTCCTCAACCAGTTTTTTTGTCATCTTCCCCGCACGAGGAACCCACTTGGTAAAAGCTTGAATATTATTTACAGCTTCTTCTCCACGAGTCGCTATCAGTTGACGACGAAACTCACCAATAAAATCTTCTGCTGGTCCATAATGGTCTGCTAAATCCCATGTTGTAAAACCAGCATCAACATATTGAAACATAGACTCAATGGCAGTTTTGGGGTTAATGCGTCCATGTCCACCGGAAACTTGCCACATTCCATTTAAAATTCGGCAAATTTTCAAGTCGGGAGTAAATTGTAAATAGCTTTCTTGAGGTAACATCATATTTTTTATCTTGTTATTTCCAGTCTTTTTCTGCTTGTTCCAAAACATAAGCTGCAACTTGTTGAATTTCCTCAGTTGTCAATCTTTTTTTATAAGCTGACATATTATTCTTACCATTAGTGACAATGGCTGTAATCGCTTCTAAAGAATCCATGCCATATTTTTTAAGTGCATTCTTTTTTAAGTTTTTACCGCGTCTAATGATATTTTCCCCATTAATATGACAACCAGCACAATGAAAACTAAAAATTTCTGCCCCTTTGGCTGTATCTAAAGCGTTAGCGGGTGAGGTGAAATTGATAGTCCACAAGCAAAATGTGCATAATATCAATACTATTAGTTTTTTCATAAGGCTTCAAAATCAGATATGAAGCCGATAAAGTTTGTACATTGTTCCTGAAAAGCTTCTGCTTCACTGACATCTTCAATTTTATAGGACATGATCCGTTTTCCATCTGGCATTTTTTTAGAACCAATCAATTCAGCTTGGTAATTTTCTACCATTTTCTTAAATTCAGCACCGTACACTTTCCACGCTTCACCATCGCAAGTGATATTTACCTGCCACATAATTAAAATTTAGTTATTGACCAATATTGATTATTTCATAAATTGGCAACATTTAACTAAAAAATTCCTGGCGACTAGAAGTCGCGGCTATACAGACAAAACCCACCTGCGTGGGTTAAAAACTTCTAATTGCTGAATCTACGAAGGTAGACTTTGCTTGTGTAGCGTGGTGGAAGCATCTTTCTAATCGCCAAATACTTTGAAGTACCTAAAGATAGATATGATTTTATCTCTTTAGAGGGTGTTCATAGCTAAAAGATTTCGCCATAATGAGTGTAAGTGTTGTAATGAGATTTGTATTTAGTATGACCACAAATAAGAACATTAAAGAACAAATTCAAATAGATTTATACCAAGCTAAAGAAACAGGACAATTAAAAGCTGAACGCATTCGGGAAATTGTCAAATCTGCTGTTTCTCAAGTAGGTTCTGAGTTTCAAGAAGGTTCTCATGAACTGCGTAATTTAGTTAATGATGCTGTGTCTACTGTCATTGATAATTTACAAGAAAAAGGTAGTGAAGTTAAAGAAGGAGTGGTAGCTTCAATTGAAGGAGCGATGGAAGCAATAAATCTGAAAAAACACTCAGATATTGTCAAAACTCAAGCTGAAATTAAGCAATTACAAGCTCAATTAGATAGAGAAGAAGAAGAACTACAAGCAGAAATTGAAGGAATTTTAACGAAGATAATCGAAACAAGTCAAGATAAATCAGCAGACACAAAAATTGCGATTGATTCAGCCATTGATTCTATAAAAGATAGTGAAGAAATTGGATTATTAAAGAAACGCTATGCACAATTACAAGCACAGTCAGCAATTATTCGAGCCAATTTATCGGCACGTTATAGCGGAAGTGATCAAGAAGTACAGGATTATTTAAATGAAGCCAAACAATGGTGTGATAAATCCCATCCCAAAGCCGAATCTATCACAGCACAAGTAAAAGAAAGTTACTCAGTTCTGGAAAAAAAATTGACAGATGCAGGTGCAGTTATAGCAAAGAAAGAACGTCAATTAAAACAAACTTTACGCGAGTTACTTTTAGCAACGGCTGATTTATTCAAAGATAAAGATATTCGTGCTTAAAGACTAACTATCCTTTAGATCCCCGACTTCTCTAAGAAGTCGGGGATCTTGTTATTGTTACATACTTAATAAGTACCTTCCTCTCTATTAATATTTTCTTCATGCTTGACAATTACCCAAACTGCATGAATGCTACCAGGAAGCCAACCAAGCAGAGTCAGCAAAATGTTAATTAACAAAGTTGGACCAAATCCAACGGTGAGAAAAACCCCCAAGGGAGGTAGAAATAAACCGATAAGTATACGCAGTAAGTTCATGGATATTTATTTCCTAGTTTTAAAGTTGGGTTTACCTATTGACTATCTTGTAATTCAAAACCTTTTTCTGCGAAGTATTTACTGAGAAAGGTATTAGCTAAAGAAAGAACTACAGGACCGATAATAAAAGCAATTAATCCTTGAACTTGAAAACCTGGAACTAAAACTGATGCTAACCAAAAGCAGAGTCCGTTAACAATTAGGGAAAATCCACCTAATGTGAGATATGTCAAAGGTAAAGACAAGATATTAATGGTTGGTTTAACTCCACTATTAATTAAACCAATCACAACAGCGGCAATTAAAGCTGCCGGAAAATTAGCAATATCTACACCGGGAACAACTAAATCAACAATCAGCAAACTTAAAGCTGTAGCGAGTGCAATGAAAAAATATGACAACATTTTTTACCTCAGTAACAGCATTATCTGTGCTAATTACTATTTTCAAAGATAGACTAATATTTCACATCTTTTCTTAGATATAATCTTGATCTATCTTAGGTTAGATTAAATAACAAATTTTCAGTAAGATACCCGACTTCTCTAGGAAATTATTGTATAACAAAAAATCTAATATTAAGTAGTGCAAGCATCTTGCTCGCATCCCTTATCCAAATTTAAAACACAACAGCTTAATGTTTTTCTACTAAAAATACTCTTGTAGAACTGGGTAAAGACAAGGCTTCTTGAATTAATTCTTTAACTGATAGTATAATTATTGATATTCTCTGTAAATCGCATTAAGAATAGGCACAAACAAAGACTTTATTCACAAACTATTTTATCATTGTTTCTGTGGAAATGTCAGATTGACGATGACTGTGTTTCTACATTATCCCATTGTAACTAAATTGCATCGTGTATTTCTCTAGTGCAACTGTTTTATTTCAAACACCTTCCATCAATCAGGAAAAATTTTGCCAAAAAGTTGACTTAGACTTAATGAGTGTGTAACATGGATTGATATGTATATTTAATAGGTGAGTATATGTCTGGTGCATTGCAAGAAGCAATAAATACTCTTGATAGTTTAACGAAGGAAGAAGGTTCTCTTTATGAACGATTAATGGTTGCGTCTAAGAGTATAGAGCGTTTAGGCGATGATTTAAATAATCCAAGAATCAGAGAATCTACTCCAGAAGATATAAGAGAACAATTTGAAAAAGTTGCACAACTTTTAAACAAGTTAGATCCAGCGACCGATCAGGATACACTTGAAGAAATAGTTGATGAGATAATACTTTTATATAATCTTTCCAAGAAACAACAAAATTAATTAACTGAAAAATCTAATTTTAAATGTCACAGGTAATATTCAACGCTATTTTTTAGCAATAGAGCTTATTTTGATTTAGGGTCGCTTATGGATAGCAGTTCACAGATTGATACTGTTCAAAAGTTTGCAGAGGTTATTGGTGATCATGATGACCTCTGGAATCTTCTGGTTGGAAGAGAAGTTAGTCGCTTTGACAACAAACTTGAATATGAACATTCCAGAAAAGATATACAAGGTGTAACATTTTACCAACAAGGAAAAGTTATTGAAATAAAATATTTGAGAACGTCTAAATTCTTACTAAGAGTAGATTATGGTTCTGGCTTTATTTTTAAATATAGCAAAAAACAATTTATTCAAAAATTCAATCAGATTGTACCTTCTATAATATGGGATGAAATTCTCAAACTTACACCTGGAGTAAGGTGGGAAGAAACCAATATAGGTAAAAAACTATCTCTACTACGAAATATAAAAGACGAATTTGAAAATAACTTTCTTAATGCCGACAACTTTTATCAACTTCATTGTACTGAATACGTATCATCGGAAGAGTACCGATCCGAAAAATCGAAGTACATACAAAATTGGATAAACACAAAACCGGATTTAAAACCCTGCGATCCTGATCAAGCAAAAGCAATTGGTACTCTTGTAAATCATGTACAAGTAATAGCTAGAGCAGGAAGTGGTAAAACCTCAACTTTAGTCAATCGAGCGATATTTTTACAGAAACATTGTGGTATTGCACCAGGAGAAATGTTGCTTTTAGCCTTCAATCGCAAAGCAGCAGAAGAAATGCGAGAACGTCTAAAGTTACAATTACAAAATTCTGTTCCCCATACAATGACTTTCCATGCCTTAGCTTATGCCTTAGTTCATCCTGATAGCGATGGGATTCTTTTTAATGAACTAGATGGGGAACAAAGGAAAAGCCGCGCTCTACAGAGCTTAGTTGATAAATACTTACGCCATCCAATATTTTCTGCAAAAATACGCGATTTGATGATGGCAGCATTTCGTGAAGACTGGGAACGTATAATTTCAGGTGGCTATGATAAAATTCCAGCAATTCTCATTTTGAGAAAAATAAAGTATTAGCCCCGATTTTGGAATTCAAAATATAGTACAAAGTAACTATTTTTTAGCCATTGCCTCTGGCTAAAAAAACAGCAATTCTCATTTTGAGAAAAATAAAGTATTAGCCCCGATTTTGGAATTCAAAATATAGTACAAAGTAACTATTTTTTAGCCATTGCCTCTGGCTAAAAAAACAGTCGGGTTGAAAAATAAGTATGAATACTCAATAAACTAGAGAGATTGCTTGACAACGAATGGGGAAAATCCAGTTTATCGTTCGGGTTTTAGAATAGGGAATCCAAGGGAAATAAAAATTTATAATTGTTGTCAGATGATGTAAAATCGGTGAGTTAAAAATCTGATAGTGCATCAAATTACTCAAACATGACTCCAAAGACAGCGACACTAGAAATTCCTGAATTAATGCAATTTTTACGTCAACAATTACATGATTTACCTGATGAAAGAAAACCTGGAAATAATACGAAATATCAGGTAGAAGACGCAGTGATGGCAGCATTTTCAATCTTTTTTACGCAGTCAGCGTCTTTTTTAGAGCATCAAAGATTAATGAAAAGCAATAAAGGAAAAGATAACGCAGAAAGTTTATTTTCAATTAAGAAAATCCCCTGTGATAATCAAATAAGAAATTTGTTAGATCCAGTTCCAGCCGCTACTATCTTTATGACTTTTCAAGAAGTCTATGAATGGTTAAATAAAAATGGAGTTTTGAAAAAGTTTGTCTATTTAGATGAAGAAATTTTAATCGCTTTAGATGGGACAGAATATTTCTCATCTAAAAAAATTAGTTGCCCTCATTGTAATTGTCGTAATCATCGAAATGGAACTACAACTTATTTTCATGGCTGTGTCACACCCATTGTAGTTTCTCCTAATCAAAAACAAGTAATTAATTTAGAACCAGAATTTATTAAAAAGCAAGATGGGCATCAAAAACAAGATTGTGAAAATGCAGCGGTTAAAAGATGGTTAAACAAGAATCATCAAAACAAGTATGGTTATGCTGCAACTCTTTTAGGGGACGACTTGTACTCTCACCAACCTATTTGTGAACTAGCTCTAAAACAAGGTTATAATTTTATTTTTGTTTGTCTGGAAGCGTCGCATAAAACTGTATATGAATGGCTAGACTTCTTAGAAAAAAGTGGAGAAGTTGCAACCGTTGAAACCAAACAATGGGATGGACGAAAAAATTTAATTTATCGTTATCGTTATGCTTCTAGAGTTCCCTTAAAAGATGAAGACTCCAGTCTCGAAGTTAATTGGTGCGAAGTAACTGTTATTAATGAAAAAACACAGAAAATCATCTACCAAAATAATTGGATTACTAATCATAAGATCACTGAAAATAATGTTGAAAAAATTGTCAAGGCTGCACGCAGCAGATGGAAAGTTGAGAATGAAGGGAATAACATTCTTAAAAATCACGGTTATAATTTAGAGCATAACTTTGGTCATGGAGAAAATCATTTGTGTGAGTTATTATTGTCTTTGAATTTATTAGCTTTTTTATTTCATACTGTTTTAGATTTAGTTAATTATACCTATCAGAAAGTTCGTGAGTTATTAGTAACCCGAACTTCTTTTTTTAATGATATGCGTAGCCTATTAAAATTTATTTGGTTTAAAGATTGGTCGGATTTTTTCTCATTTATTCTCAGGGAATATGTCCCATTTAAAAAAATAAATTCTGGTTGAAAAATGTCAATATATTGAAAGAGGAGGAGAAAGTTATTTATTCAAAAAACTATAAATTTGCTTAGAATTTCAGCTAGATTGGTAAGTTGAAATCAATTCTTCATGTCTAGATTTTTAAAGATTTTTAAAACCCTATCTATCTCCAGCGTCGGATGATAATTATCTATTAAAAAAGAATAATTTAATACAGGGTTTACACTTAAATTAAGAGAATTTTATCTTATTTTTTTCAAAATGAGAATTGCTGATAAAATTCCCGAAGAAATGCTTCGTTATCGTCGCTCATTACTCAGAAAGGGAATTGATGGACGGGAGTATAAATCTTGTGGGGAAAAACTAATTGCCAATTTTTTATTTGAACATGATATTAAATATAAGTATGGACGTAAATTTTGGTCTAATGATATAAATGAACGCCCCAGTTTCACAATATTTACTGGAGAAGAACAAAATATAGTCATTGAATATTTAGAAATCGAAGGAGAACCAGGTTATAATGGAATCTCTAATGAAAGGCAGGAATATTTGCAACAACGTCCTACCTGGCAGGTTATAGAATCATCACCAAAAATTTTAAAGTATCAAGTAAGTTATCAGGGAATAGAAGTTTTTTGTGCATTACTTAAGGACTATCTTGAAGAAGACTTAGGTTTTTCATGTCAAAATTTGAGTGAAGAGCAAATTTGGTTAAGGATAAAAGACAGAGCAATAGATCGCTTTACAACGCTAGTAGAGGGATTTGTTCAACGTTGTCGTAAACGTTCTCTCACTTCAGATAAATTAGCTGCAATCATTGATAAACACCAATGTGTTAGCAATATTGAAGAGCAGTTTTTGAATTTAGCAAAGACGTTTTATCAATCTTATCTACAACGTCTTGAAGTCACAGGTGAAGAAGATTTCGATGGACTAATGCAGAAAGCGATAGAAGTAGTTGCATCAGTTGCATCAGGACAAACCATATTTCGCCGTAAATCAGGAGTTGGTGATTTAAAGAGTCTCAGATACATCATGATTGATGAATATCAAGACTTTTCGGAACTATTCTATAATCTAATAGAAGCCATCAGAAAGCAAAATCCTCAAGCCCTCTTTTTCTGTGTTGGTGATAACTGGCAAGCAATTAATGGTTTCGCTGGTTCTGACCTCCTATTTTATGATAATTTTCACAAAATATTCCATCCATCACAGCAATTAAATATATCTACAAATTACCGTTCAGCTACTTCTATTGTTGATATTGGTAATAAGTTAATGCAAGATTTGGGTATTCCTGCTCGCGCTCATAAAACCATATCAGGAATAGTAAATATTGTTGATATGTCTAGTTTTGAACCAACTCCCACAGAGCAAGAAAATTATCCTAGAGACAATATAACACCTGCTATTTTACGTTTAATTAATAAGACTATTAAAGAAGGTAAAGAAGTAGTATTACTCAGTCGAAAAAATAGTTTACCCTGGGATGTGAATTATACCAGATTACAGAGTAGATCACAAAATAGCACACTTCCTAGATTTTTAAAATTAGTGCATTCATACCTTCCTGAAGCATCAAAAAAATTGGTAACTATATCAACTGCTCATAAGTATAAAGGTTCTGAGAAAAAAGTAGTTATAATACTTGATGCAGTTTGTAGTTGTTACCCATTAATACATCCTGATTTAATGTTTACCCGTGTGTTTGGTGATAGCATTGAATCTGTAGTAAATGAAGAAAAACGTTTATTTTATGTAGCTTTAACTCGTGCAGTTGAAACTTTATTTATTATCACAGAAAGTAAAAATTTATCACCTTTTCTTGACGAATTAAATAGCAGGACGAAAATTTCTGTATTAAATTGGTCAGATTATCAACCTTTTATTGGTGTAGGAAATACACGGTATATTACTGTTAAAGTTGGTAATCAGGATGGCAAAGGTAGCAATGGTACTTACACAATTAGGGATTTGTTGAAAGCGGAAGGTTATAGATGGAATAAAACAAAAATTTGGTATCGTACCTATCCAGTAGAAGGTTTTTCAGTTCCAGAATATTTTAATAATGCCAATTGGATTTCTCAAGCTGTGGGAATTGAAGTACAGTTTTATGACGACGAAGAAAATGAATTAGCAGTTTATCTTGTTGATCAAGGCTTATGTACTCCGGTAATTGATAATATTTCTGCTACTGGTACAGAAGTGGATATTCTCGAGTCTGATAGCCCTGATATACCCTTCTGATTTCACTACTTTTTAAAAGTATCATATTTCTGTCTTTTAAATTAGCTTGATTCTCTCAAGATTTAATGGTCTTTATTCAAAAATACATACTTATACGTATTTTGTTATGGCAATACTGATTTTATAATTGAATTAAATCTGAACAGTAGGTTTGCTTAAACTACAGTGAAACCGAACAAATCCATTACTATCGCTGGGTTTTATTCTTAAACCATAACTCAGATTAATTTTCTATACAATACAAGAATAAGTAGTATGAAATTTACAAAAGCAGCGTTAGTCTTTGCATTTGCTTTGGGCTTTTTGGGTATTACAAATACAATGAGTAAAGCTCAAAGCTTATCTGATTTAGATGGTAATGCCTTCTTACTTCATCCTAAGACTGGTCAATTTTTAGGTAATGTTTCTAGTGATCGTTATGATGATAATTCCATCTGTAATCCCTATGGTACTTATGGCAGTCGCTATGAAAGCATAAGTATCTTGAATCAGTACGGGGATTATGGCAGTCGTTATTCAGACTATAGTGCTTATAATTCACGGGCAAATTATCCACCTCTGATTTATCTTGCAAATGGTAAGCCTTTGGCAGTAATTTCCACCAGCCCAAAGTGGAAACAAGTAATTCACCCTGGTGCGTTATTTGGTGTTATATGTGGAAATAGATAAATAGCTAATTTAAACCCTCAAAAATTATTGCAGCCAATCCTGTAGGGTGCGTTACATTTCATTAACGCACCTTATTACTGGTTTGAATGCAGTTCTAAATTTTCAGTGCGATTATGATAGAGCAAGCAATGATGAATTTTCATCTTCATAAAATAATTTGATTGTGCTGAACTCCCGACGCAGTAAATTTTCAACTTGTAAGGTAGAACAGTTTCCCAGTCTAAGCCAGATAACTTTTGGAGGATTCCCCAACACTAAACTCAGATCGTGCATATCAGCATCTTTCGAGACAATCATCAAATCATTATCTTTTGCATAATTCCAAACTATCGGGTCTATTGTTGCTTTCATCCCTACATCCCGAACATGAAGCGAGTCTGAAAAAATATCGCTCAAACGGATGGATAATTTAGGCGATAAGTTTTCATCAAATAGTAATTTCATGCTGATAAAGTCGAAATCATTAACCGACGTTCACGGTCGGCCGCATAAGCAATACAAGCCTTTAAATCTTCTCGCGTTAGGTCGGGAAAATCATCAAGAATTTCTGCTTCGGTCATCTCAGAAGCTAGGTATTCAAGTACCTCATAAACTGTGATTCGCAAGCCACGTACACAAGGCTTACCACCGCGTTTATTGGGTTCGATTGTAATATAGTCTCTGTAATTCATAAGTAGCGAATGCATTTCTATTTTAGTGATTTTCTGAAAAAACTTGTAGTACAATATAAACTGAATTATAGGAATTATAGCACTATGTCGATATCGTCTTGCTTTGCAAATGACAGAATCTAATAGAGTTCTTTATAAAAATTAGGCTTTAATACCCTACCATTTGGGGTAACACTTGATAAAAACCTGGATATCGCCAAAAACAACTTTTTAAAATGAAAACAGACAGCATATTTTACCGATTGTTTCAAGAAATACCTAGCATATTTTTTGAACTGATTGGTAACTCCCCCCAACTAGCCGAACTTTATCAATTTTCATCAGTTGAAGTCAAACAAACAGCCTTGAGAATAGATGGAGTTTTCTTACCTAACCAAAATACAGATAACCCGATCTACTTTTTAGAAGTACAATTTCAATTAGACAAGGATCTCTACCATAGACTTTTTAGCGAAATATTTCTTTACATTCGCCAAAACAACCCTAAAAATCACTGGAATGCTGTAGTTATCTATCCAACCCGCAACATAGATACAAGAGATATTCAGCATTATCAAGAATTCTTCACCAGCCAACGAGTCAGAGTTATTTATCTTGATGAATTAGAAGATATAGCATCTTTACCAATTGGTGTTGCTACAATAAAACTAATCATCGCTAAGAAAGATAGTTCTATTATCCAAGCCAGAGAATTAATCACAAGAACTAAGCAAGAGATAGATTCTGAAGTTCAACAGCAACAAGTATTACAAATCATCGAGACGATTTTAATTTACAAGTTCCCCAGAATGAATAGAGAGGAAATAGAAGCTATGTTTGGATTAAGTGAGTTAAAACAAACCCGATTTTATCAAGAAGCAAAAGAAGAAGGAAAGGAAGAAGGTGAACGCAAAGCCAAGTTAGATGCAGTTCCTGGATTGATAGGATTGGGTTTAACTGGAGAACAAATCGCACAAGTTTTAAACTTAAGTTTGGCAGAAATTAGCGAGATTATTCAACAACAGAATACAAAGGACAGATGAAAAACGACTCCTTTGGTCTTAAGAATCCCCGTGTCCTTTAGACTGGACTGCTCATTGGTGTCAACTTAACGTAAAACCACGTAAAACCCATAGCCCGCCTGGGAATCAATTCCCAGTCTAATAGCAAAAGTCCCTTAGTGGAATGAAGCAATCTCATCTTCACTCAGAGATTTTCCGATCGCTTCCCTGGGGGTCGCAATGACAAATTCAAAAACTCTCTTAGGGACTTCCAAATAAAAAAATACTCAATCACCTAACGCAAAAATCTCTCAAACCATTATTCCTCTGTGTCCTCTGCGCCTCCGTGGTTCGTTAATTAGGATAATTTATTTCTTGGAAGTCCCTTACTAAATTATTGGGTCTGACGCACCCTACAAGAGATAAAATCTACATTACATATTTAGAAAACTTTGTCAATGCGTAAGCACTAGGATCATCTTTTGTGTGGATTTCTCTAAATTCTTTCTCGTTGTGGAAAACTCGCTTTGGGTAAGGATGTGTGTACACGGTAGCCCCACAAGCGAGGGAGGGGCTATGATTAACATAACAAGCCAGAAAGAGGTAATTATTGTTTGATTCCTTTCATTGATAAACCTATGCGTTTGAGTTTTTCGTTGATTTCTAAAACTTGCACTTTAACGACTTGTCCAACTTTCACAATTTTTTTCGGATCATCTACAAATCTATCAGCAAGTTGGGAAATATGCACTAAACCATCTTGATGGACTCCAATATCAACGAAAGCACCGAAGTTAGCAACGTTGGTAATAATTCCTTCTAGTTGCATTCCTACGGTTAGATCCTTAATTTCTTTGATTCCTTCTTTGAAGGTAGCATATTTAAATTCAGCACGAGGATCTCTGCCTGGTTTTTCTAATTCGCTGAGAATGTCGCGCAGGGTTGGTTCTCCAATGGTTTCGGTAACGTATTTTTTGATGTTGGCTTTTTTGAGGTTTTCTGCAACTTGTGTCACTTGATTTAAGGATACTCCTAAATCAGCCGCGATAGATTGTACCAAAGAGTAACTTTCTGGATGAACTGCGGTATTATCTAAGGGGTTTTCACCACCACGAATTCTTAAAAACCCTGCGGCTTGTTCAAAGGCTTTAGGTCCTAGTTTGGCTACTTTTAAGAGTTGACGACGATTTTTAAATGCGCCATTTTCGTTACGATAGGCAATAATATTATTAGCTATGGTTGGGGTAATTCCCGAAACAAAGGTGAGAAGTTCTTTAGAAGCTGTATTTAAGTCTACACCCACATAGTTAACACAACTTTCGACGGTTTCATCTAATTTCTTTTTCAGTAATTTTTGATCAACGTCATGTTGATATTGTCCTACACCAATTGATTTAGGATCTATTTTGACTAATTCTGCTAAAGGATCTTGCAATCTTCTTCCAATACTAATTGCACCCCGCACGGTAATATCTAAATCAGGAAATTCTTCTCTAGCTACTTCACTGGCGGAATATATAGATGCACCAGATTCATTTACCATGACTTTAACTGGTTTATGGGCTATATTTGGTAATACTTCGGCAACAAATTCTTCTGTTTCTCGTGACGCTGTACCGTTACCAATAGCGATTAATTGAATTTGGTATTTTTCAAGTAATTTTTTAATAGTTTGGGCGGCTTTTTGGCGTTGTTCTGCTGCTTGGTGGGGAAAGACAGCTTGATACTCTAAAAATTGCCCAGTTTCATCTAATATAGCGACTTTACACCCGGTTCTAAAACCTGGATCTATAGCCATTGTCGGTTTCATTCCTGCTGGTGCGGATAATAGCAATTCTCGTAAATTGGTTTCAAAAGTTTTGATTGATTCTATGTCAGCGTAGGTTTTTTTCTCGTTTGTTACTTCGCTAATTAAGGAAGTTTTCATCAAGCGGTTAAAACTATCTTTTAACATGACTTGATAAAAATCTCGAATATTGCGAACTTGAGTTTTTATTTCTTGAGATTCTAAATAAACCAGCACAAAATCTTCATCAAACGCAACTTCAAAACTGAGAATTTTTTCATCTTCTCCTCGACATAATGCCAACAGATTATGAGGGGCGATATTTTTGACTCTAATCTGATAATTGCGGTACATTTCAAATTTAGTTGTCCCTTCAGGATGTTCGTCTTTAATCCGAGAAATAAATACCCCATTTTCTAACAGATAATCGCGGATATATGCGCGTGATTCTGCTTTTTCTGCTACTTCTTCAGCTAAAATATCAGACGCACCTTTTAAAGCTTCATCTGCGCTTTTTACTCCCAAGGTTTCCGAAATATACTTTGCTGATTCTGCCTCTAAAGATGCGGAAATACCATTTTTAACATTTAGGGATTTAATAAATGTAGCCAGTGCTTCTAGCCCTTTTTCTCTGGCAATGGTAGCGCGTGTCCGACGTTTAGGACGATAGGGTAAATATAAATCTTCCAGTTCGGTTTTTTGTAAACAGGATGCTATTTTTGCTTGTAGTTCTGGAGTAAGTTTATCTTGTTGAGCGATCGCATTCACAATTACTTTTTTTCTTTCTTCTAATTCCGTTAAGTAATTATGCCTATCTTGTAAATCCCGTAATTGCACTTCATCCATTTCATCTGTTCGTTCTTTACGATAACGCGCAATAAAGGGAATTGTTGCCCCTTCTGCTAAGAGTTCTAGGGCGTTTTGTACTTGGTGGGGTTTAAGTTTTAGTTCAGTTGCGAGGAGTTGGGAAATGTTCAACATTGGATATTTAAATTGAAAGTGTTAAATTGATTCCAGCACGAATAGATAGTGTTAACTTAATTTAGCAAATAATGGCATCATTTGAAAATAGCTAATTTCATCACTTGAGAATAAATTTGTTGCCATTTTGTCTTACTTAAGTATATGATCAATAACGTTCCCTAGAATGATTTAAGTTTACTGGTATTAAACAGTAGCTCGTAGTTTGGAGATTAGTGAAAATGCCTTTATTTTTCTTAATAACATTAGTTACAGGTGTAATGACTGGCTATCTCTTCCAAAGAAATGATGATGAAATCACCAATATTGCAGGTGTTTTCACAGCCGTCATTTTTATTGTAAGTTTAGTGTTATCACCTTGGCAAATTCAGTTTGGTATGTTGATGTTTGTGGTTATTGTCAGTAACAAACTGCTGAATAAAAATTGGTTTTAAATCAATTTTCGCAATTTAGAGACGAAATACAATCAAGTCAGCAATTATCCACCCTCTATAAAATAATAATTGAGAGAAATGAGGGTGTTGATAGTTGGATAAAAGATATTATAGTCTTAGTCTTAAAGATAAAATATATAGTTTGGACTATGCTGAAAAAACTCATTCTCGAAAATTGGAAAAGTTTCCGCTATGCTGAACTTCCACTTGATCCTTTAACTGTACTTATTGGCACTAATGCAAGTGGTAAGTCTAATGTGGTTGAAGCTTTGGAATTTTTGCAAAGAATAGCTAATGGTGAAAATATTGAAGCAGCTTTATCAGGAGATAAAACACTCCCTTCTATTCGCGGTGGTGTGGAATTAGCTGCAAGAAAAGGTGAAAATGAGTTTACAATAAAAGCTTTAGTTTCAGGTGAGGATGATGAAACAGATTATTTATATGTTATAAAAACACAAACACTACCTGAGTGTAAATTTCTAAAGGAATATATTGAGAGTCATACATACACCCAAGATACTACTTCTAATAAATTAACAAAATTTACTGTAAAACAAATACAATCTAATGCTAAAAGTGGCATAAAAAAAATAGGTCGTGATTTTGATTTTAGTGATCTTATTATTAATAATATTTATCATGAAATTGGTGAAAATGGTAGTCTAATTATAGGTAAAGAGCTTGAAGATAACTTCTTCCCTGCAAAAAAGAAAGCTCAAGAATTTATTATTTCTAATTTAGAAAATCTTTTCATACTCAATCCCATTCCTTCCAAAATGCGTGATTTTTCACGACTTTCTGAAAACATAGAAAGTGATGGTTCAAATATCGGAGGTGTATTAGCAGCATTACCAGATGAACAAAAAATAGAAGTTGAATCAAATCTATCTTACTATATCAAAGATTTACCAGAAGGTGATATTAAAAAAGTATGGGCAGAAAAAGTAGGAAGATTGGGTACAGACGCAATGCTTTACTGTCAAGAAGAATGGAAATCAGGAGAAATTATAGAAATTGATGCGAGAAGTATGTCAGATGGAACATTACGCTTTCTAGCCATTCTCACAGCATTATTAACCCGTCCTGAAGGTAGTCAAATTGTTATAGAAGAAATAGATAATGGTTTACATCCTTCCCGTGCAGCATTATTGGTGAAAATATTAAAAGAAATTGGCAGTAAACGCAATATTGATATTTTACTCACAACCCATAACCCAGCTTTACTAGATGCTTTTGGTTCGGAAATAGTTCCCTTTGTAGTTGTTGCACATCGAGATTCAGAAACAGGAGAAAGTAAACTTACCCTCTTAGAAGATATTGACAACTTCCCCAAATTATTTGCATCTTATTCCTTGGGACAAATGACAACTAAAGGCGCAATTGAACGCAGCCTTTCTCATGGGGAGTAATTAAAAATATGAGAAAAGTTTTATTAATAGATACATCTTTATTGTGCGTTTGGTTAAAAGTTCCAGGTAAAGAAACTGCGGGTAATAATAAATGGGATTTTGAACTTGTTAACGAGAAAATTCTCACAGAAATTGAAAAAGGAACAACCTTGGTACTTCCATTAGCGACAGTTATAGAAACAGGAAATCATATTGCCCAAGCTAAAACTACAAATTCAGATAGTAAAAGAATAACATCAGAAAAATTTGCCCAAATCATGATTTATGCTGCTGATGAAACAAGTCCTTGGGCTGCTTTTCGTGAACAAATTGTACTATGGGAAGCAGAAGGATTGAAAAATTTAGCAGATAAATTTCCTAATCAAGCTGTAGAAAAAACTTCTATGGGAGATGCGAGTATTGTAGTCTTGGGTTGGTATTACTATCATGAAAAAGGTTTTCATGTAGAATTTCTGACTGATGATAATGGTTTAAAATCTCAAGAACCACCACAACCTAACCTACCTACACGCCGCAGTAGTCGTGGAAAATAATGAGAGTATGAACTAAATTCATCTGCAAATGGCGGAAAACCCTACAGCCTAACTGCCAACAACGACTTTCATAGATTTGTTAGACTGAACACACCAGAATTTTTTTTCAGTCACATCTGTAGATAACGCCAGCAGACGAGGCACTTCATGCTTACAAACACCCTACTTCTCTCAAATCAACTTCCCAGTTTACAATATTCATCCACCACAGAACGCTTCGATGACACTTGGGAAGCCCCCCTGGCAACCCTTTTGGGACTAGGACGCGCCGCTGGGGCAGATTTTGTAGAATACTTCTTAGAACGCCGCAACTACATCAGTTGTTTAGCCGAAGAAGATACCATCACCAGCATTTCTCCCAGTTTATCAACCGGTGCGGGAGTGCGAGTATTTCGTGGCAAAGCTGACTGCTACGTTAGCACCAACAACCTCACATTTGCCGGTTTAAAAGCAGCCTTAGAAAAAGCTCTTTCCATCTTAGGCTTACAACTACCTGGCCCCACTGGTTTCATCCCCGAAATCAACCTAGAATTACTCAGAGACTACGCCACAAAACGCGGTAAAGACGGTTGGCTGCCCTTGTGCAGTTCTATCCGCGAAATGGGAGAAGTCCTCCTTGATGGTACAGCCCAACTTAACAAAAAAGCTACCCACGTCCAATCTCGCCGCGCTTCCTACTTCCGTGATTGGCAAGAAGTATTAGTTGCTGCCAGTGACGGTACATTTGCCCGTGATATCCGCCTCACCCAATCCGTTGGGTTTAACCTACTTTGTGCTGACGGTGCTAACCGTGCCTCCATTGGCGAACGTGCTGGTAACACCAGTGACGCTAACTTCCTGAGAACCTGGGATTATCAACAAGCCTCCGAACAAATCGCCGAATCAGCCGGTAAAATGCTTTATGCAGATTACGTAGAATCAGGAACTTACCCCATTATTATGGCTAATCATTTTGGCGGTGTAATTTTCCATGAAGCCTGTGGACACCTTTTAGAAACCACTCAAATTGAACACAAAACCACACCATTTGCCGATAAAAAAGGTGAGAAAATCGCCCATGAAAGCCTGACTGCTTGGGATGAAGGACGCACTGATAACGCCTTTGGGACTATTGATATGGACGATGAAGGAATGCCCGCTCAAAGAACATTATTAATTGAAAAAGGCATTCTCAAAAACTTCCTAGCTGATAGAACCGGTTCAGTGCGGACTGGACACCCCAGAACAGGTAGTGGCCGCCGTCAAAATTATACATTTGCTGCCGCTAGTCGGATGCGAAATACATATATTGATTGTGGTGAACACACAACAGAAGACCTATTTGCCTCCGTTGATAAAGGCATTTACTGTAAGAAAATGGGTGGCGGCAGTGTCGGCGCAACAGGTCAATTTAACTTTAGTGTTGATGAAGCTTACTTAATAGAAAATGGCAAAATTACCAAACCATTAAAAGGTGCTACTCTCATCGGTGAAGCTAAGGAAATCATGAATAAAATCTCCCTATGTTCTCAAGATTTAGAATTAGCTCCCGGCTTTTGTGGTTCTGTTAGTGGCAGCATTTACACAACAGTTGGACAACCCCACATTAAGGTTGACTCTATTACCGTTGGCGGCAGATAAAAACCAATACGGTTTAGTTAAATTTAGAACTCTTTGTGAAAGTCATTTTTTAAACGAACCACAGAGGCACAGAGGACACAGAGAGAAGAAAAAATTTTTAACTAAACTGTATTGAGCTAAAAACAGATAAACCATATTATCCGCGTTTATCTGCGTTCATCTGTGTTCAAAATTCAAAAATTAATTCAATCATGTCTAACATTCAAGAAATCGCAACCTACGCTCAAGAAAATGCTGCCAAACTTGGCATTAAAAAATTCGATATTTATGGCTCAACTGTAGATGATACCAGCGTTCAAGTTGACCAAGGTGAACCCAAACAAGTCAAAGCTTCCAATCGTTCTGGGGTGACAGTTAGAGTTTGGAATGAAGAAAATACAATGGGTGTTACTAGCACCACAGATGTAGATCCTCAAGGATTAGAATTAGCTTTAAAAACTGCTTACGAAGCCAGCTTTTTTGGGGTGAAAGAAAATGTTCCTGATTTTAGTCCAGAAGCAACTATTCCTATTCCTAATACACATCAGAAAAAAGCCCTGCAAGCACCTGTTTCTGAACTAATAGAAAAACTATTAGTAGCAGAAAAAGAATTAATGGCAAAACATCCTGCGATTACAAGTGTGCCTTATAATGGTTTAGCACAAAGAGATATTGACAGATTTTATCTCAATAGTGATGGTGCTGTGAGAACTGAATCTCATTCTTTAGCTTCTATTTATTTGTACAGCAAAACTGAAGAGGAAAATAAAAAACCCCGCAGTGCTGGTGCTTATCGAGTTAAGGAAAGTGTAGCTGATTTAGATATTGCAGGTTGTATTCAAGAAACTGCTGATAAAACCATCAGTCATTTGCATTATGAAAAAATCAAAACTGGTAAATATCAAGTAGTTTTCTCTGCTGAAGCTTTTTTAAGTTTGTTGGGGGCTTTTTCCAATTTATTTAACGCCCAAAGTATTCTGGATAATCAAAGTTTATCAAAAACTGATGATATCGGTAAAGAACTGGCTTCACCTTTACTTTCAGTTTATGATGATGCTTTACACCCCGCTAATATTGGGGCTGAAAGTTTTGATGGTGAAGGTACTCCCACCCGGCAAATTAAGTTAATAGAAAAGGGCATTTTAACTAGCTTTTTGCATAGTGCGGGAACTGCAAAACGGTTAAATGCTCAACCTACAGGTAATGCTAGTATTGGCGCAAAAGTAAGCGTCAGTCCTAATTTTTATCACGTTTTTGCAGCAGGAACTCCTGAACAGGAATTAAGTTTGGAAACTGCGGAAAATGTGATTTTAATTGATGATTTACAAGCTCTTCATGCGGGTGTTAAGGCTTTACAAGGTTCTTTTTCTTTACCTTTTGATGGTTGGTTAATTAATAAGGGTGAAAAAACCAGTATTGAGTCTGCAACTGTAGCTGGTGATTTCTTGGAACTTTTGAAATCTATTGTTTATGTGGAAAAAGAGGTGGAATTAACTCCAGGAGGAGTTGCACCTAAGGTTTGGGTAAGTGAACTTTCTATTACTGGGGATTAATATCTTTTTTCACTCTGTGCGTTTGTGGTTTAAGGTTAATTTATCGAACCACAGAGGCACAGAGGACACAGAGGAGAGATAGCTAATTGCTTATGCGTTCAAATAACGAAGCTAAGGCTGCGCCGACGGTTTCTGCTAAGATGCTAATCAGACGATAAAGAGCGATCGCACTAATCACCAAAGCCGCCGGAAAATGATATTGTAACAGTAACATCGCTGTGGTTTCAAACACGCCCAAGCCACCAGGCGCACCAGGAACAACTAACCCCAATACCCAAGCACAACTAAAAGCTCCCACTAATAAGGGTATTTGCTCCCAATTTACCGAAGTTAACGCCATTATAGTTAATATAAATCCAGCAGCCCTCAACCCTAAAAAAACTAATTCTCCTAATAATGGTTTCACCGGATAGCGGTTAATTATAAAAATATCAATTAGCTGATTTTCTCCAGCAGATTTTTTATTTTTCCAACGATCTAAAAGTTGAATTGCTGGGTTTAAAAATCGGGGATCAAGTACACCTAAGACAATTATTAAAGCTAAAAATTGGAGAATAATCAAATTAAAATTCAGACTATTAACAATAAGTTGACTACCAAATAAAACAATAATAATTAAAGCTGCTGCTAACATTAATAGTGGTTCTAACAAAACACTTAAAGTGGCAATATTCGTAGGGATATTAGCATTTTTAGCCGCTATAATTCGCCCATAATAATGCCAAACATTCCCAGGTAAATATTTAGCAATATTCGTTTTTAAATAAACTTGGATAAACTCAATAGCAGATACAGATTGATTTAACTCCCTGAGTACCCAAGTCCAAATCCAACCTGCCCAAATATGTGCCAATAAAGTTACACTTGTAGCAGTTGCTAATATTAACCATCCGGTAATATTAATCCGAATAGCACTAACTCCTAACCAATTATCTTTTAACGCTTTCAATAAAAAAAACAGCGTTCCACCTAAAATCAACCACCGGATAATTTTCTTCATTTTAAAAGGATTTAGATCCCCGACTTCTTAGAGAAGTCGGGGATCTTGTTTTTGTGTTTTTGTTAATTTTGATTTTGCAAATACCAACTTTCTAACGCCAAACGATGAATTTCTCGCCAAGGAATATTATTTTTTCGTGCTAATTCTGCACAATCTTCATATTCTGGCTGCACATTAGTAATTACCTTTTCTGTAGCTGTTCCTGTCCATGCCACTTTTACCGATATTGTTCCATAAATAGTGTCTACATTTTGCATTTTTCGTTGTAAAATTGCCCGTTTTTGAGTAGTGCGACGAATGCCTAAAGTGCTAGTTTCTCGAAATAACACCGCTTCACAACTAGCTAAATTTTCAGGATGACAAATCACAGTTAATAAAATTCCAGTTCGTGACTTTTTCATCCCTATCGGTTGAGTAAACACATCCACCGCACCCGCAGCAAATAAAGCCTCAAATACATAACCAAATACTTGAGGATTTAAGTCATCTATTTGAGTGTCTAGGACAGTAATCGTTTCTAAATTTGGGGAATATTCCGCTAAATTAGAGTTATCAGTCTGTAAAGATTCATTTTCACCGTACCAAAGCCGTAGTATATTGGGAATGGGTAAATCTAGAGAACCCGCCCCTAATCCTACCTGTTTGATAGTCATTGGTGGTGGTGAACCAAAGTCTTGAACCAAGGTAGTAGCGATCGCCGCCCCCGTTGGTGTTACCAATTCTCTGTCAATACCATTGCTATAAACTGGACAACCCCGCATTTCCCACAACTTTAACACCGCTGGTACTGGTACAGCCATTCTTCCATGTGCCGCATTAACAGTACCACCTCCCGTTGGAAATGCAGAACAGTATAGCAAAGGCAAACCTGAGCGATCGCTATCAATACCCAACCAATCCAACCCTAAACAAGTACCAACAATATCCACAATCGCATCCACCGCACCCACTTCATGAAAATGAACTTTTTCCGGTGCGATGCCATGAACAGCCCCCTCTGCAACTGCCAACTGTCGGAAAACAGCTAAACTCCAAGCTTCCGCCCGCACTGGCAAATTCCCCTTAACAATCATCTCCTCTATTTCTGGCAAATGACGGGTGTGGTTGTGATCATGTTCATTGTGAGAATGATGATGGTGATGATGAGAAACCAAATCTACATGAACCTTAGTCGCTTGTTGACCTTGACGGTGAACCAATTCCGCCCACAATCGGTATTCTTGCTCAATTCCCAAGCCATTGAGTTGTTCTATCAAATACTCCACAGGCACACCCAGACTAACCAACGCCCCCAAACACATATCACCAGAAACCCCTGTTGGACATTGAAGATAAACAATTTTATTCATAAATTTATTTGTTAATTGTCAGTTGTCAGTCGTCAGTTGTCAGGAAGAAGAAAACTATCACCCATTACCAATCACCAATAATCATTATGGCCAAAATATTCACCATTCATCCTGATAATCCTCAAAGCCGCCGAATAGAGGAAATAAAGTTAGCGCTATTAGGTGGCGCTATCATGCTCTACCCTACAGATACAGTTTATGCAATTGGTTGTGACTTGAATGCCAAGTCGGCGGTGGAAAGAGTGCGGCAAATCAAACAGTTAGCAAATGATAAACCACTGACATTTTTATGTCCCTCACTCTCCAATGTGGCGACTTATGCCTTCGTAAGTGATACAGCCTACCGACTAATGAAGCGGTTAATACCAGGACCCTACACTTTTTTGCTCCCTGCTACCAAATTAGTACCGCGACTAGTACAAAATCCCAAACGCAAAACCACAGGAATTCGAGTGCCAAATCATAACGTTTGCTTGGCATTAATGGAAGCGTTAGGAAACCCAATTATTTCTACTTCGGCTCATGTTAGAGCAAATGACGAAGACCAGGAAATAGTTGAAAATGGAAAACAACCAATGTTGTCACGGGTAGATTTATACGACCATTTGGATAAATTGGTAGATATCATTATCGACACTGCCGAAGAACCTACATATCAAGTGTCTACCATTTTAGATTTGACCGATGAAGAACCAGTTATTATTCGGAGAGGTTTAGGTTGGGAAGCTGTAGCTACTTGGGTTTAAGAATAAAGCTTTATAAGTGCAACCCCTTGTTTTGGACTCCGTTGCGCTAATTATTATGATCACCTGACTCCAATTTTGAAATTGTCATCCTCCCAGGCACTCTTATCCCAGTCATGAAATTATGGCTACGCCACACAGGCTATCGGCCAATCTTAGCATGACTAAGGTTTTGGCAATTTGTCCTCAGAGTGAATATCTATTATGCCATCTTTGATTTAGTTGCTAAAAATAAAGCGACACAATTAACAAGCCCTTAACTTTGGAAATTTCCTACAGTGTTTACATATCAGGAGTCTAGTTGGTGAGTTTTGAGGCATAAATCCCCAAAGATTTTTACTCCTGAGACTGGCCTTAAATACTGTATATGCGTTTGAGTTAAGGTGCAATACCAATTTTATAGAAAAGTCATGAAAGCTAACATCGCCAATCTGCCTAATTCTACATCTGCTTTTGATAGCTATATTTCTCTTGAAGAATTGTCTGTTCCTACCAGCGATACATTAGTACAACTTTTATCCCATGAGATGCAATCTCAAGTTAAATCCGCCACTTCAGGTGTACAAGATGTTGTTGGACGCATAGCCAAAGAAGTAGAACGGATATGTGATAAAAGCTCCCGCATTCAAAACTCAGGACAAATTCAGTCTTGGCAAATTACATTAGGAAGACATCGCTTACAAAAGTGCCTCCGTTACTATCAACTTGGTTCTAAACAAGGACGAGTAGAATTACACAGCAGCTTAGGCGCAATTGTTTATCGTCACGTAACTGTTGCAGGCTCAGATTTAGGATTTGAGGCTCGTTACAATCTGATTGAAGATTTTTTACAAGCTTTTTATATCGAAGCAATTAAAGCTTTCCGTCGAGAAACCGAACTACCTGAAGATTACACCCCCCGTACTCAGTTACAAGTAGCTGAGTATATGGCATTTACAGAACAATATGCCAAACGCCGGATTAATTTACCTGGTGGTGCTAATCAACAACTAATTGTTTTACGCGCTCAAGGTTTTGCCCGTCGTCAACCCCAAGAAACTACTGTAGATATTGAAATGGCAGTGGATTCTGCGAAAACGGAAGAAGCAGAATCTTATCAACGCAATGTGGCAGTGCAGCAAATTCGCTCACAAATGATTGCTAAACCTGGTTTTGACCCTTCTGAAGAGTCGGAACGCAATCGCGTGATTACCGAATTGATGAAATATCTGGAGTCTCAAGGACAATCTGATTGTATGAATTACTTGACTCTCAAACTCCAGGATCTTTCTGCACCGGAAATTGACCAAATTCTCGGTTTAACCAGTCGTCAACGCGATTATTTACAACAAAGATTTAAATATCATGTTGAGAAGTTTGCCAAACAGCACCAATGGCAATTAGTTCATCAATGGTTAGGTGCTGGTTTAGAACATAAGTTAGGTTTATCTTCCCAGCAATGGGATATTTTTTGGAATCAACTCACACCACAGCAGCAACAAATTTTTGAACTAAAAACCGCTTGTCAAAGTGATCAACTTATTTCTAAAGCTGTTCAATGTACTCCGAAACAACTGCAAAAACGCTGGACACAAATGTTGGAATTAGCATGGTCTATTCGTAACGGTCATGCTGAAACCAAAAATAATTAAATTCCATCTGGTCGGTTGGGTTGACGCAAGTAAACCCAACATTTTCATGGAAATGTTAAGTAGGTTGGCGTTAAAAATTGTTGTTATAAGTAATGGACAAAAATATTTACAGTCATTGCGAGCGAAGGGAAGCAATCACAACCCTTGCAATTGTTTCATTTCACTTCGTTCCATATGGCTAACGCCACGCAACGCTTACGCAATGACATTGTGTAATTAATTCTGTCTCACTACTTAGTAAGGCAAGAGTAAAGAAGTTTTCAGCGATTTTACATCTCTTTACACAGTTTTGTTTTATTGTGTTAACTTACTTAGATGTTATAATGTTGGGTTTCACTTCGTTCTACCCAACCTACGATTTCTACAATTTTCTATAAGAAGTTACTAATACTTCAGTTATTTTCCCTCGCTTCTGGGCATTAGAATTAATTGACCTTGCTGCTGATATGGTGTGAACATTAAAATCACTATAAAGGTCACGAATCAATGGACAATCAGAATTAGATAACATAACTTTTACACCTTTATCAGCTAATTCAATAAAAATATCTCTGAGTTTTATTTGTTGATTCTCGTCGAAACAGAAATTACTATAAGCTGTAAAATTGCTAGTTTTATTTAGAGGATAATAGGGAGGATCAAAATAAACAAAGTCATTAGTACCAGTTGCATAATTCAACACTTCTGCAAAATTTGCTTGTTTGATTTCTACTTTCTGGAGTGCTAACGATGCGACTCGCAAAACTTCTTCTTGACAAATACCAGGATTTTTATATTTACCTACAGGGACATTAAATTTTCCTTGAGAATTAACCCGGTACAGCCCATTAAAACAAGTCTTATTCAGATAAATAAACCGAGCCGCTTTTGTTAAATCTGTCCCATTATGATAATTTCTGAGATCATAGTAATACTCTGAATTATGTCTTTGCTGATGTGCTTGCAGTAAAGTTATTAATTCTTCAAGATTGTCTCTAACGCACCGATAAGTAATAACTAAATCTGCATTAATATCAGTTAAAACTGCATGAGATGGTTGCAAATGGAAAAAAACTGCTCCACCCCCTAAAAATGGTTCATAGTAGGTCTGGTAATGCTGGGGAAAATAGTCTTTATATTGCGAAATCAATCTAGTTTTACCCCCAGCCCACTTTAAAAATGGTCGTGGGTAAGTTTGTTTAGGGATTTGACTTACCATCTACTTACGATTAAACTAAAAACTAACTAATCAATAAAGTCTATAATAAGGCAGTCTAAATTCAAATGTTTGATGGATTTTGGGATAACGTCTTTCGCTACCCTCGGTATTTAGTTAGTATCGTCTTGGGTATTTTTCTAAACACCCTTGAGCCGCTGTTTCCATTATTAAAACGTCCTGTGACGCTGATGGCTATTTTAGGTTTGTTTACTGGTGGTCTTTTTTTCGTAACGCTTACCGTGCGGGCTATGCTGGGATTGAGTTCAATGTAAACCAAAAGCCAGGAAAGGGTTGAGTTTATTGGACTGTTGGTGTTGATTTTATCACGTCAAGCACCGTCCACTTTCATTTACGTTTAGAATCATGTTATTAAACCTCTGTGAGAAGGCGGAATTTATATGGCTACAAATCGCCGCGTTTCCCGCGTTGCTGAATTAATTAAACGGGAAGTTAGCCAAATGCTACTCAACGGTATTAAGGATGACCGTGTGGGTACGGGAATGGTCAGTGTTACCGATGTGGATGTTTCTGGGGATCTACAACACGCTACCATCTTTGTGAGTATTTATGGAACGGAGGAAGCGAAAACGGAAACAATGGCTGGTTTAAAGTCAGCTACGGGTTACGTTCGCAGTGAATTGGGGGCTAGAGTCAGATTAAGACGGACTCCAGAAGTGATCTTTGTGGAAGATCGTTCTATAGAACGAGGTACTAAGGTGCTGAGTTTATTAAACCAACTGGAGCAACAACGAGCATCAGCAAGTGTGGATGAGGTAGTAGAAGAGATGGCTGAATGATTTATTAATGCAAAGTTAACCAAAATATAAATAAATCTGGAACTTGTTGCTAGTTAAAGCACTCTAGGTGGGGATAATAGGCAATGCCTTGATTCCCTATTTTTAGAGAGTTATGGGTATTGCAAATCTTGTGTCTTAGGATAGAGGTCAAAAATCATAGACTTATATATGCTAATAAAGTTAACGCTAAAGCAAATCTAGTATGATTTTAATAATTTTAATACAAGTTAATGTTAAAAATGTAAATATCTAGGTTTGATTAGTAAACTTAACTGCTGTTATCTTAGGAATATCAAGTTGAAATACCATGAATGTCATCCTTTGTTGACAAACTTAACATTTCTTTAGATAATTTGGAGGTGTATAGCGTCAAAATGATAATAGTTCCGTATAGCAAACTACAAAACCCTGGACACAGGTTTAATTATTGCCATGTTTGTTCCTCGTGCATAACGGGAACGCTATCTAAATGTATTTTTGATGTAATTTTGTGAGAAAAAAACCATGACTGTGAATACGGTGCCTTCTATCAATTACAATTACTACTCTCTGAATGTTATTCAGGACGAAGCACGCCGACTGGTGGAAAGGGGAATGGTTGGTCGTCAACAGCCAATATATACACTTTGCCAGTTTATCCCGGCTAGAGAGTGGGTTTGTGTAGAATGTGAATTGGAGAAATGTGATTTTTTACTGCGCGATCGCATCGGTGATTTAATCGGACGTGAAGAGTGGGATAACGACTAATAATTTTGTTTTTTTAATAAACTACTGTTATTTTTGATTGTACTTGTTTGTAGTTTCTGGCTATAAACAGGTATATTTTTTTCTATATTTCTTGAATTTCATTTCACGCAGAGACGCAGAGACGCAAAGAAATAATGATATAAAGTTGGGTAAGATCTTCGGTAAAACTGCGATCACCTGAGTTCGACATAAGATAATTTTTGGAAAACTGCCCCAAATATGAGTCTCAAACCCTTATGATCTCGTTGAAAAAATCATAACTCTGTTCGCGTAGCGTCTCCGAAGGAGAAACTCCGAACTCCTAACACCGAACTCAGGTGCGATCGCTTATTTTGGTTGATCACGCCGAAACCCATTGTCTATCTACATTCTCATAGATAAATTTGCTTGTATATAAGTATAATTTATGTAGGGATAGAAATAGTTATTATCCCTACATAAACACTGTTTAACGCAAAATACAGCTATATATATGCTGCAATAGAATCATTTTCGCTTGCTAGTGCTACGTCGGGCTTCGCGGGTTTCGTCTTCGAGACGACGGCGATCGCGCCAATCTGATAATGTTAGATAAACAACACCACCAGTAACTCCTACTAGCAGCAGCACCCCAAATAAGGCTAAAATACCCAAAAATGGACTTTCCACGATGCCTCTATAGTCCGTTGCGTCCCCAAACTACCATAGAAATAGACCAAGTAAACACAACTAACAGCGATACCCAACCCAGTGTCAAAATCATAGTTCTACTTTTCAAATAATTACAAAACGGCTCTAATATCCATCATACTGGGAAAATGCAGTGG
This sequence comes from Anabaena sp. 54, assembly GCF_017355725.1. Lineage (NCBI taxonomy): Bacteria > Bacillati > Cyanobacteriota > Cyanophyceae > Nostocales > Nostocaceae > Anabaena > Anabaena sp. 54. The sequence goes on from NZ_JAAVWA010000003.1 coordinate 302,611, forward strand.
ATTCATTAACTAGATTGATAGGAGAGTTAGAAAAATTATGGAATTAATGGCAGAACGGTTAGAATCCCTGAAAGCGGGAGTAATTGGCAGCATATCTTTAGGTTTAGCTTTTCTTAGTACCAGCTTTATTAATGTTTTGTGGCTAGATAAGTATTTTCCAATAGTTACTTATGATAAAATTGATATAGTAAATTTACAGATGTTATTAAATGGTGTCATAGCCGGGTTTTCTGGTTTTCTATTTGGTGTCACCTATCGTTATATTATCCGTGTAGATGCCAATCCTCACCTCAAAACTGGTGGAGTTTGGGCTTTTGGTTTAGTGCGGGGTTTAACTCAAATAGAAGTTGGTTGGGATATAAATAATCCGGTTTTGCCTTTTTTAATCTTAGCAGGAGAAAGTATATTGTGGTTTTCTCTGGCTGCTTTTGCTCTGGATACTGCTATTTTATGGAAATGGTTGAAACCTTTTTCATGAATTTTATTGTCAGAATCAGGATATCCAGGATAGCAGGATGAACAGGATGAAAATAGGTATTTTATCACCTATTACCAGCCTCAATTAGATGACTGATGTATCGTTCATGGACAGATCCCCGACTTCTTTTATTGATTGTGTATATAAATCATAAATTGATCACAGAAGTCGGGGATCTTTGTTGTCAGATTTTAGATATTGTCAAACTCACAATATTTTATTAAGACTTGGGAATAGTATTAATAGTTTTTTCCAATGACTTTAAGGATGCTAATAATTTGTCTTTTTGGGGTTTAGCAGCTTTGAGTTCTCCTGAAATTTCATCCATACTTTTTTCTACAGCGTCATAATTATTACGGGATTTAGCTTTGATGCCATCTTCTACTTCTTTCCAAGCATCTTCAAACTTGTCAAATTCTTTTTTAGCTTGGACAAAATTGCCAGATGTAACTGCGTTTTTTGTTTTGGAGACTACGGCGAATAAACCTGCATTACTTACTGTGGATTTTTGTCCTGGGACTTTTTTTGTAGAATTGGAAGTTGCTGCTGGGGTAGTTTCGGTAGCAGATTGTTCGGGCTTGTTACAACCTACTAAAGCCAGTAAGCTGATACTTGCAATAATTAACATTGGTTTGAAATTCTTCATGGTCAACTCCTAATGGATATTTTTATTTGTGCCGTTAATATTTCCTATGATAAAACAGCAAATGTCAAGAACTCGGAAAGTGCAACTTGACAATTTGCTGGGAAATACGTTGCAATATCCATCTAACGATGGTCTGGTCAGGATAAAAATCGTTAAATGGGATGATTTTGTAGTTATGGAAGTGGCGGATACTGGTATTGGTGTCGCCTCTAATAGCGCAGCTTGGTCATCAGCCTATGAGTGGGAACGCTCTGCTCAGAATAACAGTTTTAAGAGATTTTTAAGATAAATTTTGGGGATTTTTTGGCGATCGCTATATGTATGTAGTTTACACGATATGTAACCACTAAAACAAAACTTGTATCATGACCCATAAAATCGAACTCCAATCTATTACGGGGCTATCTGTGTCAGTAGCAAGCGATCGCCTCCAACAAGAAGGATATAATGAGCTACCATCTACCCAACATCGTCAAATCTGGGAAATTGCCCTAGAAATCTTCCAAGAGCCGATTTTTCTTCTGTTATTAGGATGTGGTATCATTTACCTGTTTTTGGGTGATGCCCAGGAAGCTTTAATTTTACTAGGGTTCATCTTTTTCATTGTTGGCATCAACTTATACCAAGAACAAAAAACAGAAAAATCTCTGGAAGCATTACGGGATCTTTCTAGTCCACGCGCATTAGTTATTCGTGATGGCAAACGTCAACGAATTGCTGGACGGGAAGTAGTTCGAGAAGATGTGATTGTTTTGTCAGAGGGTGATAGAGTTCCTGCTGATGCTGTGGTGATGTGGTCTACCCATTTGAGTCTTGATGAGTCTTTGTTAACTGGGGAATCTTTACCCGTTCGCAAGCAGGATACTACCGATTTAGAAAACACAATGAGAACCGCCACACAGCATCGTCCTGGTGGTGAAGATCTACCTTTTGTCTATTCGGGAACGTTAGTAGTTCAAGGTCAGGGAATTGCCCAAGTCTATGCCACAGGTATGCAGACGGAAATGGGTAAAATTGGTAAAGCCTTGCAAACTGTCGAATCCGAAGACACGGTTTTGCAACGGGAAACTCGAAAAATTGTCAGTAAATTGACCTTTGTAGCGATCGCTATTTGCGTGGCTGTCATCGTTATTTACGGTGCAACTAGGAACGATTGGCTACAAGGAATTTTAGCAGGTTTGGCGCTGGCAATGGCGATTTTGCCGAATGAAATTCCTGTGGTCTTGGCAATTTTCCTGGCTTTGGGGGCTTGGAGATTTTCCCAGGCTAGGGTTTTAACTCGGCGTGTTCCTGTAGTAGAAACACTGGGTTCTGCGACTGTTCTTTGTGTAGATAAAACTGGAACGCTGACTTTTAACCGGATGTCAGTTCAGCAATTATTTGTGTATCAGCCGACAACATTAACATCGCAATTTTACGATGTTGCCCTCCATGAACGGGAAGCCCTGCCGGAAACTTTTCATGAATTAATCGAATTTGGGATTTTAGCCAGTCGCAAAGACCCTTTCGACCCCATGGAAAAAGCCCTCAAACAAGTGGGTGATGATTATTTAGCTAGAACAGAACATTTACATCAAGATTGGGAAATCCTGCGAGAATATCCCCTTACAGGTGAATTATTAGCCATGTCTTGTGTGTGGCAATCTCCAGAAGATAAATTAGTAGTTGCTACCAAAGGAGCGCCGGAAGCGATCGCTGATCTTTGTCATTTTAACACCCAACAAAGGCAAGATTTGGAACAGCAGATTAATAAAATGGCGATCGCTGGTTTGCGTGTTTTGGGTGTAGCCAAAGTTATTGGGCAACATCAAAAAAACAAAACCCTCAAATCTCTTCCTGAAGCCCAGCATGACTTTGAATTTGCCTTTTTGGGACTACTAGGTATGGCTGACCCCGTGCGTCCAACTGTCGCCCCAGCCATTGCTGAGTGTTACACTGCTGGTATCCGGGTAGTGATGATTACAGGGGATTATCCCGCCACAGCCCAAAATATTGCCCGCCAAATCGGTTTAAAACCTGCCACAGAAGTAATTACTGGTGCAGAACTGGAAACAATCCCAGAAGGGGAGTTACTATCTCGCATTCAAACTGTGAATATTTTTGCGCGGGTTGTTCCCGAACAAAAATTACTAATTGTGAATGCCCTCAAACGCTGCGGTGAAATCGTGGCTATGACTGGAGATGGTGTGAATGATGCCCCAGCTTTGAAAGCTGCAAATATCGGTATTGCTATGGGTGAAAGGGGAACAGATGTCGCCCGTGAATCTGCGGATTTAGTTTTGCTAGATGATGATTTTTCTGCCATTGTCCAATCTGTGAGGCTAGGACGGCGAGTATTTGATAACCTGAAAAAAGGTATGGCTTATACTTTGGCGGTGCATATCCCCATTGCGGGAATGTCCTTGATTCCGGTAATATTTCATTGGCCGCTGGTATTATTGCCTATCCACATTGCTTTTCTGCATTTAATTATTGACCCTGCCTGTACTGTAGTATTTGAGGCTGAACCAGAAGAAAGCAATATCATGAACCGTCCACCCCGTAATCCCAGAGAGTCCTTATTCAGTCGTCGAACTTTGAGGTTAGCACTGCTGCAAGGGATAAGTGTGCTAGTGGTGTTACTGCTTGTATTTGCTGTGGCTTTTTATTCTGGACATGGGGAATTTGATGCCCGTGCTTTGGCTTTTACTACCCTAATTGTCTCAAATTTGAGTATGATTTTGAGTAATCGTTCTTGGTCGCGGACTATTCCCGAAATGTTACGCACTCCTAATGCGGCACTTTGGTGGGTGTTGGCTGGTGCTGTGGTGTTTATGGGTTTGGTGCTTTATGTTCCTGTGTTACGTCATTTATTCCGGTTCTCTGTTCTTCATTTTGATGATTTATTAGTTAGTCTCACTTCTGGAGTATTGAGTATTTTGTGGTTTGAAGGATTGAAGGTTTGGGGACGCAGATAATAATATGTCTCACGCAAAGGCGCAAAGGCGCAAAGGTAACATCCGCGTTTATCTGCGTTCATCTGCGTTTAAAAATCTTTGGAGGGTTACTGTGAAAAAAGCATTTCGTAAATATCATCGTGTTATTGGCATTATTGTTTGTGTCCCACTTTTATTAACTGTTTTAACGGGAATGTTAGCAACTATTATTGGGGAATGGTCTGTGAATATTGGACTTTCTTCTAGATTAATGTTGAAAATTCATACTGGGGAAATTTTTCATTTACAGGGAATTTATCCGATTTTGAATGGTTTCGGATTAATCGGTTTATTGGTGACGGGTATGAGTATGTCGGGTTTGTTCAATCAGAAGAAAAAACCTAATCATAATTAAACGCAGATGAACGCGGATAAACGCAGATGAATGGATTTCAAGGATTCAGAATAGAAAATCTTTTCTTCTTTTTCTTCTTTTTCTCCTGACTCCTGACTCCTGACTCCCAAAAATTATTTGACTTCTGTGACTCGCCAGCTTAGTTTTAGGTTAACCCAGAAGTTCCAAATTGTGGCTACTGCGATCGCTATTAATTTAGCTATATACTGGTTCATACCTAAGCTATTGAATAGGAAATTGACTACTAATGTTTGGATGATTATCCCTGCTAAACAGACCATATTGAATTTCAGGAATCTTTTGAAACGCTGGCGCTTTCCTGTCTGTTTTCGGGAAATATCCCCAAATGTCCACAAATCATTCCAAAGAAAATTATTGAGAATTGCTACTTCGGCTGAAAAAATTGTACTGCGAGTTAAACCCATGTTAATCACGGTACGCATGATATGAAATATGGTTAAATCTACAAATACGCCACTAAATCCCACTGCACCAAATCTGAGAAATCGCCCAATGGGAAAGTTGACTTTTTGACTAATTTTTCCTATTCTCCCAGTAGATAACCGTAATCTGATTAAGTGTTGAATATAGTCTACGTATTGTTTCCACGTCACTTTGCTTTCTCCTTCTGTGCGTTCGCGGAATACATAACCGGCTTCAGCAATTTCTCCTACCTGTCCCCGACCAATGACTTCTAAAAGAATTTTATACCCTATAGGATTAAGTGTGGTATTAGCGATCGCACTTCGTCGTACTATGAAATAACCACTCATTGGGTCACTAACTCTACCTAAAACTCCCGGTAAAATCACCAATCCTAGAACTTGCGCTCCACGGGATAAAAAGCGTCTAATTACACTCCAACTACTCACACCACCACCGTCTATATGACGACTAGCTAATGCTAAATCAGCCCCCGCTTCTATTTTTTGCAACAGTTGTGTTAATACTTCTGGAGGATGCTGCAAATCGCCATCAATTACGCCCAATACACGCCCTCTAGCCGCTTGCCAGCCACGTATTACTGCTGAGGATAGTCCTCTCTCTTCTTGACGACGCATGACCCGTAATTGGGGATAATCTGGAATCAGAGATTGTGCCACTTCCCAAGTTCGGTCAGGGCTATCATCATCTACTACAATGAGTTCATAATTACCAGGAATAGTTTTATCCAATAACCCACTTAATATATTGATCACATTTTCGATATTGTCACACTCTTGATAAGTAGGAATTACTAAAGATAGGAAAATGGCATTGTTTTCGGCTGTTTCTTTGGGTGTAAATTCAGCAATCATCAATGTACCAATAGGAACTGCTAATAAAGAATTAGATGAGTTGATGGTCATAAAATCAGTAGTAAATTTTAACTTTCTAAATCGCCTATAAAGGTTAACTCTCCATAGAGTACAATACTTTTGGCATATAGAAACAATGGATAAATTTTAATATTAAATATTATTCTTTTTCCCTCTCCTTATTACGATACAAGGGGTAAAGCAAAAGCTTAATGGTGTCAACTTAATCTCAAATCCCTACCACATCTTGTTCCTAGTCTCTGACTAGGAATACAGTTGATAAGGCTCTGCCTCTAATATTATTGAAGGCAGAGCCTTCTAGAATGCATTTCCAGTCAGAGACTGGAAGATGAATTGAGTTTTTTGCGGGATAGATGTTTTACGTTAAGTTGACACCAATGGGACTGCTCATTGGTGTCAACTTAAGCTCAAATCCCTACCACATCTCGTTCCTAGTCTCTGACTAGGAATGTAGTTGATGAGGCTCTGCCTCTAATATTATTGAAGGCAGAGCCTTCTAGAATTTATTCCCAGCCAGAGACTGGGAATGAGATGACTTGGGTTCTTTGTCATTTGGCAAAAGTCCATGTCCCAACCGTTTTGAGTATAAAAATAGTCATGGTTTGTGAAAGATAAAGTCATTCCAGATCAAAATGTGAAATAACTGTTCACACTCTCACACTCCCCCCCTATCCTTAACGAGAGGTCAAGGGTTTCGATAATTTTAGAGGGGGGAGTGAATAACTACAATGTGAAAACATTTATGTTGCATATAATCTTGATAAAGATATAATGGTATGTTATTGACGTTCACACAAAAACTAGTTCTCTGAAAAATTTATAATAATTTTATTTGAATATGAATTTATATTTAAAGAAAATTCTAGCTTCACAAATTAACTATTGGTTAAGTATTGGATTACTATCAATAATAACATTGTTATTGATTTTTTACCCTATTTACCGCATAAGTTTCTCAGGAATTTTTATAAATTATAATGAGGCTTGGAATGCATACCATCTGACTAGAGTAAATTCAGGAGAATTACTTTATAACTTGCAACAACAATGGACTCCAGTTAACTATCCTCCATTTTCTTTCTATATTGTCAGCGGTTTTAGTAAATTAATCCATAATCCTATTTTGGCAGGAAGATATTTATCGTTATTATCTTTGTTATTAATAATAACAATGGTAGTTTTTATAGTTAATATTTTAATTAAAAACCTTCATTATGCCGTTTTATCGGGAATATTTTGCCTAAGTTTATTCACGACAATGGCTCAAGTTTATATAGGCATGAATGACCCTCAACTATTAGGGCATTTACCAATTATATTAGCGTTATTAATTTATTTACGACCTATTAAAATAAAATATCATTTATTGATAGTGGCAGCACTAATGGCAGTGGGTATTTTTATAAAACACAATTTAATTGCCTTACCATTGGCTATAACTATCGAACTTTTTTTGATTTCACGTCCAGATTTTTTCAAATGGCTGATTTACTTAGGCTTGATTACAAGCGGTTTTATTTTAATTAGTATCAATATATCTGGTAGCAATTTTATTCATGAAGTAATGCTTACTGGTAGCCGTGTATATAGTATTCCACAGATTGTAAATAGTGTAGATTTGCTATTAACCAAGTTATTTATTCCGTTTATTCTAGCAATTATCGGTATAACTTATGCTGCCAGACATTTAAAACTAAGAATTACTGCTCTATATTTAGTTATATCTATTAGTACAGGCATATATTTTTCTGGAGGGTTAGGGACTAATATTAATATCTATTTCGATACATTTATTAGTCTTTCTATATTGCTAGGTGTAATTCTTTCTTATCTAGATTCCAAAAGTAAATTGGCAAAAATTTTCCCCCTAGTTATTAGCTTGAGTATCCTAATATCTACACGGATAATGATTATAGATAGTATTCACCAAATTATCCATTTACCTGATCTGGCAAAAGAAGAACAGATGAATCGTGTAGATGCCTCTTTTTTGGCACAGCAAGATGGTTCTGTATTGTGTATACATAATAGCATCTTCATCTGCTATCTTTCTGGCAAGTCCTTTGAATATGATTCATTTAATGGAGGACAAATGATAGCAACTGGAAAAAATAATAAAAATAGCTTTTTAGAAAAAATAAACACAGGATACTTTAGGACAATTCTTCTGGATAATGACTATTTGAATCTAGGGTTAAATGAGAATAATTTAAATATTGAAAAATCACCAATTCAGAAAATTCATATAATGTTTGTAAAATATATCACTGATGGGTTAGAAAAGAAATTCGGTAAACATTCATCTGTTCAATTCAAATCTTTGGATCTCTTGAGAATAAATATTCTACAAGCTATCAATGAACATTATATTATCAGCCATAAAAGTATAAATGGGACTTTTTATACATACAAAAAATAAGCAATATTACTTAATATTCTCCCGATTCTAGTTTACCAAAAATTGTGTTGTCAAAAAAGTATTTAAAAAACTTAATGGATTATAATTGTATAAGACTCCCATTTGATTTTTGTTGGCGCAGTCTGTGCTTTGTGCTTACAAAACTCAATACGCCTTAATATTAACCAGCGGAGAAAAATTTCGTCTGTGTAAGTAATTGGACAAAAATATTTACAGTCATTGCGAGCGAAGGGAAGCAATCGCAAAGGTTGTGATTGCTTAATTCCACTTCGTTCCACATGGCTAACGCCACGCAACGCTTACGCAATGACATTGTGTAATTAATTCTGTCTCACTACTTAGTCTCGATTTATAATCTGTTAACAAAGATTCTCTAGAACAATGGTGTTTATCAGTTAAATAACATTTAAAAGTTACAAATTTCAATTTATTATGAAATTAAACGAGTTGTTTAAGTAGGTGAACACAATAAAACCAAACTGTGTCAAGAAACATAAAATCGCTGAAAACTTCTGGCTCTTGCGTTGTTTTTATGGTAATTGAGGATTGATTATAACAAAACCCTTACGGGGCAAGGGTTATAAACAATTATGACCATATTTTCAATGAAATGCCTACACAATAAGGCTTTCAATGGTTTTGAACCAGGTTTTCCATAAAAAGAACCGAAGAACCAAACTTCTTTACTCTTGCCTCTTGCCTTGCCATAACAACAATTTTCAACGCCAACCTACTTATATTTAATCACCTGTGACTACTATAACTTTTGAGTCTATTCTGCAATCGGCTTTGGCAGAGGATAATATATCCCCTAATGATGGAGTATTTTTACTAAAACAAACTGACCCACAGGCGATCGCTCAAATTCAGTCTACAGCAAATCAACTTCGTCAGAAACAAGTTGGTAATACTGTTACTTACATAATTAATCGTAATATTAATTTTACTAACATTTGTGAGCAACATTGCAGTTTTTGTGCATTTCGCCGGGATGATGGTGATGCGGATGCTTATTGGTTAAGTTCGGCGCAGATTTTGGAAAAAGCTACAGATGCAGTGCGTCGAGGAGCAACGGAAATATGTATGCAAGGGGGATTACACCCACAAGCGCAAATTAATGGTAAGTCTTTACCCTATTATCTCAAACTGGTAAAAACCATTAAGGACGAATTTCCTCACTTACATTTACACGCTTTTTCGCCCCAAGAAGTCCAATTTATCGCCAGATTAGATGGAATTTCTTATACTGATGTGATTAAGGCTTTGCGAGATGCTGGTGTCGGTTCTATGCCCGGAACAGCCGCAGAAGTGCTAGATGATGAAGTCAGACGGGTACTGTGTCCAGAAAAAATTGATACAGCCACTTGGCTAGAAATTGTCAGTACAGCCCATCAATTAGGTGTACCCACTACGAGTACCATATTGTCTGGACATATTGAAACCCCAGAACAGCAAATTGTCCATTTAGAAAAATTGCGATCGCTCCAACAAACAGCCATAGAAAAAGGCTATCCTGCAAGAATTACCGAATTTATTGTCTTACCCTTCGTTGGTCAAGAAGCCCCCAAATCCCTACGCAAAAAGGTAGGAAGAGACCAACCAGTTCTCGCTGATTCCCTATTACTAACCGCTGTAGCCAGAATTTATCTGGGAAATTACATCCCCAATCACCAACCAAGCTGGGTAAAGCTGGGACTAGATGGTGCTACATCAGCCTTAAATTGGGGTTGTAATGATATAGGTGGCACATTAATGGAAGAACACATTACCACAATGGCTGGGGCTGTGGGTGGTACTTGCATGGAAGTAGAAACTTTACAAAATGCAATAACTTCTTTGAAAAGACCCTATCAACAACGGGATACTTTATATCGGCTAATGGGTAATGGGTAATTATCTCGTTCCCAGTCTCTGACTGGGAATGCAATCATAGAGGCTCTGCCTCATAGTATTATTGAAAAGGCAGAGCCTTATAGAATTTATTCCCATACAGAGTATGGGAACGAGACAACTGACCTATTCCCCATATACCGATTCAAGATAGGATGGATTTTGATTTACTTGTTCTTTTTTACTTAATGCTTATGAAAAGCTATTGGTCGCGTTTGCTTTCTCTAGTTTTAGTTTTAGTTATCGGTTTAGTTGGCTGTGCTGGTAGTCCAGATAGTTTAACCGGGGATTATCGTCAAGATACCTTAACTGTAGTCAATACGTTGAGACAAACCCTAGAATTACCTCAAGATTCCCCAAATAAAGCCGAACTTGAAGCAGAAGCCCGTCAAAAAATCAATGACTTTTCGGCTCGCTACCAACGGAATACTTCTGTTTTGGCTCTTAACTCTTTTACCACCATGCGAACAGCCCTCAATTCCCTTGCAGGACATTACAGTTCTTATCCTAATCGTCCCGTTCCTGAAAAACTGAAAAAACGTCTGGATGCTGAATTCAAGCAAGTAGAAGCATCCCTAAGACGTGGTGCTTAATGTATGTCTCAAGGATAGTTTCTTGATACAGCATCATTCAGGGCGGGGCTTCCCCGCCCAGGTTTCCCCAACCCGATTCTCACCTAAAAATCCCCAAATTTAGTTATCATAAAAGGCGGGAAGATTAATCCCTGCAAGCTAACTATGACTCAACTAAAAAATCAGCTTACTGTCGAAGAATTTCTCGCACTTCCCGAAAATGATACTACTTATGAGTTGGTTGACGGGGAAGCTGTACCTAAATATAAAAATGAGCAAATGTCTCCTAAATTCTTTCATGGCTCAACCACAGGAGCATTATTTATACTATTATCTACATGGGCGCAAGATCAAGGTCGTGTTGTTGTGGAATGGGGAATCAAATTAACCAAAAATCAAACAAGTTGGATACCCGTTCCTGATTTAACTTATGTTTCCTATCACCGTCTTGCTGCTGACTGGCTTGAAGATGAGGCTTGTCCTGTTATCCCAGAATTAGTAATCGAAATTATTTCTCCTGGTCAAACTTTTGGAGACATGATTGATAAAGCTACTTATTATCTACAAGCGGGGATTCTATTAGTTTGGATAGTAGATACAATCTCTCAAACTATTACTGTCTTTACAGTATCTTCTCTGCCTGTGACTTTTCGAGAAAATCAAATGATTAGTCATGAAATATTACCAGGATTAGAAATCACTCCTCATACTATCTTTCAACGGGCTGGTTTAATTCGTTAGTTGAAAGACATAGCAGGAGTCAGGAGTAAAACTGGCTTGCTATCTGGCTTTGAATTTACATCCTGTACCCTATGGCTAACGCCAAATAACTAATTATTTTTTACTGCTTTTACCCGCTTTGTGTCTTTTCTGCGCTTGTTCTAATCGTATTTTAATTTGTTCTAATTTATCACGGATTTTTAAAAAATCTTTATCAGTGTATTGGCTATAATACTCTCTAGCACTACATTCTAAAATGTCGTTTCTATTTACTAAATATCTAGCTAGTAAACTTTCATTAAAAAGAAAATCATAATTTGCTTGTAAATCCTTACAATTAATATAATTACTGATAGTTTTCACATATTCTCTTCTAAGAGAATGCTGTGATATTTTTGAATCCTCATCTACTTTTAGCCCACATTCCGCACCCCCCGGTGTCACAATCGGTAATTTCGGACTTTTTAATATATTAAAGGATGATTTTTATACAAAAAGGTCGAAATTTTATGTGGCGATAGCGAAGCGCTGCTGCAAGCAGTTCGCTAATCCCAAATCCCCCAACGACCATTTTTCGTTGTGTGACAGTTTAGGGTGCGGAAGATGGGTTTTAGTAGATCTATCTGATTTAGTTCAAGAGCATAATCATTTATTAGATGCAAAGCTGCATAAAAATACATAATAATAGCCCATTCAGGAAAATCCTTTTGGGCTATCTTTGCGCTTTCTTCGTTAGCTTGAGATTGCAGGAGATAAATACTTGGTTCTGTCATTGTTGAAAATAATTATTTGATTTTTTTTATCCTCCCTAAACTTTCTAACTACTTGAACCTCAAGATGCCAATTTCTACTCTTAGTAAGGGCATCCATCTTCCATTCTGTTTCAACTGCAAAATCAGTAGCTTCCGTTAGAAGGTCTATTCTTTCACTAGGATTCACGGTAGCTAGTATTTCAAATATTATCTTACGTGAATCACCATTTTTGTTGCGTATTCCCCTAGCCGCTTGAACATTGGGTAAAGCTTCTAGTTTTTCAATTAATTTTCTAACTTCCGCTAATTCTGGGCGTATTTTTTCAACAATAAACCCAAAGAAATTTTTCAAAGCATTGGGTACAGCGAAGAGAGTATTGCTTTTTAATTTTTCTAGGTGTAAAGGAACCATTTTCGCCTCCTGAGATTTTAGAAGCCATAAAACTCCATAGATAAGTTAATTTGGCTCTTCGGCACTTGTTATGGCAAATATGAATTTATTTACTCCAAAACCTTTATAAATAAAGGATTTCATGGGTTTTGATGCCACACTTATGTTAAATCAACCGATGGATCAACCTAAAGTCCTTATATGGTAAGGATTTTACAATTTGATGGGCTAATCTAGCATAGTAAGTCCCGAAGAGCCTTTAATTTTATCTACATTAGTGGCTTTTGAGTTGGATTAAGTCGGTTTGGTGTTTAACCAGTTAATCAACTATATCACCCATTAAAACAAAAGTTAGTAATTTATCACTTTTAAACACGGGTTCAAAGGATGATTATATATACTCAAACAAGTCTAATCGTGTTTAGATTAATCTAGCAAGGGTTACAGCCTGAGCGTAAGTTTCTGTACGATTGCTCATTTACCCCAGGCTCTAAAATTTCAGTTTTCTTTGTAAATAAAGCCCTATATACTGGTTCACCTTTGTTTTGAGTGGCTATTTCCCGTTCTGTGGGGACAGGGAGAGGATTTTGGGCTAACCATGTTGTTGTTCCTAGCTTCTCAAATGCAGGATGTTCATCAAAGCGATCGCACATTTCTACTGCTACAAATTCTATATCAGATTGCAGAAAAACAACACCACCCACTGCTAAATATTTCGCTAATTCTGTGACTAATTCCGCTTGGACTACCCGACGTTTCGCATGGCGATTTTTAAACCAGGGATCAGGAAATTGAATTGTAACTTTTTGTAAGCTATCTTGAGGTAAAGTTGATAATAAGGAAATGAGGGAATTATTCACATTTGCAAACAAATAATGCAGATTGGTTAAACCCATTTCATCGCGGATTCTATTTGCTTCTACTACTAGGGGTTCTCGGATTTCTAACCCTAAAAAATTCCAATTTGGTTCTACTTGTGCCATTTTGAGGACAAATCTACCTCTAGCACAACCGATATCTAAATGTAGAGGTAGGTTTTGTTGGATATAAATCTTTTCCCATTCTGGAGAAGCGGTTGGGGTTTGGAATTTACTTGCCAGGGGGTTTACGTGCTGACGAACTCGAACAGGTGACAAAATTTACGCTCCTAAAAAACAACAATTTTAAACAAATGTATACAAATATTATTAAGTCTAAATATTCCTGCACAGGTATACACAGTGAGAGTTATACTTTGAGAAAAAGAATCTTTGCAACTTTATTTTTAACATTTTCTTAAAATCAATGAAACTCAATTTTCGTTTTGCTATCGTTAGCGACTTACACATTGCGCTTCCTGAAACAATCTGGGATCACCCTAGTCGGTTTCATTTGGTGGAAGTGAGTATTCCGGCTTTTGATAGTGTATTAGAACATTTAACCCAATTAGATTTAGATTTTTTGTTGATCCCTGGAGACTTAACCCAACATGGCGAATCAGCGAATCACAGTTGGTTACAAAACAGGTTATCACAGTTACCTTTTCCATCTTATGTTATTCCTGGTAATCATGATGTCCCTGTTTTAATCGCCAATCAACAATCAATTAGCTTTGCAGATTTTCCCTATTTCTACCAAAAGTTTGGTTATGAAAATCCTCAACAACATTATTATAATCGGCAGATATTTCCAGGGGTGAGGTTAATTGGTCTTAATTCTAACTCTTTTGATGATAAAGGTCAGCAAATAGGACGGTTAGATAGTCAACAATTCCAGTGGTTAGAACGGGAATTAGCAAGCGTTAAAGATGAATTAGTTTTAGTAATGATCCATCACAATGTGGTTGAACATTTACCTAATCAATCAAATCATCCGATGGCAAATCGTTATATGCTGGAAAATGCTCCAGAACTGCGGACATTATTACAACGCTATGGAGTTAAGTTAGTATTTACAGGACATTTGCACGTTCAAGATGTGGCTTGTGCAGACGGAATTTATGATATTACGACTGGTTCCTTAGTCAGCTATCCTCATCCTTATCGGGTATTAGAATTTAACCGCGATGAATTGGGTAATGAATCGTTACAAGTTGTTTCTCATCGTGTGGAATCAGTGCCAGATTTTCCCAATTTACAAACATTATCACGGCAATGGATGGGCGATCGCTCTTATCCCTTTGTCCTCAAATTATTGACTTTACCACCTTTAAGTTTACCACTAGCACAGGCACAAACCCTAGCCCCCGGTTTACGGGACTTTTGGGCGACAATTGCCGATGGTGATGCTATGTTAGAATATCCCCACTTTCCGATTCATGTTCGTCGTTACATCGAAGAATATAGCGCAGTTAATGATGGGAATCCGGCTTTTATTGATAATCATAGTACGCTTTTAATTGGGAAGTAGGAAAAGGCAAGAGGCAAGAGGCAAGAGGCAAGAGGCAAGAAAATTTCTATTCCCTATTCCCTATTCCCTATTCCCTGTTCCCTGTTCCCTGTTCCCTTAAAGAACGACAAATAGCAAATACAGAAGTATAACCATGGAGGAAAGTTCTGCCACTGACAGGACCGATTTCACCACCGCAGAAAAACCCACCCATTGGTATGTCCTGGACGTAACGGCTAAAGAGTTGAGAATCGAAATTAGGTTTGCCATAAAGACCTGTTCCTCGTCCTAAACAGGTAAACATCAAAGCACCGACGGGAGAAGGTTGTCCGGCATTTTCACTTTGATATTCTTGGAGTAAAATTTCTAAATCTTGGGCTGATGCTTCGGCATCCCTCAGATGAAATTGTAACCTTTGTCCGGCACGAATGCGATCGCCAATTGCGATCGCCCCAGCATTAGGATCTACTCCCAAAACATTGCGAATTAAAAAATCCCCCGAATGTAAATTTAGCCGAAATTCATCCATTGCTAAACCCACAAATAAAGAATGTTGCGCCAAAGTCCTTTCTTCTTCAGTCAAACTACTAATTAAATTTCGCAACACCATCAAAGGTACTTTTTCATCTAACTCTAAAATAATATTCCGTTCAGCTTTAGTGACTTGCAACGGTTCACCAATGGGACGACATCCCTGGGCAACAATTGTATCTAAGACGATATTGCCACTTAAAGCGATGCCTACCGTACCTTCCCGATATAACTTATCATTACAAAATAAGCCCACACGACCATTCATAAAGCCGCTGCTGGCTTGTCCTCCCACCACCACTGAACCTGGATAAGCAAAATCTAACCCCTGCAACAAATCATTTGTTCCCGAAGCAAAGGGACTAGACAAGAGAATAAATTGAGGGACTACGGAAGGTGATACACCTACTAAATCAATCCAAGCAGTTGGGGAACTATCGGAATCTGGCAATTCTTCCGCCACAATATGAAAAGGTTGGATTTCGACACCGGGAAGATGGGCTAAAGTTAAACTCAGGGCTGGTTCTGCTTCTATTTCTTCCGTTTCTCCAGCCTGTTTTCTGCCAATGACACCCCCAGCACTACAACCAATTAATACAGGTACAGAAAGTTTTTCCGCCAATAAAGGCAAAAGTCGGGAATACTCACTCATAAAAGCAGAAGAAATGAATACCAGCCCTAAATCCGCTGGTGCTGTTAAAGATGCCACTGCTTGTTCTACAACATCGTTAATAGCCGCTTCTAAGGAAGGACGAGTTGATAGGGCATTTGTCCACTGCATTTGATCTGCCATGAGTTTTCGGCTGGTTTCTGTTTTGGGGTTAGTTGATTATTTTAACTAACTTTGTCGCTTGCTGAATAGAGTCAGATCCCCGACTTCTTAGAGAAGTCGGGGATCTCGTTGTTCAGTATAGGAAGTGGTATATTTATGATTTAATATCAAAAATTGAGGATATAAACACCTATTCAAACACAGGTGGCCATAATTCAGAAATGGCAATTTCCCAACCAGGAAATAATTCAGTTACGGTTAATTTATCATCTTCTGTTAATAATGTGATTTTACCATTAGGACGATAAACAGTAACAGTTAATTCATCAGGATTGATTAAAATTCCTACTTTTGCGCCTAATTCTAAAAATAATTTAAGTTTATCTTCTAATTTAGCAACTCTATCAGTTTTTGATTTAATTTCTACTACTAAATCAGGAACTAAATTACCAAAATCTCTCACAGTCCGTTTTAATCTTTGGGCGGACACAAAGGAAACATCGGGAGCGCGTAAATCAGTATTTGGCATAATAAACCCACCACTGGAGTCAAATATTCGCCCTAATTTACGAGGTTTGATCCAATTACCTAATAATCTAATCAATTCAGCACCAATTTCACTAGATTCTATATCCGATGGACCCATAATTAAAATATTCCCTTCTTGTAGTTCTATTTGATAGTCGTTATCATCATCTTTTAATATTTGTTCTATTTTTTCTACGTTGTTAATTGTGAGAGTCATATAATTTTGATCTCCAATGATATTTGTGATGATTTGATATTATAGCATACTTATTCAGATCCCCGACTTCTTTAAGAAGTCGGGGATCTAAAGGGGGTTTCCCCACCCTAAATTGTTCTTCCTCTGTTTTCCATAATATTACTTTTCAAGGTAATAGATAACTGTCGTAATCTTTCACTTACTTCTAAATTAGATTCCTGTGATTTTAAATGATTAGGTATTTCTGCTAATAAAAGTGGATTTCCTTGTAACCATTCATTCAAAGCTACCCCAGTCCAAGTACCTTCTTTTTCTCTGAAACCATCAACTAAACCTTTAAGTTCTTGAATACAAAATGATTCAAAACTCGCAGCATTAAAAATTGCAAATCGCAAGTATTCTTCAAAGGCATTAATATCATTTTCAACTTCAAAAAATACAGCTTCTTGTTCAACCATAAATCCATTTTTGAGATTTGTTGAACTTGATTTTCCTACTTCTATCACTCCTAACACTTGTTCCCGAATTGCCGGGTTAAAAAGTAAATCAGCACCATATTTTACATATCTTTTGAGAACACTATAAGCAGGTTCTTCGCCAGTATAGTAGTTATCAACAATTTCAATATCTACTCCCAGGCTTTTGATAATTTTATTGCGCGTATCACTATTCACAGGTCCACGAATCAAAACTTCTGCTACTGGACGTGCAAAGCGTAAAAATAACACAGTTAAACTAGTTTCTAATTTAGATAAAAAATAACTTTCTGAATTTTCAATTAGTCTAGCTTTGACTTGATTACTTCCCCATAATAAACTTGTCATATATTCAACTAAGTTTAAGGCTTCAGTTTGTAATTCTACAGCTAGTTGTCTAGCAATATTAGCTAAAAGTTTACTAATATCATTATACAAATCTTCGCGCCAAGCAAAGTTAGCTTTCATTCTGTCAAATTCAGGATTTGAGTTAGCCAAAAAGATAGTATTTTTCTTTGCAAATGTTTCTTTTCTGAGTTTTTGCATTTCTTGATCTACAATTTGTAGATATCTTTCTCGAAATTTCTCTATTTGAGTTAAAGAAGTAAGAGTTAAATTTTCTAAGTTTTTGTTAATAACAGAAGCATCATAGTATTTTTGTAAATCAGCTTTCATTATTAACCATTTTTGATTCCACCATTCTAAAAACAAAACTCGTTGATTGTTTTCTGCGAATAGCTTGGCTTGTTCAGGATTTTCTGGATGATTATACGTAGTTAGGTTTGGTTTTGTCTGTCAATGTCTCAAATCCTATTACATAGTATACACAGAATAGGGAATAACACAAGCCAAAGCAAAATAGAGGATAATAACCATACCTTCACCTCAGTTTTGTGACAAGTTGTATCTCATTATCTCGTTCCCAGTCTCTGACTGGGAATGCTATTCAGAGGCTCTGCCTCTGCTATTATTGAAGGCAGAGCCTTCTAGAATTCATTCCCATACAGAGTATGGGAACGAGAAAACGAGAAAAATGTCTGAAGTATGATTTTTAGGATTATTTTGATGAAGATGAGGGATTCATCATAAAAATCATCAAAATCACAAAAATCATAGTTTAGACGTTAATTTAAAATTGCTCTAAATACTGATTAAGATCCTCAATCACACGGGTAAGTTCCGCTTCTGTCGTTAACCGAATCCCTAGATTGCGAATTGTTAACAAAACTTTAGCTGCAAAGGGAGTAGGCCAGATATTAGGATTGCAGAATAGTTCTATGAATACATCCCCAGTGTAACGATACTCTAACGAGGGTTGGGGACTGACTTTACCTGTTCCTGGAGTTTTACTAGCAACAGCTTTGAGGCTTTTCATTAATTCATCTATTGCTGCTTTTAATTCTTGTGCTGCTTGGGGTGAAAAACTGACGGAAACAGAACCTTCTACTAGATTCAGTGTGAGAGGTACAGAAGACATAAGCTACTTATTAACAATAATTCGTAATTATCTATATTACCGGAATATGCTCTCTATTATATTTATAATATCCAGATCCCATATCCAGATCCCCGACTTCTTAAAGAAGTCGGGGATCTTTTTGTTCAATAAAGAGATAAATTCTTAATTAGCAAGTTTTGACCTATTTTCTATATATTTATTCTTAGCAACAAATACTTATTGGTGTACAGTAAGAGTTCAAGAAAACAAATTCTCTATTCCTTTTTTTCACAAATCACAATTATAAATATATGATTTACGATAACCGCACTGAAGTAAGAAGAGTTTTAATCATTACACTATTACTAAACATATTCGTGATGGGGTTAAAAGCCCTGGTGGGCTATTGGACAGGTTCTTTAAGCTTACTGGCTGATGCCTTACATAGTGTGACAGATAGTGCTAATAATGTCTTAGGATTAGTGGCTATTAAGTTTTCTTCACCGTTGCCAGATCGGGAGCATCCCTACGGACATAATAAGTTTGAAGCAGTGGGGGCTTTGGGTATTGCTGCATTTTTAGGAATAGCCTGTTTTGAAATTGTCCAAGGTGCAGTAGAAAGGATTCTCAAAGGTGGTGAACCTGTGAGAGTATCACCTCCAGAATTGTGGTTATTATTAATTGTTTTAGGAGTAAATATTTTTGTCGCTTTTTATGAACGGAATGTGGGAAAAAGGGTAGGTAGTTCGATTCTAATCGCTGATGCTACCCATACTATGAGCGATGTTTGGGTGACAATTTCGGTTATTGGTGGTTTGATTGGTGTGTGGCTGGGTTATCAATGGTTAGATGTATTACTAGCTTTACCAGTGGCTTTACTGGTATTTTGGAGTGGTTGGTCAGTGTTAACTGAAAATTTACCTTGGTTGGTGGATCAAATGGCGATCGCTCCAGAAACAATTCATGCGATCGCCGTTTCCGTCCCCGGTGTCCTCAACTGTCATGATATCGCTTCTCGTGGTGTCATTGGTCGTCAAGTTTTTATAGAAATGCACCTCATTGTAGATGCACCAGATGTAGAGACAGCCCACAACATCACGGAAGAAGTCGAAAAACAACTAGAACAACGTTTTCATCCTGTGAGGATTCTCATTCATGTTGAACCACCTGCATATCAGTCTGAGAGCATAACTTTTGAAACCGAACATAGATAAAGACAAGAATTCAGGAGTCAGAATATTTTTTAGATCAGGGATAGGGAGTAGGGATATAGCATTTCCTGATCATACTGAGTATATTATAGCATCGTCCTGGGAAGAATATTGTGGGTTTTATTTTTCCAACCTGACTGCATACCACTGTAAATATTTTCCTGGACCTAAATCTAAATTACAACTAGTATCTAGTAAATATTGTGCTTGTTGGCTGATTGAATTAAATTTTTGTAAATCTAGTGGTAAATCCTCCTGTGAGATTTGCAATAGGGTTGTTTCCAGCTTGAGTAGTAATTCAGCTACGGTGAGAAATTGTTCTGGTTGATTTGTCTCTAAAACAACAAAATCATCCTGTTGATACATTAATTGATTTGGCATTTTTGGTAATTGGTAATTGGTAATTGGTAATAATTTCTTATCCTGTTCCCTGTTCCCTGTTCCCTGTTCCCTGTTCCCTGTTCCCTAATTCACGATGGATATACTGGCATTGTAAAATGAAACCATGCACCACCGTGGGGAGATGAATCTACCCAAATTTGACCGTAATGGGCGCGGATAATGCGTTGACATAAACAAAGACCAATTCCATATCCATCTGTGCCTCGATCGCGCTGGAGACGGAAAAGATTCTCAAAAATGCGATCGCGGTTTTCTTCGGGAATCCCTGGTCCTGTATCACCAACACTAAATTGAACTTTTTGGGTAGTCCGATGTAATCCGGCTACAGTGATAATACCACCAACAGGTGTATATTTGATGGCGTTATCTAAAAGATTAACTAGGACTTGCCGAATGCGTTCAGGATCAGCATATACATAGGGTAAATCTTGGGGAATATCTGTTTCTACCGTTTGGGATTTAGCTGTGTAGCGATCGCTCAATTCCTCTAATACTTGTAAACACAATTCCCCCAATTGTAACCTTTGTGGTACAATTGGCAATTCTATATCCTCACCCCGCCCGACCTGTAACAAATCAGCAATCATCCGATCAATAATCCGTGTTTGTGTCCGGGCCTGTTTTAATAAATGTATAGCCAGTCCTGGTTTCAGGCGGAGAAATTCCCCCGTATCTGGATTGTAATTAGATTGAAGAGTTTCAATAGCGATCGCCGCCGCCGTCAGAGGATTGCGAAGATCATGGGCTAAAATGGCAATCACTCGGTCTTTAAACAGTAGCTGTTCTTGCAGTCTCTCCTTTTCCTGCTTCAGACGAAAAATTTCATCCCCTAGTTGAATGGCCTCCGCCGAGGTAGCAACAGAATGAATGGTAGACTTAGGCGCAATCACCTGACTCTTCTCATCCAAACATTCTTGGGAATCTTCCTGTAACTTCAAAAAAGTGGTGACAGCGGTTTGCCAACGCGGCCAGCAGATTTTTAATTGCGGAATAATATTAGTACCAGCAATAGTTTGTTGAGGTTCGGGATGAATTTTAACCAAAGCAGGAGTTGCTACTAACTTAAAATGTTCCGCTAAATAGGGTTGTTCGCCAACATCAATAATTTGTAGTTCAAAACTATACCCAGCCTCTAATTCTTTTAAGTAAGCACGAATTCGCTGCACTTGTTGACGGGACTGAGGTCGCCCATCAATAAACAGCAGTAGTTGGAGTGGAGCCTCAGAATAAATAGGCTGATCCTGGGAAACTTGCATGACATCTTGTTTCAGCACTGGTAACAACCTGGGGACGCTTTACAGACGGTGAAATGAACTGACGTTGCTTAATGGCCGTTGTTTTTCTAATTTAATATCTATTTTAGATTCTTCCTACTGCAATCCGATCTATATTTTTGGGTGAAAGCGGATTTTTTCGGAATTTTGCTGCCATTTGCTCTTACTTTTACAGCTACTAGGCTTCTAGTCAGGAATTGTTGAACCTATCGTCACCTCCTTTAGCAATTATTTACAGAATCCAAAAAATAGCCCTAGTAGAAGTCAAGAGTCCCTTAATGTAGGCCTTTGCCATGTATTCTGTAACTCATTCAAGTGCATACCAACCTATAGCTAATTATGTAACACCGATGCAACTTGCGATCGCTTCCCCAATAGAAGCATTAAATCATCCCTAAGCCGTCCATCAATTCTTACAAACAGCCGCAGAGTTGCCTTATTCCCAGCTTACCACTTCAAACCATTGGCGAAAACTTTCTATCAATTCCTCAAAACCTATAACCGCCACTATTGGCGTTGCAAAGCAATATTCCATTAACCAATAAATGTATAAATTTAGACTATAACATAACTTACGCAACTTACACATTGGTAGGGGCGCAGGGCCTGCGCCCTCGATTGTATTGCATCAAGCGCGACAACTGCTATATACGTTCTTGAAAATAAAAACGATATAAATTACAAAGACATTGCACATCATTTCCTTTAAATTCAATTAACCCCAAACTGCGTAATTTTAAAGCTTGAGTAGAATCTATTCTCATAGGAAGATCACTATTAATTATAGATGTGTAAAGGTTTAAGCTAAAAACGCATCTCTTCTTCCAGTGAGAGAAAAAATAAACCAAAAACAGTCGGTTAAAACCGACTTTAACTTTAAGACAGGGAATTTATTCCCTGGCTGACTACCCAACCTCAAAAATGCTACTGTAGAAGGTGAAAATCAATTTGTGATTTCTTTGTGTTTTCCCGTAACTACCCTGCTGTATTCCTGAGTTTTGCTGTTTTACTATCCTTAACAGCCTGTGCTAACAGTCAATCTGCTAAAAACCTAGAACAATCATTAGCGGCTGACCCTCAGTTGCAAAATAATCCTGTTCCCTTTGGCAAACCTCAGAGTCAGCAAACAACACCAAACCCCAACACATCAACAATTAAATTACCGGCTGATTTTCCCGCAGATATTCCCATTTACCCCAACGCCAAACTAGAGGAAGTTACACCAGCTAATTCCGAAAATAAAATATCAATTCGTTGGCAAAGTGCAGATCCTAGCAATATAATCACCAGCTTTTACCGCCAGCAATTTCAGGCTAAAAACTGGCAAATTGTCCAACAGCCTCAAGATGATGTAGATGGGACTTTTTCCGCCAAACGCAATGATTTACTCATCAATGTCACAATTAAACCACAAACTGTTACCAAAGCCGCACCCAATCAACCGCAAACAGCCACTAAATTATTAATTGAATATTCGTCCAATTCTCAAACTACGTCTACTAACCCAGTTACCCCCTCAGATAATCCAGAATTTATCGGTCCAGTATTACCTAAGACTGATAATACTAACGTAGTCACCCAGCCAACCCTACAGCCAACCACCCAACCGGAAACCTTAACAACTCAGGAATTTACTGATATTCAAAAAGCACCCCCAGAATGGCGCTCTCATATTCAAGATTTAGCTACATTAGGTGTTTTATCTATCGAACCAAAAACCAACGAATTTCTCCCTGATAAAATTATCACCCGTCGGGAATATGCCCGCTGGTTAGTTGCAGCTAATAATGCCATGTATGCGAATAATCCAGCCAAACAAATTCGGTTAGCATCCTCCAGCACTCAACCAGCTTTTAGGGATATCTTAACCAAAGATCCCGATTTTCCAGTCATTCAAGGATTAGCCGAAGCTGGTTTAATTCCCAGTGCTTTATCTGGAGATGCCACAGCGGTTTTATTCCGTCCTGATGCACCCTTGACACGAGAACAATTAATCCTCTGGAAAGTTCCTTTAGATACTCGCCAAGCCTTACCCGCTGCTAATTTAGAAGCCGTTAAACAAACTTGGGGTTTTCAAGATGCAGGTAGTATTGAACCGAAAGCATTAAAAGCAGTTTTGGCTGATTTCCAGAACGCTGAACAATCAAATATTCGCCGAGTTTTTGGCTATACAACCCTATTTCAACCCAAAAAACCTGTAACTCGTGCTGAAGCCAGTTCAGCTTTATGGTATTTCGGTACTCAAGGTGAGGGAATATCTGCAACGGAAGCTTTAAAGCTGAAAAGGTGAGTTTTATTTGATTTTGAGTAAACATCTGACAGGCTATTGTGCCTGTCATTTTTTACCGATTTCTAATTCTTGACTTTACTTTTACGGTGTAGGTGTAGGTGTAGCCGTTGGTGTAGGTGTAGGCGTAGCTGTAGCCGTTGGTTTAACTGTTGGTTTAACTGTTGGTTTAGCCGTTGGTTTAATTGTTGGTTTAATTGTTGGTTTAATTGTTGGTTTAGTCGTTGGTTTAGTCGTTGGTTTAACTGTTGGTTTAGTCGTTGGTTTAACTGTTGGTGTAACTGTTGGTTTAGCTGTTGGTGTAACTGTTGGTTCGGGTTTAGTTACTGGTTTGGTAATGATAGTTTTAACTTCTTCATTTATTTTTTGACGAAGTTGTAAATCAGCAATCCCAGTTTCTGAGAGTTGATGTTTTTTCTGGTACTCCTTTACCAACTCTTCTAACTGGGGACTGTAGAATTGATCACGAGGAAGTAGAGTTTTTGGTTTAAGTACAGTATTCAAATTAGCTTGCAAAATTTGCACAATCATAGCAGCTTGATCTTGGGTTTGGGGACCTGCTTTCCCATCCACCTTTAACTTGTAGCCTGTTTGAAATTCAGTGATAGCCTTTTTAGTTTCCTCATCAGTCAGAGGATCTTTTTTAACCTTAACGTTATAACCCAATCCACGTAATACAGATCGGAATTCATCGGGCTTATAGTTGCGCTGACGAGCGGCAAAAGTCATATCTGAAGACACAACACTTGCTGCCACAATACAGGTTAAAGCTATAGTTACTCTAGACTTGTTTAAACCACACCACATCATAAAAACTCCTTGGGATTAAATCCTTGATACTAAGACACTAGCAGGTAATTCTGAAGTTTTTTTAACCTATGGCTTAACAATTAGTTATTAATTCTGATTAATTCGACTCTAATTGATTACTAATGAATATAACAAAAATTAGTTTTCGCCATCTGCCTAATATCTCCGAACTGATAAAAATACGCACTATCGCTGATCTATACAGATATACTAGGGTTTTAATGATATTAACTGCATCACTAAATAATTATGCACTGAAGCGTAATAATTTCGGGTGTTGCTGAGTAAAAGTATGATTTTATTATGCCTACGGCACGCTGCGCGAACACGCAGAGGCGCTCCAGACGCAGAGAGTAAGAGTTTGAGAAATGGAATTTTCGACTTTCATACCCCAATTCACCAACGCCTAATAGTAGAGGACTCGTAACTTCTGACTCCTGATTTCTGCTATAACATTCATGACACTGGTTTTCAAACTGATGCTACTGTATTTCGTAAACCTGTAATTTACTATAACTAGAAATCATGAGCAAATTAAAAATTTCCCAACACAAAAACCTATGGTTTGAAAGAGTCATGGCAATTACAGCCACTGTCAATTTGGTATTAGTTTTCTTTGATTTAAGTTATGTACCTTGGAGAGATTTTTACTTCCGTCGAGTTCCTGGAATAACTCGATTATACGATCCAATCAAAGGTATTGAACCTCATCGTGACACAAAACAATATCTAGAAGCAGTAGATGGATTAGAAAAACAGGTAATTCAAACAGGGTTAAACTCTCCTCAAGTCAAAACTAAGTTGGAGGAACTTCACTTTCTTAGCAAAGAGATGAT
Source organism: Anabaena sp. 54 (assembly GCF_017355725.1). NCBI lineage: Bacteria > Bacillati > Cyanobacteriota > Cyanophyceae > Nostocales > Nostocaceae > Anabaena > Anabaena sp. 54. The sequence continues at coordinate 328,256 of NZ_JAAVWA010000003.1, forward strand.
TGATAGTAATCCTTTTGCGGGTGCAGGCAAGAGTGGAACGCTGGAAAAAATCAAAAACCGGATGCGGGAACACGTCGGACAAAAATCTGCAAAAGGTGCATTTAATACTTTTTGGAGTCAGGAGTATTTATCTAAACATGGTTGGAATCAGGAAATAGCTTTTTTTAACCAAAAAATTCGCCCTGGAATTGCTAAAAACTATTATCGAAAAATTGGTGAGAATGGGGAATTTTTAGATAAATTCTGGATAATTGATTTACCATTTGTAGTTCTATTTGCCACAGAATTACTAGGACGTACTTTCTTAATAAAACGTAGATATAGCCATTTAAGTTGGTTAGAAGCAATTCTTTGGCGTTGGTATGATATATTATTGCTAATACCAATTTGGCGATATTTACGAATCATCCCAGTTACCATCAGACTTGATCAAGCAAAGTTAATTGATTTTTATGTAATTAGACGGCAAATTCATCAAGGTATTCTTGCTAATTTTGCCGAAGAAATTACAGAAATTGTCGTAGTCCAAGTAATTAACCAGGTTCAAGGTTCAATTAAACGAGGTGAAATTACCCGTTGGCTACTAGAATCAGATCATCTGCGTTCTTATATAGATATTAATAATATCAACGAAGTCGAAGCAATTACTGGATTGTTAATTAAAACTCTGGTTAATCAGGTGTTACCTAAAATTCAACCAGAAGTAAATGCAATTTTGTGCCATAGCATCGCCATTGCTTGTCAACAATTACCAGGATATAGTAATATCCTCCTGTTACCAGGATTAGGTAAAGCTCAAACACAAATTAGTGAACAACTAGCCACGCAAATCACTAATAATATCTATGCTGCTTTATCTAGTACCATCAAAGATCCTGTCGCGGCAAAACTTTCTACTCAGCTAATAGAAAAATTCACAGCTTCATTTAGTTCAGAAATACAGCAAAAACAAGTTTTAGTGGAAATTCAAAGTTTACTAAATGACTTTTTAGAAGAAGTTAAAATTAACTATATTCAACGTCTATCTCAAGAAGATATAGATAAAATTTTGGAAGAAACTAGAAAAATGCGGACGGAGTCATCCAGTAGTTTATCTATTCGCAAATAAAAAATGGCTCTACCGTTCCCTCCTTTATGTAAAACAATATTTATTGTAGGTTGGGTTGACGCAAGGAAACCCAACAACTCTTACTATCTTACCGCCAATGTTGGGTTTCACTTCGTTCAACCCAACCTACAAAAATTAAATTAATATTCTTTTCCATAAGGGGAGCGGTAGAATCTAAAAAATTAGCCAATAGATAGATGAAAATTAGGAGGATTTTTGTCAGGATGGGATTTAGTTGTACTTGTGATTCATTAAAAACATGAATAAAATCATAAATACCGATATTAATCAGATTGATATCAGGTTACTTCTAGAAGAGATAAATCCCGGACAAGCAGAAACTTTATGCGGTGGTTATTGTCAATCATCACAGGATGATCAAGATGCGTACATGAGTGATATTGCTGAGATTATCAATAATGCCAAAAAACAAGCTGAAGGTGTAGATAATAAACGCAGTAATCAGAAGATTAATACCATAAATAATGCCAAAAAAACCTACCTAAATGGTGTAGAAATACCCCGTAAGGGAAAAACCGCAACTATATCCTTGTGAAATCCAAGTTAACCTGAGTTCGGTGTTAGGAGTTCGGAGTTATGATTTTTTCAACGAGATCACAAGGGTTTGAGACTCATACTTGGGGCGAGTTTTCCACAAATTATCTTATGTCGAACTCAGGTCAAGTTAGCTAAATCATTAACTTTCTGAAGAATGAATAAACTTTCATCTCCTCCACGACCAATTCTTAAAGTTTCATCTAAGTAGGTAATATCAAGAGTCGCAATTATCCCTTGAGGATTATTAGCTGCTACAACTTTAAATGGATTTAATTTAGGGGTGTTAATACCTACTATTTTTTCAATGGCTAAGTAACGTTTATCAAAATTAACATTGATGCGTTTATCTGCTAAACCTGATGGATCTATAGCAGGTTGAAAACTAGCTGTTACTTTCACATATCCTGATATGATTTTCAGAGGATGTTGCACTTGCGCTATATTAAAAAATAGTTTATCGGCAATATTAATTACTTGATAAACTTTACCTATTTGTAATCCCAATGGTAGAGAGTCTAAAGAACGGATTTCTCTGGCTGTGGAATATTGTAATTGCCAAACACCTTCTAATAAAGCTGTAGCATGAATGAGAGGTTGAGGGTGAGGATTGAGACTTTCTAATTCGGCTGTTAATTGTTCAATTTCTGCGACTAAAGTTTGATCAAGCTTTAAATTAGTAATAGGAGAACCATCACTTTTAGCTTGATTTCTCTTGATTGTTGCTTGTAATTTCTCTTTCAAAAGTTGATTATTCATAAGATTAATTTTTTTGATACGTAGTGAGACAGAGTTGATTACACAATGTCATTGCGTAAGCGTTGCGTGGCGTTAGCCATATGGAACGAAGTGAAATGAAGCAATTCCAAGGGTTGTGATTGCTTCCCTTCGCTTGCAATGACTGTAAATATTTTTGTCCAATTACTTAATAGTTAGAAGAACCCCACCCCCAACCCCCTCCCCGCAAGCGAGGAGGGGACTATGATGTATTTTTTCAAGCAAATAACCTGGCAGTTGATGACAACTACCAGGCTTTTGATTAATCAAAAATTATGTTATGGAAAAATTAAAGAATACCCCAGAAGTGGAGAAAGCCTTTACCAGAAAATAGTTCAATCAAAGCTGCTGCTGAAAACCCAATCATTGCTAAACGGCCATTCCAGATTTCTGCTTCAGATGTAAAACCCCAGCGCCAACCGTTGCGATCTGTAGCTACAGGTGTGTTAGCTGCTTTTGTTGCGTTACCCATGATCAGCACTCCAATTAGGATTTACTAAGTTTTATTGACTTATGTAAATAAATATAACATTTTTTTGCAAAAAAAACAATATTTATTTATATTTTTTTTGCAACTATGTGTGCATCAGTTCAAGGATTAGGCTTTTTTAAACAACATGATCTGGTTCTAAGGCGCAGGGATAAGCTGAATCGCCTGTTTCTACCTGAATAGTAGAATGTTTGATACCGAAATGGTGTTCAAGTTCCTGAGAAACTTCCCATAAAAAAGCATCACCAGGATAACCTTCTGACATGACTAAATGAACTGTGAGTGCGGTTTCCGTTGTACTCATAGCCCAGATATGAAGATCGTGGATTTTCGACACTCCAGGACATTCAATTAAGTAATTTTTCACGGCACGGGGTTCAATTCCTGCTGGTACGCCATCAAGTGCTAAATTTACAGAGTCTCTGAGTAAATGCCACGTGCCGACCACGACGACTCCCACAAGCAGCAAGCTAACTAATGGGTCAAGCCATAGCCAATGGGTGAATAAAATCACAATTCCGGCTACCACAACTCCCAATGATACCAGGGCATCAGCAGCCATGTGTAAAAATGCGCCCCGAATGTTTAAGTCGCTTTTACGTCCTGACATAAACATAAGTGCAGTAGCAGTATTAATGATAATGCCAACTAGGGCAACACCAATAATTGTTCCTCCTGATACTGGTGCGGAATTATGAAAACGACGAATGGCTTCCCAAGCGATCGCCCCCATAGATAAAAGTAAAACTACGGCATTGGCTAAAGCTGCTAGAATTGATGAGGCACGCAATCCATAGGTATAGCGGTAGCTGGGAGGACGACGGGCAAGGGAACTTGCACCCCACGCCAGGAGAAGTCCCAATACATCACTCAGGTTATGACCCGCATCAGCAAACAAAGCCAAGGAATGTGCTAGGTAGCCATAGGTGGCTTCAACGATGACAAATCCTATATTCAATGCAGTGCCAATAGCAAAAGCCCGACTAAATGTTGCTGGGGTGTGATTGTGATTATGGTGTCCATGTTCGTGATGATGATGGTGGTTGTGTGTCATGGTGATGTGGGTATAAGGGATGGATGGTTTTTCACGCAGAGACGCAAAGGCGCAGAGAGTAAGAGTTTGAGAGATGGAATTTTTGACTTTCTTACCTCAATTCTCCAACGCCGAAAATTCTATGTTAATTCTGATTTTTGAGTTAATATTCAGGGATGTTCATCTTTGCAAATACCTTTTTCTTCGGCGTTGCTGATTAAGGGTATGAATTTTAGTCTCACGCAAAGGCGCAAAGACGCAAAGGTAAGAGTTTTAAAGGTTCAATTTAGGAATTTCATACCTCAATTCAGTAACGCCTTTTCTTCTTTCTTCTCTCTTCTGAACTCCTGACTCCTGATTCCTTCTTTCGGACTCCTATAACCAACCTCGCAGGCTATAAATAAAAGTGCCAATATATTCTTTTAATGCACTTGTGAATTGATCTAAATTATCGGTATCAGGTAATAAATTGAGAATTGCGGCTTTGGGAGTGTTGGTAAGTTCTTGAAGTTCCCCTTGACTAACTAGAAAATCTGTGGGTGCGGGAATGACATTCATGCCTTGACGTTGAAAAATTTTCAAGGATCGGGGTGTATGTATCGCCGAGGTGATTAATAATACTTTTTTTATTTGACGAGCTTCGAGGATTTTCCGAACATTGACAGCGTTCTCATGGGTATTGAGGGAATTGGGTTCTTGAATAATGGCTTCAGCCGGAACACCAATGGATGTGAGAATAGCTGCCATGTCTGCTGATTCTGGAGAACCACTACCGCGCCAATCAATGCGACCGCCACTCAGGATAATTATAGGGGCTTTTTTCTGAAAATAGAGTTGGGCTGCATAAATTACGCGATCGCCTGCTTCGTTTAAATCTGCCATTACCCTGGGCCAAGTTGGTGATCTGGTTGCACCTCCTAAGACGACAATGGCTTCAGCGTTGGGGATTTGCGGGGCGGGGATGTTTTGCCATTCTAAGCTGCGGACTAAGGATTTGGCGACCCAGGCATTGCTACAAACTAGCAACAAAGCTAAGGATAAGAAAATGGCGATAGTCGCAATGCGGGGATGTTTTCGTAAGGTGATTAAAGCTACTATTAAACTTACACTTGCCAATCCTAACGGGTAAAAAAATAGGGGGATGATTTTAGATAAGTATAAAAACATAATTGTTTAAGCTAAATAGATAATGTAACGGTATAGGTTTTGGAAATGTCAGGATTTCTTAAAATTTAGGGGCAACTTCCTTCTGGTTGCTTTCATCTACACAAAAACAATCACAAGGCTATCACCCCTAAATATTATGAGAAAAGTTAATATTTCTCAACTTACGGCAAATTGCGGATTAATCAGGTATTGAATATAGATTCAAAGTCAGACACCAAGCTAGTTTTACGCCCGACTCCTGCTGTATTATTCCGCAGTTACCAATTCAGTGCTACCTTTTGTCCGTTTTCGGGTCATGGCATTATAAACCATGATGCCGATGGCTTTAATTAGATTACCTTCCAACTCTTGGAACATTCTCATATTCACACCAAAAGCGGCATTTGCTTCTTCGGTAATGCGATCGCCTGTAGTATCATCAATAGGCATAGCATCTAAATTGGCTCGATACTTAGCCTTAAATGCCTTTTCATCGGTAATATCTGCAAACTCATAAAAAGCAGTTCCTTCACCTTCACCCAGCTTCATTGCGGTTTGGGCAATACCTTTGAGGATTTGTCCCCCTGATAAATCACCTAGATAACGAGTATAGGAATGAGCAATTAATAATTCTGGTTCAGTCGCCGAAATTTCCCGAATCCGGTTTACATAAGCCGCACCCGCAGGAGATAATTTGATTTGCTCTCGCCAATTGTAACCATAGTAGTAATGAAGGTCTTGCTCTAAGGTATGCTTGCGGTTCAGTTCAGGAAAGTAAATTTTGCTTAAAATTGGGTGATGCTTGTGTTTTTCCATTTCCTCTTCCATAGCGGAGTAAATAAAGTAAAAGTTAGCAACCAACTTGCGGTAAGAGTTTTTCTCCACAACTCCCTTTAAAAAACACTTGACAAAACCCACATTTTCTGCCATAGTATGTGCTTTCTTTGTTCCTACACGTAATTTGCTTGCTAAATTGCTGTTCATATTATTAAAATTCTCAACTGTAAAAAAATTAACTGTGGGAGTTTTTTGTCCGTAATGGTGAAAAAACCCCATTAAAACGTAAGATTAAAACTATTTGATGAGAATTTATATTAAAAATCATTAAGCAATGAGTTCCTTTGGCGTTTTATTAGCGTCAAGAATGATGGAAGAAAGTGCTATTCTCCTGTGTGATTGTGTGGAGTTTTTAAATTTATGGTTTCATCAATAGCTCGAAATCAAGGCTGTATTTCCGAAGTTGAGAAGAGTGGGGTATTTAATTCCATACCACTGCCAACTAATGCTTTATTTGGTACGGATGGCATTCGTGGCAAGGTAGGAGACTTGCTGAATGCGCCTTTGGCTTTACAAGTGGGTTTTTGGGCGGGGGTTGTCCTCCGTAATTATGCCACTGTTCCCGGTCCAATTATTCTGGGACAAGATTCCAGAAATTCCAGTGATATGTTAGCAATGGCTTTGAGCGCCGGGTTAACTGCTGCTGGTTTGGAAGTGTGGTATTTAGGATTATGTCCTACACCTTGTGTAGCCTATTTGTCCAGCATCACCAATGCCATTGGGGGAATCATGATTTCCGCCAGCCACAATCCTCCAGAAGACAACGGAATTAAAATCTTTGATGCCGAGGGTGGTAAGTTATCTAAAGCCCTACAAGGCGAAATTGAGGCGGGATTACGAGGTCAATTATCCCCCGATTTGAGAATAAATAATTGCGGTAGACATTATTCCCGACCTGAGTTAATCAAAACATATAGCCAGTCTATCCAAACACCTTTAGCATCTGGACTGACTCTCGAAGGCATGAAGATTGTTTTAGATTTAGCTTGGGGTGCGGCTGTGGGTTTAGGACCTGCGGTATTTAGGTCAATGGGTGCGGAGGTCATTTGTTTACATGATCAGGCAGATGGCGATCGCATTAATGTCAATTGCGGTTCTACACATTTGGATATTCTCCAAGCCGCTGTAGTCGCCAATCAAGCCGATATGGGTTTTGCTTTTGACGGCGATGCAGATCGGGTTTTAGCTGTGGATAATACGGGCAGATCCGTTAATGGTGATTACATTCTTTACCTGTGGGGTCGCCATTTACAACAAAAACAACAACTCCCAGATAATCTAATAGTTTCCACTGTTATGGCTAATTTAGGCTTTGAAATAGCTTGGGAACAAATAGGTGGTAAATTAATTCGTACCGCTGTTGGTGATCAATATGTGCAAGCGGAAATGCAGAAAACTGGGGGAATGTTGGGAGGAGAACAATCGGGACATATCCTGTGTAGTCATTATGCCATGACTGGAGATGGTTTATTAACAGCTTTGCATATTGCAGCGGTGGTGAAAGAGGCTAATCTTTCTTTGGGAGAAATGGTAGATCAAAGTTTCCAAACCTATCCCCAAATCTTACGGAATGTGCGAGTATTAGATCGGGAACGACGCTTAGGATGGGAAAGTTGTCAACCTGTGCAACAAGCGATCGCTATTGCCGAAGTAGCAATGGGTGATCATGGTAGAATCCTAGTTCGGGCTTCGGGAACAGAACCCGTAATTAGAGTTATGGTAGAGGCCGCTAATGCTGAACTTGTCCACCATTGGACAAATGAATTAGTCTCAAAAGTTGAGGAACACCTGGCTTAAACTTAAAATTTTGTTGCCAACCGCGACAGTCCGATAGGATAATCGGTCTTTTGTGTCATACTGTCACGGTAGAATATAGATGTTTTCTTAAAATACAGGGAATCTTACATGACTCTTCGTCTTGGTGATACAGTACCTAACTTTACTCAAGCCTCCACCCATGGGGAAATTGACTTTTACGCCTGGGCTGGTGATAGCTGGGTGGTACTATTTTCTCATCCTGCTGACTTTACACCAGTTTGCACGACCGAACTAGGAACTGTTGCCAAACTCAAACCAGAATTTGATAAACGCAATGTGAAAGCGATCGCTCTCAGCGTTGATGATGTAGAATCTCATAATGGCTGGGTTGGTGACATTGAAGAAACCCAAAGCACCACTCTCAATTACCCAATTTTGGCAGATCCAGATCGTAAGGTTTCTGAACTTTATGATATGATTCACCCCAACGCAGCGGCTACTGTCACTGTACGTTCTGTGTTTGTCATTGACAATAACAAAAAACTGCGTCTTTCTTTCACCTATCCTCCCAGCACTGGCCGCAATTTTGATGAAATTTTGCGCGTCATTGATTCTCTGCAATTAACTGATAATTACAGTGTTGCTACTCCCGCAGACTGGAAAGATGGTGAAGATGTGGTAATTGTCCCTTCTTTGAAAGATCCTGAAGTCCTCAAGGCTAAGTTTCCTAAAGGTTATGCAGAAATTAAACCTTATTTGCGGATGACTCCTCAACCTAACAAGTAGGTTTTCATAACAGTAAATATTTCCTTGTCGGGTGGGTTAGCAAAAATGTAACCCACCATTACTTTTTTGGTCTTACACTCTCGTTGCATTACTTATTTTTTGTTGAAGAGAGGTAATAATTTCAGGAGTTAATTCTGCTTCTGGTTGTGCTACTTCACGTTCAGCTAAAACCGATTTAATTTGACTTTCGGAAGCTTTTCCTAAACCTTGTAACAGTCTTTTAAAGCTTTGATTACTAGCTGTGTTAGTTGTCATAATTTGATATTTGGTTATTTGAAAACTTGATTGCTAATCTATTTATCAGATTAAGTAACTCTAATTCATTTTTTATGTTCTCTTTGCATTCACTTTCATCTATATTAATTTCAGTATATTTTGTATTCGATAATAAAGTTATATAATCGCTGTCATTTGGTAATAAATAGTTGATATAAATTCCTTCTCTATTATTTTCAACTAGAAAATTGCTAGAATAGTAGTCATCAGGTATACGTTTTGGTAATGCTCTTGTTGTTAAAATATCCTCAATGAATAAAGTAGTTGATTCAGTAATTTTTTGATGATTATATTTATCCGTTAACTCATTTAACTTAGAAACATAAGGATATAATTCAGCCTTATTCTTATATTGAATTTGTAAAATAATGAAACCTTTTGCAGCTTCTTCTGCTATTTGTTCCTTGGGAACTTTTGAATTAAATGGAGTTAATAAAATTCCTTGAAATTTAATTTTTAGTTTTGTGGGTAAATGATCAGAAATTTCAGTTTTTAAAATATCTCTCAATTTTACAATTTGATCTATTCCGCGCTTCAATTCATCACTACTTGTACCTTTCATTTCAATGATAGTGCAAATGCAAGATTTAGAATCAATATAAAGAGACATATAATCTGGTCTTCTTACTGTTTGCTCTCTTATTAGAGGATCATTTTTCTGATGATCTCTATCTATTTTAAATAAAATACATATAGCATCATTTTGAGAATCTAAAGTTATCCGAAAATGTACTCCACTTTCTGGTGGAGCATTTCTTCCTGGCATTGTACGCATTGTACTAAACACCAGCATATTTTCTAGAAAATTAAAATTTTGCCAATTGAGTTTATCTTTTTTGTCTTTGAGAATTTTAGCAAGATTATTCTTCTGTTTCATCTGCTTTTTCTTGTCCTGCTTCATAAATTTGAAAAAACTTTTGTTGAATATCTACAGAAACATCACTTAAAGTATCCCATCTAATACCATAATCTGGATCATGCAATGAAACTAATTTGTTATCTTTCATTTCATACGCGCTAACTTGATCAATAGGTAAAAATGCTCTTTCATCTTGAAGATATAAATATGAACATTGACGTTTTAATATTTCAGGATTTTCATGATTACCATTAACTAAATTATCTAGATGCGCCATAATATATGGACTATGGGTTGTGAGTAAGATTCTCACACCAAGATTAACAAGAATAGATAATGCTTCCAGTAGCTTTGCTTGTGATTCTGGGTGTAAGTTCATTTCTGGTTCATCTATCACCAAAAAATCACCTTTACTTGCACGATATCTTAAATATAACAGTAATGGTGCAAGTTGCCTGATAGAAGATGAAGCATTATATAGATCAATTTCTAAACCTTTTTTAACTAAAACTTTTATTTCTTTTCCACCTAGCTTAGTAGGTTTTAAATTAGTTTTATTTTTGTTTTGTAGCTGTTTTTCAATCTCATCTGCTAATTTCTGAAATTCGTTTTTATTGTTTGAATTAATCTTCGGTATTGTTTGAAGTTCTATTTCAGATAATAAATGTAAAAAATCTTCCACTGGTTGTGGATAACGAACATCATCTTGATCGCTTTCAGATAATAAATTTAAAAAATCTTCTAAATCTTCTACTGCTTGTGAATAACGAATATCATCTTGATCGGTTTGATCTTTTAACACATCAAATAAACTAAGCTGTTTTACTGAATTACTGTTACTAAATAATTCTCTTTTATTTTTTTTAAGAAGTTCATATCGTCTATTCTGTAAGATTTTATAGGTATTTATAAAAGCATTTCTTTCCGCAGGGAATGGGTAGCTGCTACCAAAAAGTTTCCGTTTAATGTTAAGGATAAATATTACATCAGGTTTATGTTTAAAAGCACGCATAAATTCTGATATATTTAAGTTATTTTGTTCAGTTTTAGCTAAATCTCTAGATTGGAGTTCAAAGCATAAAATATCATCTTGATAACTTATTTTATAATAAGTAGTATCTGCTAAATGTAAATATTCTTCCTGAATTAATTTATTGATTGCATTTTTGACTTCTTGGCGAGAAATTATCATCTCAAATGATGTTTGATAAAAAAGTTTACCACTTGAATCTTGAAAAAATGATTTTAGAATTTCTCCTTTAAAAACCCTGGACATCTCTTCAGACTCTCTGATAAAAAAATCCAGCAGCTTATTATCTATTTTCAGTGACCAAAGACCTTCACCTTTCTGTTCAATCCCTAATTGATCAGATGTAATATTGGTTGAATTGATATTTGTACCAGCACGCTGCCATAAACCATAGGTAGAATAAGCAATATAAGTTTTACCTGAGTTATTAGGTCCAATAATTACTGTCAAAGGACGCAAATCTAACTCTGTTTCTTGAATACTGCCTAAGTTAGAGAATTTGATTTTCATTTTTCGTCTATATTCCAAATAGAAAATACCATTTTAGTATCAACGGCGTTCATGCAGCATCTCCCGTGTAAAATGAGGTGCATTTGATGGAATTGGATTTTGCTGCATTCGTGAAATTAGAGATTTGAGAAAACGTTGTTTACTTTCTACATCTGAAATGGGAGGTGAAACAACAGAACTTGATTGGACGAGTAATTCCACCTCAGAACCTTCAGGCAAATTACAGACTGTTTCCAAAATGAATGTGCCGTTACGATAGACTGCTTTTAGGGTAGGGGGCATAATAGAAAACTCCATAACTTAATTATTGTAGAGCAAGTTAAGCCAATAATCAGAATCACCCATCAATTAACAAGTTAATATTGCATTAGCATCCAAACTTTTTTACTTCATATACTTCACATTGTCCCTAGTGGTAATAGAATAAGAACGATATCCTTGTAAAGCCTACCAAGAGCAAAAGGTAGAGGTTAAGTAGCAGATTTGACAGAATTGGATCACCACAACTCTGTATCCAGAAGAAATTAGTAGCATTTTAGAAGTTAGTAAGATTTTTATGGTTTCCCAAATTCGGTTTTTGATGTGCGCTCCTGACCATTATGATGTGGATTATGTGATTAATCCTTGGATGGAAGGGAATATTCATAAGTCATCACGCGATCGCGCCGTAGAGCAATGGAATAAATTATACAATGTCATTAAAAATCACGCCATTGTTGATTTAGTTGCCCCAGAGAAAGGTTGGCCTGATATGGTATTCAGTGCTAACGCGGGTTTAGTCCTTGGTGAAAACGTCGTTCTTAGCCGCTTTTTGCATAAAGAACGCCAAGGAGAAGAACCGTATTTTCAACAGTGGTTTGAACAAAATGGTTTTAATGTTTACACACTTCCTAAAGACCTCCCCTTTGAAGGTGCTGGTGATGCACTCCTAGACCGAGAAGGACGCTGGTTGTGGGCTGGATATGGTTTCCGGTCAGAATTAGATTCTCACCCCTACCTGGCTAAATGGCTGGACATTGAGGTGATTTCTTTGCGGTTGATGGATGAACGTTTTTATCATCTTGATACCTGCTTCTGTCCTTTGGCGAATGGTTATTTGCTGTATTATCCTGGTGCGTTTGATTCTTACTCTAACCGCGTGATTGAAATGCGCGTCGCACCTGAAAAGCGGATTGCTATTGAAGAAGCTGATGCTGTTAACTTTGCTTGTAATGCGGTGAATGTGGATAGCATCGTGATTATGAACAAAGCCAGTGAGAGTTTAAAATCACGTTTGGCTGAAGTTGGTTTCCAAGTCATTGAAACACCGTTAACAGAATTTCTCAAAGCCGGTGGGGCGGCTAAATGCTTGACTTTGCGGGTAACAGAACCTATTGGCGAGGAAATTCACGCTAATGCTTCTGTAGAAAGTCGTGTCATTCGCATGGAAGGACACTTGCTAGATGCAGGTTTAATTAACCGCGCTTTAGATTTAATTGTGGAAATGGGGGGAAGTTTCCAAGTTCTCAAATTCAACTTGGGAGAACAACGTCAAAGTACATCTGCGGCTGAGGTGAGGGTATCTGCACCATCTCACGAAGTGATGGAAGAAATCATCTCCCAGTTGATTGATTTGGGTGCAGTTGATTTACCCCAAGACGAACGAGATACTAGATTAGAACCTGTGATCCAAGCGGGTGTTGCTCCTGATGATTTCTATGTCAGCACGATTTATCCTACTGAAATTCGTGTAAATGGAGAATGGCTGAAGGTGCAAAATCAACGCATGGATGGGGCGATCGCTATTTCCACAACTGCTAATGGTATAGTAGCAAAATGCAAACTCCTCCGGGATTTAGAAATCGGCGACAAAGTAGTTGTAGATGTTTTAGGTATCCGCACCGTCCGCAAAGCTGAATCACGCGAACAACGCAATTCCCAAGAGTTCAGCTTTATGTCTTCCGGTGTTTCCAGCGAAAGACGGGTGGAATTAGTCGTGGAACAGGTGGCTTGGGAATTACGTAAAATTAAGGATAGCGGTGGTAAAGTAGTTGTTACGGCAGGTCCTGTGGTAATTCACACAGGTGGCGGTGAACATCTCTGTCGCTTAGTGCGAGAAGGCTATGTACAGGGACTTTTGGGTGGAAATGCGATCGCTGTTCATGATATGGAACAAAACCTGCTGGGAACATCCCTGGGTGTGGATATGAAGCGCGGTGTAGCTGTGCGCGGTGGCCACCGACATCATTTAAAAGTCATTAATATCGTCCGCCGTTTTGGTAGCATTGCTAAAGCTGTAGAAGCGGGAGTGGTGAAAAGTGGGGTGATGTATGAATGTGTGAAAAATAACATTCCCTTTTCTCTCGCTGGTTCAATTCGGGATGATGGTCCGTTACCCGATACCCAAATGAACTTGATTTTAGCACAACAGGAATATTCTAAAATCATTGAAGGTGCAGACATGATTTTGATGCTGTCTTCCATGCTGCATTCTATTGGGGTGGGAAATATGACTCCCGCAGGTGTGAAGATGGTTTGTGTGGACATTAACCCGGCTGTGGTGACAAAATTGAGCGATCGCGGTTCAATAGAATCTGTAGGTGTGGTGACTGATGTGGGTTTGTTCCTCAGTCTGTTAACTCAGCAATTGGATAAGTTAACAAGTCCTTATGTTGCTAATGTAGGTTAAGAAATATCTCACGCAAAGGCGCAAAGACGCAAAGGGTTTTTCTGGGCGTTTTTGTGTCTTTGGTTTGGAAGTTTTTTTCACGCTCCAGGCGCAGAGGACACAGAGAAATATAATATAAGCAGTACCATTTATTCCTGTACTCACTATCAAAGCTAAGGTATTATTGGAATTGGAGAAAGAAAAAAATCATAATTTTCATTTACAAGATTTACCTTCTCAATTTGAATATCCGTTAATTATGGAGGTATAATGGGGGGATTAGCGGGTTTTTCCTATCGAGAAGAGTTAAAAATAGAATTATGGGAAAAATACAAATAATTGACTCTAATCAATCCTACACATTTGCTGATTATTTCAAATTGAATTATGAACCAGATGAAATTATAGGATATTTTGGCTATAAGTTTCAATCACAATCTCTAACTTTACCAACAACTCAACAAAATTTAGAAAGATTAACAGATCTAAAAAATCGTATTGAAGAAAGTTTACCCTATATTAGTTTAACCAGTGAAACCGCCAGAAGAGAATTTTTAATTGCTCCTGTAATTATGGAACTAATTCACTATACCCATGCTAAAGTTAGAGTAGAGTATGGGTTAAATATCAATAATCAATTAAAAGGAGTTGTTGATTATTATATTAAAGCTGATAACCAATTATTAGTTATTGAAGCTAAAAATGCCGATTTAGAAAGGGGAATTGTCCAATTAGCCGTAGAATTAATTGCCTTTGATAATTGGTCTCCTATTGATAATCCTATCCTGTATGGTGCAGTTTCTATTGGTAATATTTGGCAATTTGTAATTTTACATCGGGAATCAAAAGAAATTACTCAAGATTTAAACCTTTATCGTGTCCCCAATGATTTAGAAATTTTAATGAAAATTTTAGTAGCTTTAATGAAAAATTTATAATTATCAAGTAGGTTGGGTTGCAAAACCCAACACCACAAATTATTATTTCTAATGATCTTGTTGATTTAACCAAGTTACTAAATCAGCAACTTCAGAAATATTAAACAACGCAGCACCTAAATTTTCTAACTGTTCAACAGGTAAACCTTTGACTTTTTCAACTATTAAAGAATCAATTTCCCCAAACCGTTGATTAAGTAAACGTAGACAAAATTTAACTTCTCCTCTTTGTTCTCCAATTCTTTCTCCCTTCTGCAAAATGTCCTGATAAATGACTGATTCTTGCATAATATCCTCACTTAACAATTGACGAATAAAGTCTTTCTCAAATCGCAAACCTGCTAAAATCTCTGTGTAAGCGGCAATATTCTGTTTAGTCTCCCTATCTGCAATTTTAGCAACATTATTGGCAATCTGGGATAATAGGCTTTGAGGTGAATTTGTCTGTGTTAATGGTGCTAATGGTAATAATGCCAGATTATTGAGAAATAAAGCTGAATCTTGTTCCCACATTCTGATTACACGATAACGGTGTCGTGTTGTTTCGTTAATATATTCTTCAGTAAAAACAATTGGATCATTTGTTTCTTGCAGGAAAATCACTACTTGGGTTACAGGAACTTGATATGTACGGATTAATCTCACTGAATAGTCTAACTCTCTAAAAGGAATTGGAGGTTTAGATTGTGGGTTGGTTTGAAATTCAATATGTAAAATCCGATTTTCTGTTTGTAAGAAGGTGACAAAATCAGCGCGAATTGGTTCTATACTCAATTCGGTTTTTAAGACTTTGATGGTTTTTGGTGCTTGGGGAAGTAACCATTTAGCAAAATCAAAGGGATATTTTTCTGCTAGTAGTTTACAAACGTTGTCAAAACTCATGAGGTTATAAAATTAAATTGTCAGAATCAGGATATCCAGGATTTAAGGATTTCCAGGATGTTTGTTTGAGTTGTGTTTTTAGGGTTTAAGAGTTTATGATTAATGTTAATATATACGATTTTCAACATAAAATTTTCAAAATAAAAATTATAAATACTCAATTCATTTAAAATAATTTAGGGATAGGGATATGGATATTACAAAAATCCTGATTCAGACAATATTCAGTTTCGCGCAAAGACGCAAAGGAAAACCAGCAATTTATCAATAACATCCTGTAAATCCTTAAATCCTGGATATCCTGATTCTGACAATATTGAATATTCATTTTCACGCAAAGACGCAAAGGAAAACCAGCAATTTATCAATAACATCCTGTAAATCCTCAAATCCTGGAAATCCTGATTCTGACAATATTGAATATTCATTTTCACGCAAAGACGCAAAGGAAAACCAGCAATTTATCAATAACATCCTGTAAATCCTTAAATCCTGTACTTCGACTTCGCTCAGTAACCGGATATCCTGATTCTGACAATTTAAAAAATGTGTGCTATCCTAAGCAAAGACACCACAATCTGCTTTACTGTCGAAAGAAAAAATTTTATTTTTCCGCCTAACGGCGGGGGTTAAGAAGGGAAAAGAGAAAGAAAAGAAAAGAGCAAAAGAGCAAGAGTGTAAAGGGCTACTAAGTCCTCGCCGCACCACTACACACAACCCGAAAACCAACAATGTCGTTGCCGAAGTCGAGAGTGTAGGGGTAGCGAAAAGCAGAACGGCAATTAGCAAGACCGTTGAACCACGAACCATCGCGCAGCAGTTTTACATCGCTTCGTCCTGTCAAAGCAATACCGTCTCTAGGCGCATCACTATAATTATCTATATAATCATCCAAACACCATTCCCACACATTACCGTGCATATCATACAAACCAGAAGCGTTAGGGGGAAAAGAACCTACATCTGTGGTTTGTTGACGGTTTTTGCCTTCTGGTGCAGAAACATAGGTGTAATTACCATCATAGTTTACCAAATCAGTGGTTATGCTTTCACCAAAATAAAACGGTGTAGTAGTTCCGGCTCTACAAGCATACTCCCATTCAGCTTCACTGGGTAATTTATAGTTTTTTCCTGTTTTTTGACTTAACTTTTCACAGAATTTAACTGCATCATTCCAACTGACTCGTTCAACTGGGCGATTATTGCCTTTGAATGCAGAAGGGTTACCACCCATGATAGCTTGATATTGTGCCTGTGTCAATTGATATTTTCCCATGAAGAAACTAGGAACAGTAACTTGATGTTGGGGACTTTCGGTTGAATTCCTTCTTGCTTCGTTTTCCGGTGAACCCATGATAAATGTTGTTGCCAATTATTCACCCAACTAAAACCATTTCTTGTCCATAAATTAAAAGGATGAACCCCTGTTAAAAGATGAAAACAAGTTGCACCTAAAGCAAATAAATCACTGGCTCGATAAGCTTCACCAAGCTGAATTTGTTCCAGTGGACTATAACCATGAGTACCTATTCGTGTTCCTATTTGGGTGTGAACTGTGGTAGTTAATTGTTTCGATGCCCCAAAATCAATTAATACCAACTTACGATCACTGGCTCGGCGCATGATATTCTGTGGTTTAATATCCCGATGAATAACCTGGCGCTCATGAATAAACTTTAAAGATGGTAATAAATCTAGTAATAATTCCCGAATTTGATTTTCGTTATATTTACCCTTTTGTTTTAATTCATCTAATAAATTATCCCCTTTAATAAACTGTTGTACTAAATAGAGAAAACCATTATCTTCAAAATAAGCAAACAGCATTGTTATTTGCGGGTGTTCTCCTAAATCTTGTAAGCGTTTAGCTTCTTCAATAAATAATTCTGTGGCTTTTTTTAAAGCGTAAGTTCCTGACTGTTTAGGTGCAAGTTGCTTGATTACACAAGTTTCATTGAGTTTCTGGCTATCTTCCGCTAAATAGGTTCTCCCAAAACCACCTTCAGCAGAAAGCACCCGCAATACTCGAAAGCGATTGATTAATAATGGTATTAACGGGGTTCTGCAACTTTGACAGAACTTGTTATGATCAGGGTTGATAGCTTGGGAACAATCCGGGTTTAAACAGCAGATCATAATCTGTGGCAGATGACTGTATAACCTTTATCATACAACATAAGTAATTTTCTGTCCCTTCCTGATATAGCGGTATGCACTTAAATGAAATACATCATCAACCCTTGCAGATACCACTTGTGGTACACCGTAGCCTTTAAGGAGAGGGCTAGGGAGAGGTAGGGAAGGGGGGAAGGGGGGTTAGGTTTCTGGAGATTATCGGTTTCATCTAATACTTTTCAAACAACCTCTTATACCAAATTTTTTTCATCTAAAATCTAAAATCTAAAATCTAAAATTCTTATAAGGGAAACTCTCTATAGAATCCCCGCGTCTTTGGACCGGGGAGTGTCAACCTATTTACACTATGCTGTAGTAGTAATCGAAGTTAACGCCCCAGCATCCCCAGCTTTTTTCCTGTCTGGAAACGAGCAAGAGAAGGAGGTCGCCCACTGCGATACAGGAGAAGTTACTCATTCGTAACCCTATGCCATATTGGGATCTGATTCTAGACCCCATTGGTGTTTGAGCATTTCTTGGTAAGTTGCTTCACGGACGACCATTTGCTCATAAAGTTTGACCAAAAAATCCTGAGCTTGTTCGTGGCTCATGTGTTGGACTTGTGTAGCAAAGGAGCGAATGCTAAATTGCTGTTCCAAAGATAGTTCAGTTCGTTGATTCATAATGAACTCCAAAACAAACAAGGTTTAAAGTCGAAATTGATAACAGAATTGAAAAGTTGGAAGTCAGTATTTAAAGGTAAAACAGGCTGTTGCTTGTTATTTAAATTCCTTAGTTCCTTTATTTGCAATCTGTTGAATTACATAAAAGTCCGAAGAGGTAATCCTTGGGCTAGATTTTGCTTAACATTTGTTTCTCTATATTAAGAAAGATAACAAGTCTTTGACAATTTGCCCATCTTTTTGAATTTATTTTTCCGAGGTATGTGCTGGTATTGAATCTATTGATACAAGAATCAACTCCGCAGAGAGCGGATTTGTGCAAGTTGGATGGTTTGATTTTGGTGGAGATTCTTTAAATTACAGTAGTTATGGGTTGGTTGCTATTTAGAGGTTATGGGTGAGAAATCAGGACACAGGCAAGTTTTATGCTTGGCACTGATTTTGATTATCTGATGTCTTAACCGCTTATTTGCTATTTATTTAAGACAGACTACAAGGTGCAATATGTCAATTGTGGAAATTATAGAAATTTAAGCTCCTGTTGTAATTTTTGGAGATTAAAAATATTTTTATCAAATTGTTAATATAAAAAATGCTCAATTTGAACAAATTGTTAAGTATATTTACTTTTTTAGTTAGGCAAGGGGGAAGGGTTCATCTCGTTCCCAGTCTCTGACTGGGAATGCTATCACAGAGGCTCTGCCTAAATCTGTTGTTGAAGGCAGAGCCTTCTGGAGTTCATTCCCATACAGAGTATGGGAACGAGGGGAGACTGGAAAATTAGGCTTTTACGGACACAAGGACAACGGTAATATTATCGTGTCCACCTTGTTCTTTGGCGGCTTCAACTAGGGTGTGAGCAGCTTTTTCTAAATTGGGTGCGTCGTTGATGTATTTAAAGATTTTCTGATCTATGAGTTCTTCTGTGAGTCCATCACTACAGAGGAGTAGGCGATCGCCATTTTCCAGAGTTAGTTGCTGAATATCAATCTGATTCAGGTCTTCCCTACCTAAACAACTGGATAAAACATGACGATAGGGATGAACCCTAGCTTCATCAAGAGTAATATCACCGATTTTCATGGCTTTGGCAATCCATGTATGGTCTTCTGTAATTTGTTCTAATTGTGATTCTCGCAGACGGTAGAGACGGGAATCACCAACATGACCGCATACAGGTAACTCAGATGGACGGATAACTACTACTACGGCTGTCGTTCCCATATCAGCACGTTCAGGATGATTTTGCTGATCTTGAACTATGGCTTTATTTGCAGTGGATAAAGCTTGTTCTAGGAGTTTTGAGGAAGATTCGGGGGATTGCCAATTTTGCTCTAGATATGCACAAATTTCGGCAGTAGCGATGCGACTAGCCTCTTCTCCTCCTGCATGACCACCCATCCCGTCAGCGACTATAAAGAATCGCCCTGCGGGATCAATATAGTAGGAATCTTGATTATAAGCACGAATACGCCCCCGATCTGTACAACCGGTAGATTCAAGTTTCATAGATTTTTCGTGAACAATTAATTAATACATCCGATCATAACGGTCGAGGCGTAAAAGCAACCGAATCAGCATGAATGAAACTGATGCGGCAATTAAACCAATAAAGCTTGCTAACCAGACATAATGGCTAACTAGGAGAATTGTACCAGCAATTGTAAAACCACTGATAATAAGAGCATAACTTATTGCCAGTTGTATATTACTCTGCCGCCGGATCAGGCGTTCAGTTTCGACGGAGCGAACTCGCAGCCGGATATCCCCACGTTCTATTTTATCTAGGGTATCTTCTAATCTCCGTGGTAATCCTAAAGCAGTGCTACTAACTTGGACTGCTTGACGACTTAATTCATTCAAGAAGCTATTCCCCTCAGAACTACTGTTATCTGTCATAAGCTGCATTGCATAAGGCTGGGCAACTTCCATAAAGTTAAATTCTGGATCTAGACCTTTACCGACTCCTTCCAGGGTAGAAAAGGCACGCATGACGAAGGTAAAAGTGGCTGGAAATCTAAATGGTTGATCATAAGCGAGTTCATACAAGTCTTCACTGATAGCTGCCACCGATTGGTTTTCAAAGGGCTTATCCATGAAGTGATCCAGCATAAACTGGACTGAACGACGGACAGGTCCCATGTCATCAACTGGGGCGATCGCTCCTAAATCAACTAGAGATTTTACCACACGATCGCCGTCTTTTTGAGCGATACCAAATAAGGTTTCCATTAATCCTTCGCGGACATTGGATTTAATTGTTCCCATCATCCCGAAGTCGTAGAAAATCAAAGCGCCGTCGGGACTAACTGCCAGATTACCAGGGTGGGGGTCAGCGTGGAAGAAACCATTATTGAGCAGTTGATGGAGATAGGCTTGTGCGCCATAGCGAGCGATCGCTTTTCTATCTACACCCGCAGCATCTAAAGCATCATACTGACTAACTTTAATCCCCGGCACATACTCCAAAGTAATTACTCTAGAAGTAGCATAACGCCAATAAACTCTCGGTACTTTTACCCAATCATAAGGGCGGAAATTCCGGCGGAAAGTATCGGCATTGCGTCCTTCATTCAGATAATCAATTTCTTCCCAGAGAATGCGACAACATTCTTCATATATACCCATCCAATCTCTGCCGCGTCCCCATTTAGGATGATTTTGAAAATAGCGGGCAATACCTTTAAGAATGCCTAAATCAATTTCAAACAGCTTTTTGAGTCCTGGACGTTGGACTTTGACAACTACGGACTCACCAGTATACAAGGTGGCCTTGTGGACTTGACCCAAACTAGCAGCAGCGAGGGGAACAGGTTCAAAATCTTGGAAAAGTGTGGGAACAGTCTTACCTAATTCCTGCTCAATAATTCCTTCTACCTGTTCATAACTAAATGCTGGGACTCTATCTTGTAACTTAGATAACTCCTCCACATATTCAGCAGAGAAAATATCCGCACGAGTTGAAAACAATTGTCCAATCTTAATAAAAGTCGGACCCAAATCTAAAAACGTGGTTCTAATCCAGATTGCTTGGGCTTTGCGTCTAGCTGCTTGCTTAGATTCTGTTACACCACCGGAGTAACTCCAAGCTTTGTTATAGCGCCAAATTTTGAACATCAAGGTCAAGACAAAAGACCAAATATCCACAAAGCGGCGTTTGCTAGAGTATTCTTCCCGATTCCAACGGTATGCTTTGTCTGAGTAACCTTGTTCCATATTTTTCTTATACCGTCGGGTTGTTGCGGAGGGAGGTAGGGGAGGTAGGGGAGGTAGGGGAGGTAGGGGAGGTAGGGGAGGTAGGGGAGGTAGGGGAGGTAGGGGA